>CAYLZE010000006.1:0-112575 GCA_964388035.1 uncultured archaeon
AAGGAAAGTGACAAGTTTTGTATTTACTGCGGTAAACCCATAGTAACTGATGTTCCAAAAGCGATAGATACAAAAAAGGAAGAAAAGAAGAAAGAAGTTAAAAAAATTGAAGTCGAGGAAGTAGAAGAGGAAGAGGAAGAATTAGAAGAAGAGGAAGAAGAAGAGGAGGAGGAAGAAGAAAAAGAGGGGAAAAAGGGTAAAAAGGATAAAAAGAAATCCAAAAAGGAAAAGGATAAGGAAGAAAAACGGGAACCAAAACCCCTTCCTGATGATGTGAAGGAACAAATCAACTTACATATTGAATTGAACGATATTGACCTGAAAAAGAAAGCTCTTGCAGATAAACTTCGAGATTTATCTAGGATGGCCAAAGCTCCCGATTATGATGTGGATGTTGATTATCAAGAGAAGATCAGCCTTCAATTAGAGGCAGTAAAAAAAGTATCGGAAGAACTCAAGCAACAGGAAAATGAACTCAAGCAAAAGATCCAAGGAGAATTTATCGTGAAAAAATTAAATGACGATATCAATACCAGAGAGTTTCAACTCAAGAATCTCACGCGAGAGTTTAGACTACATAAAATAGATAAAGCTACCTTTGATAAATTAAGGGATAAATATAAGCGAGAGAGAAAAACCTTAAAAGAAGAACGAGAAGATTTAAGGAATGGAATCGAATTATGGATTGAGGAAATTAAGATGGAAAGATCGGAAACCTCTAGTTTAAAAAAACTAAATAAGGGACGATATTCCGCCAAAGAAATTGAAGAGGAAGAATTTACAAAAAAAGACGAGGAATTCAAGAAGAAACTCGAGAAAATAGACAGCAAGATAAAAACCTTGGAAGAATTGATAAAATGAGGATTAATAAATTATTTTTAACTATAATCATTCTTTTAATTGAAAATGAGAAATAAATTAGTAGGTATTCTACTTTTCTTGTTAGCCCTTTCATTTCTCACGTTAGGAATCATTGCAGAACAATACTCCGCGATTGATTCTTTATATGAAAAAATGGCAGCGATTCCGTAAAGCCGAAGGAAATCTAAAAGAAGAGTAAAAAAGGTTATAAAACACCCGCATCAGAATCTTCCAAGAATCCTTTTTTCTGGTACAGTTTCTCTTGTGCCTTTCTCACTTTCTTCACTTTATTATAATGTTCTTTACAAAGATATATTTTTTTCCGCTTATTTTCGACAATTTTCAAACCCGCTTTCTCAACATATTTAGCATACGAGTTTTCAGAAAAAGAGCGAATTGCAGTTTTTTTGCAATCGTGTACCGAACAGGTTTTATTTTTTTCCGTGGTAGATAATTCTTTTTTCTCACGTAACTCTTTAGGTAATTTCATTTTATATCCCTGTTATTCTGGGTTTGTTACCATTTATTATTTTGAATTAATTACAATGTAAAAATGCATGATTTCTTATATTTTTTCTTAAAGCCAAAAGATTCATGAGGAATCCTTTAAAAAAGCGCTATTTCCAATAAATATGCAAGAGGTAAAGTGAAAATATTGCAAGTTTTGATTACTGGTTGTGTTATTTTTTAGCGTATAACATGAAAACGCCCAATTTCGCACTTATATCTTCCTCACCCACGGTAGTGGTAAATCCCTTGGACTCCAATAAAAAAATTAAACTTTTTAGCAAGTTTTTCCCATTCCGAATATGTTCATGCACTTCCATGGATATTTGATCGATCTTATCCCAATCCCGATCTTCTATTCCATTGACGACTTGACGCTCATAATTTTCAGCGTCCACTTTTAATAGGTTAATCTTATCAACATGATTTTCTTGAATGATTTTGGATAACCGTCTTAATGTACAAGGAACTTTCTCTGCTTTATATAATTTCGTGAGAAATGAACGGACTACTCGTTTTCTTAAGAATTTTGGAACCACTTTAGCCATGGGGAAGTCTTTACAGACAGCTTCCTTGTAATTTTCAACATATTTATCCACTTTTTGTTCCATATCAAATGGGACGATCGCAGAATCAGCGGAAACTTTGGAATAGTAATTAATTCCTGTTTCTGCATTTACATCCGATAATCCAATATTATGTTTTTTTATAACGCATGGGAGATCAGTCAAGTTCGCTGTTAACACCTCAAATATGATTTTTATCGGTTCAAACGCGTATATTTTAATATCCGGAGCTTTTTGGCAAATATAAAGAGAAAAAAGACCTATGTTTGCCCCAATATCAAATATCGTGTCCCCTTTATTTACTTCAATCCCGTGCTTCAAGTATACGTTATCACCAAAGATTTCATTATAAACATATAATGCGGTTAATTTATCAATATAAAAGAAATCTCTCCCATTCGGTAAGGTTAGCTTATTCATTTTTTTAGGTTTTTTCCATATTTCTAGAAGTTATTAAAAAGTTAAACATGAAAGAAATTAAAATTTTTTTTTATTCTCTCAGGTATTATACAAGTTCTAGATAAATTATTTTTTCTTAAAGGGAATGACAAATAAATAAAAAAAGGAGAAATTAAGTGGAATTATGCTTTCTAACAATATGAGGTAAAATACTTTTTATTTAAAAATAAAATCGGAGATGTCAAGAAACGACAGTAAATTTACCCTTCGATGAAGAATTAATACGAAAAAAGCTAATTCCCTGTGATTCTCCCTCCCGTCTCTCTCTTAATGATGATTATTTTACAAAGTCAGCAGTTCTTTTTCCCCTGGTTCCTCAGGAAGATGGTTCGTTTCAAATCATCATTATTCATCGCAGCAATAAAGGGTTTAAACATCGGGGAGAAATGTCCTTTCCCGGGGGAAAGTTTGACCTCTTGAAAGATAAGACCTTGAAAGATACGGCATTAAGAGAGTGTGAAGAAGAAATTGGCGTTCCTTCTTCGAAGGTTAAGGTTCTCGGGTGTCTAAATGATTTCCCCACTTTAACTAAATTTATCATCACGCCTTTTGTAGGAATCATCGACCGAGAAGAACCATTAAAAAGAGATGAAAGAGAAGTGCAAACCATCCTAAAAATTCCTATAAATTTCTTCGTTACCAAAAAAAATTTTAAAGAAAAAACCTATGAGATTGAAAGCGAAAAATTTCCCATTTTTTACTTTAATTACACGGATAAAGCAACCAAAATAAAGTATACTGTATGGGGGGCTACGGGATTCATGATAACCTATTTCATAGAATTAGTGTATGATATCAAGTTATCAAAACTTGGAATGAAGCGCTTTGAATTGGAGAAGATAAAATCCTTGAAGGATTACATAAAATATAAGAAGGAAATTACCAAGAGTTTTTGAAATAAATTTGAAGTGAACGGATCATGAATCTATCTGATTTTCTATTTGATGAATCTTTAATAACCAGTAACCTAAAAAAGTATATCGATTCTTCAAGATTATCCATGAATCATCCTGGATTTGTAAAATCTGCGGTAGTAGTTTTATTATTACCTTTAAACAATCAACCCTATGAATTAATATTAATTCGTCGCACAAAAAGAAAAGATGATAAACATTCCGGTGAAATGGGTTTTGCTGGGGGCGTTTTTGATGGCCAAAAAGATAAAAATTATGAAGATACTGCATTAAGAGAGGTTAATGAAGAATTAGGCATTCCAAGAACAAATATAAAGATTTTGGGATGCCTGGATGATCATTTAACCCCTAAAGGATTCATTATTACTCCTTTTGTAGGATACGTGCGAAAAAATACGGAAATGGTCAAACAAGAAGCAGAAGTTAAAGAAATCGTTAAAATTCCCGTTACTTTTTTCGCCAACAAGAAAAATTATAAAGAGAAAACCTACATGATTAAAAATGATCGGATTGGAGTCGGGAAGTTTCGATTTACTGCTCCGAATGGAGAAATATATACCATTTTTGGTGCTACTAGCCATATTATAGTGAATTACATGGATACTGTTCATGAAATTGGACTAATCACTCCCGGCATTAGACGTATCCGCTGTGAGGATATTGCGGACAAGATTGTAAAATAATCATTTTTTTCAAAATAAGGGAAAATTTCAATTTAAATCAAAGGTTAAGCCTTATAGAAGTGGCCCTTGACGGTCGGAATTTTAAATCACCTCGATTTTCGACGATAAGTGGTCTCCGACGCTGGGCTTCAAACCCAGTTTTCCCGCGGAGGGATAGGAGTTCGATAATGGATGGGAACAATCCCCTCGGTCGATAATCTCCTCGAGGGCCGCCATTTTTCTACTATAAAGAATTTTAGGTTAAATAGTTCTCTAATGAATGAAAATTCCTATATCTAAGTAAATTTGATCGATAATCAAACAGGTAAGGATAATTTATTGAAGATTCACTTTCCTTAATATTATTCAAGAGAATTTAATTTTATTTAGCAAAAAAATATCTTGAAAAAAACCTTATTAATTGTATTTATTACATCCAAGTACTATAGAAGAAACTTAAAATGGTAGATTTTTCTAATATTATCCAATATTTTACAAGCACTCCCATTCCTCAGAACATGCTCAACAGAGGACAATTAGTATTGAATGAATTTTTAAAGCCAATAAAAATTCTTTTTGAGCAAAAAGCAGTTCCTGAGGACCCCTGGACGGATGAACAAATTAACTACTTGTTGGAGATTCTGTCGAACATGGATACGGATAAAGATGCAGGAGCTGCGAGGGTTGGAGAACGAGAAGCTCGAATTGCCACCAAATTGCACCTTCAAACCTCGGCAGGCTTTTGCCATGGAATCGGGAGGAGTGGATTTCTCACAGCACCTCAACCGAAAGCTCCGGGAGGTTCTATTATGTATGAAATTGCGAATTATTTGGCTCGTCATTTTTTAAAAAAATTTGGTCTTCCCAATATTAAAAAAGCCATCGTTGTTCCCTTATGCACGGGCATGTCTTTAGCTTTATGTTTAAGTGCCTTGAGACCAAAAATAAACGATTCCCAAGCGATATATAAGAATTCTGTTTTAATCCCTCAAGTTGATCACAATTCCTTGTTAAAAGCTTGTGATTTTGTCGGAGTAAATAAAAAAATAATAAATGGTAAAATATTTGGTGATGCAGTGCGAATCCCAATAGAAGATATCCATCAAAATTACGATGAAAGCTGTTTTGCCGTGATATCCTTGACGAGCTTTTTTCCTCCTAGAGAACCAGATGATATAAAAGGAATAAGCGTGTTTGCGAAAAAAAATGATTTGGTACACATCGTAATTAATGCATATGGTGTTCAAAACCCCGAATGGATGAAATTAATAAGATCCGCCATCGATGCAGGAAGAGTAGACGCCATTATTCAATCGACTGATAAAAATTTTCTCACCCCCGTAGGTGGAGCGATTATTGCCTCTCCAAATAAAGAGACCATGACAAAGGTAAGTAGAACCTATGCCGGACGGGCAAATGCAACTCCCGTCGTCCAATTTTTAGTTTCTGCACTTTCTTTAGGAATAAATGGATATCAAGATTTATTAAATAAACAACAAGAAAATCGGCGATTATTGGAAGAAAAACTAGGAGAGCTTGCTGACAAGTTGGGGGAGAAAGTCTTAAACGTTTTCAATCCCGTGGCAGTAATGATGTCATTAAAGAATTTACCAAGAGATAAGATATACTCCTTGGGTGGAGCTCTTTACAACATAAGAGTTACAGGTCCAAGAGTATATAATCCCGCAGAAAAATCTTTTGGTACTTGTTGCGATAATTATCCCATTCCTTATATCGTGATGAACTCTGCAATCGGTGCCACTAAGGAGGATATCATTAATGCTGTGGATCGCTTAGAACGAGCATATCATCAAATTAGATAGTTTTACACGATTTCCGGCTAATTTGAAGAAAATCTACCTTCATTTATAATTTTTAAAAACCCCTTTTAAAACGGAATTAAAAGCCGGTTACAATACCGATCGAATTATTTTCAATTTTTCACTTGAAATTAATAAACGAATAAAATCTTCTACCAAATCTCCTTCATGATATGATTGTTTGAGGGATTTCACGCAATTAGGACAGTAAAAATACTGATCCTCATCCTGGATATGCAATACTAAAAAACTTCCACAATTATTACATTTCAACTGTTCTAAGCATTCACAACAAAATAGATTTAGATTTTTGTTCATCCATAAGGAGAAGATCTTCTCTTCAGAAAACTCGTTCACATTTGCTGTAAAGAATTCTTCAAAATATAGTTGTTTTTTGCATCTATAAGAGACTCTTTTAAAGGCTTTGGCTTTTTTCAAATTCTTTTCTTCCAAATTAACGGAAATATCTTCAAGATCGAATAATTCATCATCGTCTAATTCTTCGCTACCTATTAATTCTTGAGCTTCTGCTCTTTCTAATGTTTTTTCATCACCCATCAATGAAATGAAATGAACATCTGCTTCGATTTCAAGAAATTTATCTTTGAAAAGATAGGCAATTTTCTCCAATCTTTCTGCATTTTCTCTCATCCCCTGTGCCCAAATTTTTAATGCTTCTTGTGGTGAACTAGTTCTCTCCAAAATCCATCTAAGATCATCTCCTTGCTTCATATGAACATGAATATAATATTCTTTCCTCATTCTTAGAGCTCCAACTATTTGATTTAAATTAATCTTGTTTTTAAGATTAGTAAGGTTAAACTTGGTTGTGATTTAGATTATTTAAATTTATAAACTAAACCAGTATTTTTTACTTAAAGCCCTATTTTTCCATCCTATTCCAATTGTTCCGATTCAAGTAAATCCTCAGATAATGATACTTATTATCAAGATAAGACTTATAAATGGCATGAATGATATAATTAATAAGTTAGAAAGTGTTTCTTTATTAATTCTTTTAAATAAAAATACACAATCCGTATCTAATGCTACAAATTTATTAATAAAGAAAGTTATTTGTATGATATATGGCATGTACAAATGAGGCATGTTTTTAATCATGGAAAATCGTCTATTAAATCAATTTGAAACGGTAATCACTTCTGAATGGCCATCAAAGCAGATTCAAATTCATTATGATCCTTTAAATCGTAGAGAACTATTTGAATTGGCTTATCACACTTGCAATACTCTAAGTTCCAGAAATATTTTTATCAAAATAACACAAGATGAAACTAAAGCAGGTTCCTCAGCAATTTTATACGCCACCAATAAAAAAACGTTCATTTCGGTTGAAACGCTGGAAGATTATCTACAAATCACTCAATATTTTAATCAAGCAGCCGTGGATGAATTGGAGCAAAAAATTTTGCCCACCTTTCAAGCACGAAAAGAAAAATATACGAATAAGGAAAGTGAGATTAAAACTCAGCTAATTAAAACAATTCTGGTCGAAAGAAAATTGGATGAATGTGCTAATCTGGTAATGCTGAAAGGATTAACAAGAAAAATTTATTTTGCTATCGGTGATGCCCGAGAAAGTGCTGCTGTAGTACCTATCTTCATGGAAGCAGAAGGTGCAAATTTAGTGCAGTTAGCTCTAAATAAATGGATGGAGATTACCCAAAATCTTCCCCCCGAAGAATTATTTCCCGAGACTCATTCCTCGGGAATGCTCAAAAACCTCGTACAAATTAAACGATGGGTTCTCAATTTAATTTCAACCTATTTAGATAAATAAAACATATTTTCAATACTTTTTTCTAATTCCATGAGGGAGAAAAATATAAGAACGTGGTAAAAGAAAGTACGAGAATAAACTTTTATACATTAATTCTCAAACAAGAAAATTTTAATGATTTAGAGTTAAGAAGATTCAATCCAATACCCAAATTCGAGTAATAAAAAAATAAGGTTTTTTTAGATTTGAAAGATAAAAGATAATTTATTTTGATTCCGAGAGCAAAACTATCTTGCCTCCCGCTTCTTCGACCTTCTCCAAGGCACCTTTTGATGCTTTCTTTACGGTGATGTTAAGCTTTTTGTTAACTTCTCCTCGTCCCAGAACTTTTTGAATGTTTAAATCATCTAAATTTATGGAATACGTATTTCCTGATTTGGTTGCTATATTTTCTTGGACTAAGCGGTCAATTTGCAAGTCCAGATCCTTGATATTCATGGTGTTAATTTTTTCAATCCGGACCATATCTTGGGGTCTTTTAAAGCCATGACTCCCGTGAATCCAAGCAGGATTGGGAAATCCCAAGCGTTTCTGCTTCAAATAATAAGAATATAAACTTTTTTTCCATTGAGCGGTAAGACCTTTACCAACAACCTGTCCGTGTCCCCGGTGCTGACCTACTCTACCGTATCCACAAGTTCTAGAACCTCTCATTTTCCGGATTTTCTTTGGGAATTTTCTCATGAGATCATGAACACCTTTTTTAAATCATTTTATAAACTAATTCATTAATATATTCATCCACGTGCCCGAGAGTACCCCCTTCTTGATAGCTCTGTTTGATAGTTTTACGATGTCCTTTTCTAGGGGGATGAAGGCGGAACACGGGTTTAATTTTTAAAATATCGTTTGTTCTATATTCAATTTTTCCTTCGATAAGAGCTTTAGCTAATTGTTTAATATCCTTGTATTCCGTTAGATTCTTCACATTTTCATCCGTTAGGGGGTAATTTCCTTCAGTTCTGCCCCGCACTCTTAATAATGTTATTAACGTTTTTTCATTAATCTTGCCATAAGCGATATAATCCTTGCACTTTCTTAGCATCCCAAGAGAAGAAGCTTTGCCCCAAATCAGAACCCCATGATTTACCTTATGCATTCTAAGCATTTTTAGTGTATCTAATATTTTTCGATTCATTCCTGGAGCCCCGCGGATGCGTATTGCGAAATAAAGTCCATTATCCTCCGGACTTTTTCCTTGTACTTTTTTGGTTGCCATTACCATTTCTCACCACTCAACCTTTAGATATTAAAACTATATTTATGTGCACTTTTAAGAGCATCGAAGGTAGCCTTGACTAAATTTTCACTCGTTCTTGTATTTCCAAATGTTTTACTCCAAATATCCTCGATCCCGGCAAGCTTGAGTACTTGCTTTACTTTATCTGCCGATGCCAACCCCACTCCCGCTGGAGCAGGAATTAACTTGATTCTGATAGAACCGCACTTTCCCTTTAATCGAAAAGGAATGCTATGTATCCCACCACATCCGCATTCAGCACTTCCACAACCTCGTATTACGGGAATAATGGACAATTTTGCTTTATCGATGGCTTTCCGAATAGCAGGACCTACTTCTCTGCTTTTGGCACTGCCCACTCCTAAGTACCCATCGGCACCTACTATCACCACTGCTTTAAATCGAGAGCGTTCCCCTGAAGCAGTTTGTAATTGAACCATCTTAATGGTGATAACATCTTCGGAAAGATTAGGCAGGAGAACATCAATGATTTCTTTTTCTTTTACGATTAGATTATTCTCAAAGATTTTATCTAACGTGATAAGACCATCTTGAACTAATTCTCCAAGCTTTGTTTTTGGAACCCAACTTTCTTCAAATTTTCTACCGCGACTCATTGTTTCTCACTCATCATGCATTATTTTCAATTTCTTTTAACATTTTTTTAAAATCTTGACTGATAGTAGTGGGATTTACCTTATTTTCAATATATCCCGAAAAGAATTTCTTGTATTTGTCTGGATCCTCATTCATTAACAGTTTACCATAATTTGTAATGTGAGATCCGTCAATTCTTTCATTAAGGGTTTCGGGGAAAAATTCCTCATTATAAGGAATATCAATACCCGCATCTAACACGCCTTTTAATGCAGCAAGCACGCGATTGCGATGATAAAAAAGACCAAGATCGGGAACCAGTTCAGTTAATCCTGCTTTTTTAGCCCTGAGCCCTGCCAAATAGCCCGTCAAATAAGCAGAAGGAATATTGCCCGAATTAACTTTCCAATCATAATTTTTCGCCAATTCTTTTGAATACGCGGAAATTAATACCTTATCTCCTTTCAATACAGATTTTACCACTTGAATCCGAACGTGGTTATTGGAGACGCGGATGACTAACCGTTGCTTGCGCGACTTTAATAACTTTAGTCTTTTATGATAGTTCGTTTTTCCTTCTACTCTTCTCCGAAATGGTCTTCTATACCTGGGAGTCTTTCCCATTTTTTATCGACCCCTTTTAATTAATTTATTTTCTTTAATATAACGATCAAGGTGTGCAACACTGTCAAACATGCCACCTTTAGCATTCTTATAGAGCTTACGATAGGTTCCAGGTGCGATTAATTTCCTATCTCTTAATTTCTTTAGCTCTCTCCTCAAGGGACGGATGCGCTTGATCCAATTTCTCTTTTTTGGAGATCTCGCATATTTTGCACCTTTTCTCTTACCTATACCTCTTGCTCGTCCTTTCTTCTTTCTTAAATGACGTAAATTTTTACGAGATTTGGAAATTCCTTTTTTATGTTTTTTCTGGATGATCCCCTCATCAATAAGATTACGAATATCTTCTCGGGTAATCGCCAGTTTAACTTCCTCAATTAGGTAAGGGTCCATCCAAATTCTGGACTGACCGCACTTCATTACCTCCGCAGCTAACCTTTTTTGAGCTTTAAGATTCATGATTCATATCCTCTTGTTTATTAGTTCTTCACTCCTTATCTTCTTCTTCCAAGGAACCTTCCAGATCGTCTACATCTAAATATTCTTCATCCTCATCCTTTAATCCTTCTATAGGCGTCTCTAGCATCTGCTCAAATTCTTCTAGAGCTCTTTGAGAGAGGCCCACATTCAGGATTTTAAAGTTCATTTTTTGAAGTTGCTCGATCAAGAGCATGCGTTTACGATTTCCTAATCTAGCGGAAATTTTGATGGCATGCTTTTTATTATTCAGATCTCTTGCGGAAACTTCCGCGATATTCGTGATGTTTACTTCTTCGTAACCAGAAGGATGCAACCCTCTTATTTTTTTTGGTGCTCTATATCCAACGGAGGGAGATTTTACCCCAGATTTTTCCTTTTTACGCGTTTGTGAATCAATACCGATAGCTTTTCTCCAAGGTGATTTTACTCGCACGTATCGCCAAGACTCTACTCTTCGAAAGGAGGGTTTACGCTTCTTCATGGATTTACGTAATTTTATCAGTCTTTTATCATCATTTCCCATTTTTTCCACCTTTTTTAGTTTTTACTTGATTTCCCAGAGAACTTCCTCGCCGGCTTGCTTCTTATATAAGTATACACCATCTTGGAATACTCGGGGGTCTTTTAACCTTATTTTACAGCAACGCTTGAGGTTTGCCGCCGTTTGTCCTAAAGCTTCCTTATCGGGACCAACTAACAGGACATCATCTCCTTTCACGGATACTTCCACATTGTTTAGATATTTTGTTCTTCTGGGTGCTCTTTCTCCCAAAAAATTCTCTACCAAGATTTGTCTATTTTTTTCATCCACTCGTACGGTACAAGGAAAATGACTATAACATACCTTGCATACATACTTGTAATTTGTTTGGACTCCCAAAATAAGTCCTTTAACAATATTCATCATGGTATTGACTAATGCAAGAGTGCTCGTACGTGGAAAGTTGGCGGCAAAATGAATTTTCTTCTTCTCCACCCATACTTGAACTCCTCTCGCATGAGAAAAATCTTTTGTAATCGGACCTCCCTTTGGCCCTTTTATCGTGATTTGATTATTCCCCGTGATCTCTATTTTTACATCCTTGGGGATTTCCAATGATTCATTAAAGAACGCTGTTTTAACCATCTGATTAACCTCCGATTTTTTTTAAACCTTTCATTCCCATCAATAAATATATGCTAAGGCAATTCCACCAATGTTTTTTTCCTTTGCTTCTTGAAGGGTCATTATACCTTGATTTGTGGATATTATTATGATCCCCAATCCGGGGGCAGGTAATAATCTTGTTTCTAATTCATCTAATTGTGTAAATTTATAATTCAACTTTAATAAAGCCGCACATTGATTTATTTTGCCTAATAAGGCAATTTTAAACTTTCCCTGACGTCCATCATCATATCTTTCAAACTCTCCAATATAGGCTTTAGCTTGATAGATTCGAAGAATCCTTTGTATTAATTTTGAAGCGGGCTTAACAATGACTTCTTTCTTGCGAGCCATTTCCGCAGTCTTTATCATGTTCATGACGTCTGCCAAAGTATTAACCATAATTCCTCTCTCCTTGATTATTTTATTTTTTTTTTTTTACCTTTTAATCGTATCTATTAAACCCAATCTCGCGGGCTATTTCATAAAAACAACGACGACAAATATACAACCCATACCTTCTAATTACCGCTCTATGAGTTCCACAACGCCGGCATACACGAGCTCCCTTTCCAAATTTTCTTCCTTGTGGCACAATTTTCAACCTTTATTTGATATTTTTCAATTACATGTATTCTAAATTTAATTTTTTAACGATTTCGATATTAAATTCTTTTTTTAAAAATTCCATTGTCTCTTGCTTTGAGACATAATGATGTTTAGCTACTTTTGCTCGGCGAGCTCTTCTATTCCTTACACGCATACCCGGTCTTACGAGCCTGCCTACGACGTCCAGGCCATAGATGCCGATCTGATTGTCGTATTCCACGAAAGGGATCGAAATATGTTCCTGAATACCAAATCCGAAATTCCCATAATTATCAAAGCTATGCAATAAAATCTTATTATTATTAACAAGAAACAATCTTAGGAGTAATTTTTTAGCTTCTTCACCGCGTATTGTAACCTTAACACCAATCGGACGTCCTTTTCTTAAATTAAATTCTTTCACATTTTTTCGAGAAAGGGTCTTTACAGGAGTCTTTCCGGTTATCGTCTGCAACACGGTAGCAGCTCTTTCTAATTCCTCCCCCGCCTCTCCAACGCCAATATTCAATACCACTTTTTCTAAATAAGGGCGTTTCATGGGGTTTTTCCATGCTTCCTCAAAGGAAAGGTTTTGATTTGCTGCTTCTTTATTGGTTTTGGTTGCCATTTTATGCATTTCCTCTCATGATAATTTTTTAAATTGCTGGTAAACTAATTTCAGATTGTTCTTCTCCAATGATAAAAGTATAATCATATAACGTTTCGGTTTGCTCTCCTTCTTGTTGGATAGAAACCGTGCTCGCATTAGGGCCAAATCTCTTTGAAATGACGGCAATTTGCCCTAAACGCCCAATATTTTTACCGGACATGATCAGGGCTAGATTTCCTTCTTTGAATTTTAATACTTTAAGGATTTCTTGTTCAGGCACGGTAATTTTCAATACTTCCATGCGCTTGTAAATATCTTCTTTAGGATTCTTGGGATCTTCCACTTTGACTAAGATATTTCTTCCGTCATGCAAGTTTAATTGAATGTGCCCGCCCTTTACAGTTCTTTTATTGGAAATTCTACATAATTTGAACAGGCTCTCTTCTTTTGAAATTTCATGGAGAATCAAGCCATAATGAGAATCGGGGAGTATTCTATAATACTTGTTCATTTTTTCTATGGATAATACATCCATCAATCCTACTGGAAATCCCACATCCTTGACTGTTCTTCCGTCTACCTTAAAAAATCCTCGGCCAATTAACTTTTTTGCTTCACTGTAAGTATCCGTAATATCTAAAAGCTCTCTTACAACATGAAGTAAGGGCAAGCTAAACTTGCTCGGATGGGGCCCCGGTCTTGATTTGATAAAGAAGGTGCCTGTTTTTCTGGCAATTTGCAAAAAGCCAGGAGTATTGAGCCGCTTTACCCTTTTTTGACCTGCATGTCGAGTCATGTATAATCTTCCTCCTTTTCTTTATCTTGTTTTCCTTTTTTTGGAGCAGTTATTAATTCTTCTGCTATAAATCCCGTTTTTCTCTGGATGAGTTTCGCACGCCATGGATCCATCTTTTTCTCGTCCGCAAATTTGGTAATTATAAGATTGGAAACATGAATTGGGGGATTAAACTGGGTGCCATCGGCTTTTTCAAAAACACATTCTTTTATTTTTACTCTTTGCGTTTTGGTAATAACTTCCAAGATAGTACCTTCAAAATTTTTGAATTCACCCCGGGTAACTCTGACGCTATCGCCCTTTTTGACGGGAACTCTTTTTATCCCGTAAGTTTCTCGAAGAAAATCGGCTAATCGCGTGGTCAATAAGTTGGACCGCTGATGATTCTTAGCCGTATAAAGGGCTTTTCTCTGTTTACCCGGTTTTTTTGACTTAACTTTCATTTTTTCACCTTATTTTTCTTCATCATACGATTAAAGAACTAATAGAAGCCAATCTGGGGAACATTTCCGCTGCCTCTCGTGCTATGGGCCCACGGACTTCCGTTCCTTTGGGATCTCCTTCTTTTGTTATTAAAACTCCCGCGTTGTCTTCAAAGCATAACCTGGTACCATCGACACGACGATAAATCATTTTTTGACGAACAACCACCGCTTTGAAGATCTGCCCTTTTAATTCGGGCTTACCGCGCTTCACCGTGACCGTGCACACGCTTCCCACGCTTGCTTTCGGCAATCGTCTTAATCGTGTTTTAGAGTGATCTACATTAATAATTTCGGCAATTTTTGCTCCAGAATTATCCGCAATCAATATACGGCTTCCATTTTGAACGCCATAACTTGTTCTTGGCTTTTCTACCTTCTTTCGTCCTAGCTTTCTGCGCGTTCCCATTTTATTCACCTGATAGTTTCTCTAATACAATAAAAGCTTTTGTTTTTGAAATTTTGCGAGACTCCCCCACTCTTACCAGATCCCCGACGTTAATTTCATTAGTTAAACACTCGGGCAAATGGCAAGCGAGTCGAACATTACGTCTCTCATATCTTTGATACTTTTTAACGAATTTAACATAATCTCTTCTAATAATGACGGTATTCTTGGAGTTCTTGTTCACGACCACTCCTTTTAATACCCTCCCCCTTATTCGAATGGTGCCGTGAAAGGGACAGTTAACATCTCCGCATGCCTCTTTATTTTTCGGGGGATTCACTCCCGGAATACCTATATTTCTCAAACTCATGATGTGTTCAAATCCTTCTTTTTTTTCTTAAACTTCTCAATCTATTGAGTGGAAGTCCGATAATTTTTTCCCCATCGACTTCCAAGATGGGATTCTTGCCATCCTTTTTAGATGGTGGAAGAATAAATCTGAAATCATAATCTTTTTTAATAAATTTTTTAACGTGATTATCGTGATTGGTAATTAACATGTCTCGGGATTCATCAATAACGATCCCGATCTCTCGAAAATTCGCATCTTGCGATTTTGATTTTAATCGGGCTAGCGTTTTAAACCCGATTAAATCGTGATATATAATATATTGGGGTTCCATGAACATCTCCTCATTCCTTGCTCTCATTAATAACAGTCAACATGCGTGCGATTTGTTTCTTTAATAACTTCACCTTAGCAGGATTATCTGATATACCTCCTCCCGTCTGATTGCTATAGAGAAGCATCAATTCTTCTCGTAAATCCTTTAATGCTCGTGCTCTCTCCGTGGGACCCATATTTCTAATTTCCTCTGCCTTGATTATCTTCATGCTTTTTCACTCCAATTTTTTACTTTTTAGCTTTTTCGTTTTCCTCTTTTTCCTGCTTTTTGGGATCCACGGACATTTCTGAGACCTCATCCATGTTTACTTCATCCAATAAAGCAGCATCATCTTCACTCAGTTTCCCCTCTTCTTCCGTGATTTCATAGTCTTTCTTCATGATCTTTTCAGCTCTCGTCTTTACCTTTTTAGCTGCGGCTTCCTTTTGAGCTTTCTCCAATTCTTCTCTTTTAATTTTTACATCGTCGCCCATGTGGACATCAGCTCGCATGATCTTCACGATAATGCCAAGCACTCCTGATTTCTGAATGCATTGAGCTACTCCTTTATCTACCCCCACTTGGGCAATTTGACCCGATTTTGACATCGTTCCAGCCCTAAAAATTTGAGTGCGAGCTCTTTGTGAGGTGATTTTTCCGGAAATGATAATCTCCACCCCTTTTGCTCCCGCGTCCATGACCTTCCTTAAGATATAATATCCCGCCCGTCGATAATGTCTTCCTCGATCCAGCGAATAAGCTAAGCGTTCCGCCATGATTTGAGCATCTAGATCGGGGTTCTTCACTTCTTCTACTTCTATTTGCAGCATGTCAATAGCAAATTTTTCATTTAACATGTCCGTAATCTCTTGGATCCTCTTGCCCGATTTTCCGATCACCAGCCCAGGTCTGGAAGTTTTTAACACGATTCGGGTACCCAACGGTGTCTTTTGAAGATCTATACCTGCAAAACCTGCACGTACTAATTCTGCGCGTAAAAACTCGTCAATGCTCATCAATCTTATGCCCTGTTCAATAAAATGTTTTGCTAATGGAATTTTTTTCTCACTTTTTTTCTTTATAATTGTCTATTTTAAGATGGAAATTCATAAATTACTATTTCTACATGAGTGAGGTGCTTGTACCTGGCAGAGGACCTTCCATGGGCTCTCTGAATGTACCTTTTAATCACCCTTCCTCTATGAGAGGCAGAATGAATGATTCTACATAAATCCACGTCTAATCCTTTAAACTCGGCATTGGACTCGCACGCATTCAAGACCTCATAGATTCTTGCAGCAGCTTTACGGGGATAGCGTCCCGTATGCCATTTGAATTGCTTTAAATCTTTTTTATGAGCCTGTTTTTTCTTGTATCTCCTGTAGGGAACCGATTGCTTCATTAAAATTACTTTTTCTAAATAGGACTTCGCTTGCTCAACCTTCATCCCCTTGATTACCGCACATATCTCCCGGGCATCCTTTGGCTTGATCCTTAAATCCCTACCCGACGCTTTCGCTAATCGCTCAATGTCATATTTATGTTCAATAAAGGAATAATTCCAATTTGGCATTTTTAAAATTCCTCATTCTCCTTATTTCAATGGTACGTATTTTGAGCTCCTTGTGGCACCAATTCCAGGACTTCCGTGAGATACTCTTTTTCTGGTTAAGGAAAATTCTCCCAGGTAATGCCCGATCATGTCCGGCAAGATTTCTACTACCGTGAATTCCTTTCCATTATACACACCGATTTTGAGTCCCACCATTTCTGGAAAAATGAGCATGTCTCTTACTTGCGTCCTCGTTATTAAATCTTTTCCCCGTTTTTTAGCCCGATACGCTCGTCTCAATCTCTCAAGCAACTTTTTCTGCCTCGGCGGCAATCCGCGTTTCAAGGAACGTCTTGCCCGTGCGGGTAATAATTGAATGAATTTATCCATGTTCATCCGTTTTAGTTCATCTAAGGTATATCCCCGATATTTAAAGCGAAGACGGTCTAACTCGCTTTCCACTTCCTCTCCTTCCTTCTCCGGTTCTCTCCCTTCTCCTTCTTCTTCTTCGCTTTCGGATTCCTCTATCTCCTCCTCTTCAAGATCTTCCTCTATCTCCTCGTCTTCATCCCTTTCTTCGAAGTCTTCCTCGTCTTTTTCTTCGTCTGGAGCCATTTAAACCATACCACTCTTTTTTTTTATATTACTATATACGACAAATTTTTCTATATAAATTTTAACCGTGTATATGCAATTAATAATGCATTAAATTTTAATTTATTGATAGAAACTTGTGCAAGAGAAGTCCATTCTCTATAAAAAACAAAAACTTTAAAAGGAGTAGTTGCAAATTCCATGAAAAGATACAAAACCCGTAGTAGAATCTAAATATGTCGAATTCATTCCATAAAAGATCATCCATAGTGGTTCGGATTGAAGACTCTTTCAATATCTGCTTCATCAAAATTGCCGCCCCAAGACTCTTTTATAATTGCGTAATATTTTTTATCGGGATTAATGATCCCATGAAAACCACCTTTTGGATTGCAAAATCGCGCTCCCTTTTTCACAAAATACTCCACTTGATTTCCAGAAAGAATAATGGGTTCTCCTCCCATTACTTCCCAATATTCTTCCCGTTGTTCATGTTTTTGGAAAGAAATGCCCATTTCGGGCTTAATGTAAATTAGATTATAGGTTGGATAAGTAAATTTTATGCTGTACCATTTGGCTAAAATATCGATATATCCATCCGGCACCTCATGATTCCTTTTAAACTGTTCTGCTTCAATCAAAACCTTTAGTTCCTTTTCATATTTATAAGGATCATATAAAATGCGCTGGAGAGAAACATCCTTACTATAGTGCAGGGTTATTTGCTCATCATTCTTGTTAATAACCATGTATGGATCATTTGAAGCTATTTTTAATTGGAACCCAGAAAGATTTTTCTGATAAAAAGAATTCCCATTTATGACAAGCAGATTCTCATGTTTGGGAGGAGATATCTTCATGATGAGGGGAGAGGCATCATTTATCCTTAAACAAGTGCCTCTATCGGGGGAAAGCGTCTCTACGTTCATGTAACAACACCACTCTTTTCCATCGAGTCGGTAAATTCATTGAATCTTTTCTCTATTTCATCAAAATATGGTATGGAATCTTGAGCTCCTTTTCGGGTAACAGCAATAGAAGCCGCAGCAGTCGCATATTTCACGGCTGTGATCAAGTCTTTTCCTTGACATAGCTTGCTCGCTAAAACCCCGTTAAAGCAATCTCCCGCCCCGACCGTATCAACTGCTGTTACTTGAAAAGCTTTAATCGAATGAAGTCCCGTCTCTTTATCATGAACCAAGCACCCTCTTGCACCCAATGTGGTTATTATCGTGTCCACTCCTAATTCTGAAATCTGATGCGAAGCTTGCACGATTGCAGCCTTATTATCCGTTGGTAAATCTCCCAAACGAAAAATTGAATGTAACCTCATTAATTCCCCCTCGTTAGGTATGATAATATCTATGTTTTCCAATAAGCGGGCAGGAAAGGGCTTCAAGGGCGCGGGGTTTAGAATTTTTATCGCGCTTTTCTGGGAAGCTATTTCAAAGATGACTTCGATGGTTTCTAAAGGAATTTCCATTTGTACCACGATTGCGCCCGCATTTTGAATGAGATCCCGATTCTTCTCAACATCTTCCACTGATAGATTCTTATTAGCTCCTGGCGCCACGGAAATCATGTTTTCTCCCTGAGAATCTATCAAGATGAAAGCCACTCCGCTCTTCTCCCTTGGGTCTTTAATCATGCGAGAAGTGTTTATGTCTTCCTTAGTAAGACGCTGGATCATTTGATCGCCAAAAGCGTCCATGCCAACCCTGCCCAGAAAGTTAGTGTCTGCCCCACTCCGAATTGACGCGACGGCTTGATTGGCTCCCTTACCTCCCAAAAATTGATCAAAAATGCCCCCAGTCACGGTTTCTCCTGGCTTGGGAAACCGCTCTATATAAATATTTAAATCCATGTTACTTGAACCGATGATTAATACATAATTTTGGTCCAAATTCTTTCCCATCCTTTCAGATCAACTCGATTGTAAATATCTTACAAGTAGTATAAATTTTCTAATGTAGCATTTAAAAAAATCATTTTTAATAGCTGGAGCCATTAACTTCAATTATTTCACTCTTCAGTCAAATCCTTCAAATTTAATTTTCGAATGGTTTTTATTATAATGGGTTTTATTTAAACATAATTAAACTTAGGTATTCTAAGTTTATTGTTAGTATATGAAAATTAAAATCAAATAAAGTAAAATACAAAATGGTTGATGTACATGGCGAAGGATAAAATTATAGGCCTAGTGGTTATGATTGTGGGCGTGCTCATTGCCATAATTTACACGCTCGGTTCTGTCGTGGACCTATTCATGCAAACCATCGGAAAGCAACCCCAAGGAATTGATTTAACCTCCAGCTGGTTAGGAGTTGATCTTTTGGATTGGCGACTTTTTGTAGTAGCTCCAATGTGGTTGCTGATCATCTTAGTATCAATTATTGCCATTTGGATTGGATACAGCATGTTAACAACTCCAGCTCCCGTTCCCTTGGAAGAATTAGAAGAGGAATTGGCTGCTGAGGAAGCTGCCGAAGAAGAAGAAACCAAATAATAGCACGATATCTCATATAAATTACACATATTTTTTTTTGTTTTTAAATTCTCATTTTTTCTTTTTATCCTTTTTGAATTCTCGCTAATAGATTAAATTAGAGAGACCATTAGGAAATCAAAAACGATTGGACTTAAAATTTGATAATTAATAAGAATAGATTAAAAAAAAATTAATTTAAAGCTCTTTCTATTTGGGAACTAATTGATCTTGTCCATTAGTTAGCCAATTCAAATCAAATTTTACCAATGTGTTAGCTTCTCGATAATCTATTTTCCTTATTATTCAACATTATACTAACAAATATACGGTTCTAATTTGTTAATATATTGTATTTCTTTTATTATATTTCCTTCATAAACATGGGACGTGTTAAAATCATACTTCTAACTCATGCCAGCGTAGAGATAAATCCCTTAAATTTATCTGAAGGAGAGTTTTATTGGGTATCTCGCGAAAACCGTCCTGTAAGGGGGTAGTTCCTATTAAGATGGAATTAGCTTGTTCATGAATAAATAGAGTCCGGTGCCGTCCATTGAACCGCATGGCATGATAATTTATAACGTTACACTCCTTGGCATTAAACAAGAATGCATTGGCGGCAATTCCGATTTTAATTGTCTTTAATACCTCTTCCAGGGAAGTCTTTAAATCTGAGTGGCATTTCAAGGCATCCATGATATAGCAGAGATATTTTCTGGTATCTAAGGTGGTGGAGTTTTTTATCTCTTCCAACTTTTTGTCCTTAAGCTGCGGAAACGAATCATCATGGATGGTGCCATTATGGGTAATGAGATATTTTTCATTAATATTAATGGGATGAATATCCTCCGCGGCTTTTTTCCAAGGCATAGCTTTTCGGGCATGGACGACCAGAAAACGGGTTTTAATCCTTAAGATTCCTTTCCAATCGGCATGGTATATAGGGGTGATGTCCCTCTTCACTATCAAGTGATTTTCTCCTTCGGGAACATATGCCACTCCAAATCCTAAATTATGGTGCCCGAGCAAGTCATAACGGTGAAAATAATGCCAATGACAAGTGGCAAGGAATTTCTTCAAAATATGCGGGTCTAAAACAAAAGATTCCGGAGAGCACTGAACGAACATGCGACACATGCAATTCACTTAGAAATTCTATTTTGAAGATTCTGATATGGGTGGTAAGAATTTTTTATATTTTAAAAAATTTCAGAATGGCACTCTTTCTCATGTCCTAAAATATTATTTATATAAGAATTAGGGAAAATACATAGTTTTCAAAAAACCAAATTACTTGAATCTTTTAGATTTTAAACTTTTTACTTTATTTCTATTAATCTAAATAGATGAAATAGTTTTTCCCATAAATAGACTTTTTTAAATATTTTGGATAATTTATAATAGTATAAGACATTTTAATAATGTCATTTTCAAGTTAAAATAACGAGAAGGAATCAAAAAATGAGTTTCTCCATAGATATCGATTTAGAAAAATGTACCGGATGCGGAACGTGCTATGAAGTCTGTCCTAGTGAATGTTTTGGCGAGCCGGAAGGTGGCAAGGTCAACGTTATTCAAGAAAACCGGGAGGATTGCGTGGGTTGCAGAGCATGCGAAACCCAGTGTCCGGAAGAGGCCATAACAATTTCGGAAGATTAGGCAGAATATAACGGCAAGAGCTTGAAGTTCTGGCTTAATTTTTTTATATACTTAATTTATCCTTTTTTTTCTTTCATTTTATTTTTCACAATAAATTCCTTAGATTAATTTAGAAATTAATTTTGCTGATAAAAGAAATAAGAATATAATATGATAAAATCTAGATTACTATTGATGTCCTATTTTAGAGTGTAGCGTTTAATCTATTAAAATTGCTTTCAATAAAATTGACCTTGCTTTATCTAAATTGACTTCTCTTAACGAAAACTGCTCAAGCAACAGGTTTTATTAAAAATCTTTATTTTATTCCTAAATGTTCATCGAAAGTTTTAGTTTTTTCTGAATCTAGGGTAATCACGTTTTCAATAGTATTGATCCAATTGACAAAACATGTCCACAAAAGATCGGGTGATTCCTTTTTCTCTTCTTTCATTTTCCCTCCTCCGCTTATTCATTTCATTTGAGATTTTTATTGAAGAAATTAACGGCCAAATGCCAAGCATCTTCCGCGGAAGGTTTATCATAGACCGAGCTTGTTTCATTGAAAAAAGCGTGCTGAACTCCACTATACAGTTTCATCGCATAAGTCTTTTTATACTTTCTCATTGCTTCGATCAATGGGGAAATGCCCGCATCAACCATTTCATCCTCGCCGGCATAAAAAGCGAGAACAGGACCTTTAATTTTAGCCACAGCTTCAAGGGGGTTAGGATTGGCTCCATAAAAAATTACGGATGCATCAAACGGCAACATGGTCGAGATTTGAAAAGCTAATCCCGCTCCGAAGCAAAATCCCGTCACGCCCATTTTCTTTCCTTTGGAATAATCTAAATCTTTCAAATAGTCATAACAGTCAATTATATCTTTGGCAATCTTTTGTTGAAAGGATTCTCTTTCCATGAATAAGATTTGTACCACTTTTTTCTCGGTATCTCCCATTTTTGAAATTATATTCTTAAGAGATGAGGGATCACTTCTTTTTTCTCGAGGTATGGAAAAAACAGGGACCATTGCTTTCTTAATGTTTTCTTCGGTTAGCACATCTCCTTTTCTACTAAAAAGATGAGGAGCTAAAGCAACATATCCTTGTTCAGCATAGCGTCTCGCTACCCCTCTTATCTGATTGTTTAGCCCCCAAATTTCATGAATTATGATGATACTAGGATGTTGACCTCCTTCTGTTGGATGAGCGATAAATGACTGGATGTCAATTCCATCTTTGCTTTTAATAGAAATACTTTCTTCAATAATCTTCATATCTGATAAAAAAGATGCTGATTTATTTTAAAGCATCTCTTATAATTTTAATATAATTTTTCTCAAGGCAAATTTATCTTGAATAGCTATCTTATACAAACACGCCTCAAAAACTTAAATATAATTAAATATGGATTTGTAAAATGTTCTTGAATAATTTGAAAAGGTGAGGTTAATAAATGTCTATCTTTAAAATCTGTTGGGTCAAGCTATCATTAACATCCATGTTTCTCGAGTTTTTTTCCGATCCTTCAGTTTTTCAAGCAGAACTCGGGGGATATTTTTCAATAAGCTTCTAGAAATGACTCGACTGGATGGAACATCCACCTTTTTGTAAATTTTAAACCCATGGTCTGCAAAGAAAGCTTCTGCCATTTCAAAACTTTCGAATTTATTTTCTTCTACATTATGGTCTTCCAGAAATTCTTTTCCTTTCTCATCCACAATTTTTGCCTCATGTGGAAAAGCCTCATCCTTTTTTACATAAATATCGGCCGTTATCCAAAAGCCGCCATGCTGGCTCAATACATTATGGATATTATGGCATAATTTACTTTTCTGTCCATCTGTTAGATATACTAAAAGTCCTTCATTCACGATGGCAATGGGACCAGGAGAAAACAAGAATATAATCTTAGAGAAAGCTTCTCCATTTAACACATTCAAATCTTTCAAGATTAAATTATTAATTGAATACGAGCAATATTTTTTGGATAAGCTATTTATCAATAATTCTTTATTTTTTATTAATTGAGGCAAATCAGTATCTATGTATTGAATTTCGGGATCTTTACATAAATCGAGACCTCGAAAAGAGTAGCCAGAGGAGAATTCTAAGATTCTTTTCAGGTCTAACATTGAAAGACCCTCGTCTATTGACCAATACCTGGTTTCAAAATGAATTAGCCTTAATATAAAAATAAGGGAGGAAATTTTATCTTGAAAGGTGCGTAGAACTTCCTTATCCTGCCAGATCATTTCTATTGCTTCTTTAGCAAAAGGGATGTTCGTAAATGCCTTGGTAAGAAGCAAGGATTTAGCAGAAGGAGTAATAGAGTTGAAAACGATATCCAAGGAATCTGTCATTATAAGGTTAAAAGAAGGTCAAATATAAAAGTTTTTTTTTAAAATGCTTAAAAAGCATATTATTCAAGGAATAAAATAAATTTCTAAGAAAAAAATTCTTAATTTCTTTAGTATCCCTAAAAAGTTGTACTCCCTTCTTGCTCCTGTTTCATTATTCCTCATTCACACCCGGATGGGGTTCATTAATTCTTTCTTTTTGTTTACCAGTTGAAAATAATAAATATATCAAAAAAGAATAAAAATAGGATTAGAAGTCAGAACAGAGGAATAAGATTAATTCCTTAATGTAAGTTTTTATATCTTTTAAGTATATAATTTCATTGACCGCATGTGCTCCGCTTCCCGCGTTCCCCACACCATAGAAAATGATATCTTCCGTGTTTAAAATTTCAGATACATATCCCATATCCGTGGAACCAGACATTCCCACGGTTCTTACTTTTTCATCAGGAAGGTCTTGCACTACTTTGATGATCTCTCTTAACTTAAGCACGTCTGGGGCATTGACGTTCATTCTAACCGCAGGATAATCATAGATAAAAGTAGTTTTTAAATCTAATAATTTACTTTTTGCCCTTCCCCGTTCAATTGCCTCTTCTATTTCCCTTTTCACATCCTCGTAATTTTCATCGGGAATGAGCCGTCTATTAATCGTAAGAGTGCATAGATCGGGGACGATATTGGTTTTTGTTCCCGCATGGATGATGTCCAGGTTAAACATGGGAGACATGTTCCATTGTCTATCGGTTCCTGGGCGTGGAAAACCAGGAATGTCCTTGCTCTCCCGCTGTTCAACAATTTCTTTCAATTTCATTAACTCTACGAGAATTGGGACTATTTCTTCTATAGCATTAATACCCATAAAGTTCATTCCGGAATGACAACTTCTCCCGATAGCTTCCACAACCACGTTGAGCGCCCCAGCACAACCTGCGAAGATAATAGGGTCAACGACGCCTTCCATGCAGAAGATAGTTCCTTTCACATAGCCCTTTTCTGCTAGATACCGTACTCCGGGATAGATTCCTATTTCTTCATCGGTACAATTAAGCACGTGAATGTTGTAATTCGGCGTGAGATTTAATTTCTCGATCAATTGGAGGGCGAGGATGAGGGCCGCCATTGCACCCTTCATATCTGCAACACCGCGACCATATATCTTGCCACTCTTGATCATGGTAGCTTCAAAAGGAGAGAATCTCCATTTTTTTGCCCCCTCATCGGGGACGGGAACGACGTCCATGTGCCCATAAAACGTGATATCCTTACCTGCTCCATAAATTTTCGTAGCCACAAGATTAATTCGGGGTCCTTTTAGATTATAAGGGATTTGTGCTATTAATTCTTCCGGAACTAGGACTTCCTCCAAGGAGTATCCTAATTTCTTGAAATACGGAATGAGCACGTCAACATACTCCCTGTAATTGTCTCCTGGGGGAACCACGGTTTTCACTCCGATTAGATCTCTCATGAGCTTCATGATTGTTTCTGTATTTAGATTATCCACTTCATTGAATATTTTTTCATTCTCCATTTTATTTTTCACGTTAACTATTTTATGATAGATAATATATTATTTTCAGAAAAAATATAATCAATAACTTTTTTATCTATCTGAGGATTAATTTTTAGTGTTAAATGATTTAACAGAAAATTCTCGGCAAGTAGCATGGAGAAAAAAATAATAAAAGGACGCAGCAAGGAAAAGGCCAAAGTAACTGGCTCTGAAACCGTATTTGAAATGATCAAGAGAAAGACGCCTTGGATTTTAGGAGAAAAAGTAAGAAAACCAAAAATCATTTTTCCCAAATTTACCAAATTAAGAAAAATGAGTTTTCCAATGCCGGTAAAAACCCTCAGTGTAATATTTATCTATGCCATTTTATTTGTCCTGCAGATGGGAGTAATTTACCTCATATATCGTGACCCTCCCGCATTAGGAGCCACTTCAGCAGGAGGGCCCCAATTCATGTACCAAGATTTACATGAAAGTTTCATCATTGAAGGAATCGTAGCTTCTATTTTGATTTTTCTCTGTTCTTTAGGCTACATCCTCTTGTATCAAGCCTCAAAATATGTATATAATAAAACTATGGCTCAGCGAATTCTGATCTTCGGGATCATCATAATTCTTACTGCTTTCGTGGCATTGCAATACATGATCTCTTATAAGACGGGTGTCAAGACTATTTTTGACTAATTATAATACCTAACAATTCAGGCACCAACATCAATTTTTCCATAAACTAGATTAAAAGAAATCTTTTATTTCACTTCACAGATTCTAAATTCCATGTAATCGGTGATTACTCGATAAAGTCCCCGGAATTCTTCATCCAGAACGGAATCTCTGGTATCCACTCTTAAAACCTGATTTTGAATGGAATTTAATTTGTATTTAGTGGAAATGATAATGAGATTTTTAGGACCAACTTTTTTCAGTATTTTTGGAGTAAATTGCAGGTTACCGCGCCCTAAAATGAACCCTTGTCTTCCGATGGGAGATAAAATGATTTTCACTTCCCCATCATTAACATAGTTTAAAATTTCTTGTTCATTCAAATCACTGGCAACTATTTTCTTATTAACTAATAAATCTACTCCAAGAATGGTCTTTTCTTGGTGCAATTCGTCTGTGATAGCTTTAGTGGTCGTGCCGGGACCGAGTAAATAATACGTGTCTTTTTCCAAGATTTCAACGATCATTTTCGCAATCCTTTCTTGATTGTTAAGATCCGTAGCAGGAGTGCCCATTTTAGAGTCCTGGGAATAATCTGGAGCGTTAGGAACGAGTAAATATCCATGAGATTTTACCTTAAGATTACCTTTTCGATATTCATTCTCATCAATGTCCAAGACTTCCGATTCTCGAAGAGGCAATTCATCCCATAAATATTGAAGGATGATAGAAGCTCCTACCTTGGGGTTCAAGGAAAATACACCGGAATATATCTTGACGCCTGCTGGAATTCCCAAACAAGGCAGTTGTTCATCAATTACATCTAAAATATCCCTGGCAGTACCATCTCCTCCTACAAAAAGTAAAAGTTTTACCTCTTTTTTTTTTTTAATGATTTCTGCCGCTTTCTTTGTATGTTCTGATGTGGTATCATACATGGAGTGAATATCTTCAAAAAGTGGATGGGAGAGAATTTCATGGTCTAACTGCATCTCTTTTAGTACTATTTCTCCCATATAAGAAGGACAAGTATAGAATTTAATCTTTTGCTTGATCGGATTTAATTCCTCCAATAATTCTTTAGTTCTATTCAGCGCTGTGGGCTGAGCCCCTAGAGAAATTGCCTTTTTAAGAATATCTCTTCCATCCGTGCCTTTTAACCCAACAGCACCCCCCATTCCAGCAATCGGATTTATAATGAGACCTAAAGTAAATTCATTTTTCTCGTACATGTTAAAGTAGTGAATATAAAAAAAAGAAAAAATTATGTATTATTCAATTGAAACTTTAAACACGGTTACAAGCTTTCTACAAAAGCTTTATACTTGGATGCGTTAAGCAAGTTTGCTTTTTCTGCATCTAAATTTGATGGTTTAATTACAAATAACCAACCGTCTCCATAGGGATCTGCATTAATCTTCTCCGGTTCGTCCATTAAACTGCTATTTATTTCTTTAACAGTTCCTGAGACTGGAGAATATACGTCCCCAACTGCTTTACTTGATTCTACAGTGGCATCAATGGGGTCTGAAGCAGGCTCATTGCCTGACATTTCAACTTGAGTTAATTCTGCACCATCTAATCCCTCGACATCGACAAAGCTAATCTCTCCCAATTGCTCAGCGGCATAAGCGGTTATACCAACTTTCCCGCTAGCAGGGTCAAACCACTGATGCGTTTTTACAAATAATAACTTTTCCGGAAAATCCATTATTTAATATCACTTCTTTTTTTGGTTTTAAGAATTTTTTTTATATAATATAGAAAAAATTGAATTGTATGTGGTTGTTCTTAATAATTTAGTAATATATTAAAATTTGTTCATTGAATAATCTAGAATAAAAGATCGCTTTTTGAAAATGAAAGATGAATTGTGGGAGAATATAGATTTTCATGATGAATTTCGTCAGTGGTATATTGAAATTATAAAAGACTTTAATTTCGATCAGCAAAAAGATAGAGAAGCAAGAGATATGCTCTCTCATATCTTAAATTTGAAAGAGAAAAATTGGAATGCTAATAAAATTCTTCATTTATTTTATCATTCCTTAGAAAAGGGAAAAATTATATTTATATTTGGGTGTGGACCTTCCTTGGAAACGACAATTGGTGCTCTTTTAAAAAGAGGCGGACGAGCCATTCTGAATCACACGATTAATTTAGCTGCGGATGGAGCGACTGTTTTTTTAACGGAAAATGAAATTCCCATAACCGCCACTTTCACGGACTTGGATGGAATAAGGAAAGAAGACTTCGGGATAGCACAATACATGATAGTTCACGCTCATGGGGATAATATCGATAAATTAGAGGAGTTCAAACCCGAGATTATTAACTTTGAAAAAGTAATCGGAACCACCCAAGTTCAACCCTTGGAGAATATAGTTAACCCTGGGGGATTCACGGATGGAGATAGGATCCTTTTCTTCTTAAGATCATTATTATCTTCGGAACAAGTTATTTACTTAATTGGGATGGATTTCAATGAAATTGTGGGCCGATATTCCAAACCTACTTTGAAGAGTAATCAAATAGCAACTCCTATTAAGAAGAAGAAGCTTGATTATGCTTTTAAATTAATAACCTGGTTGGCGCCGAGGATAACTAATAAGTTATATTTTGTTAATAGCTCCATGAAAGGAGAAGATTTTAAACCAGTGACAATAGACCAATTTCTGAATCAGATAAATGGTCGATCATGAAAATCATCCTTCATCAATAATTCCTTGACTGGTAATTTCATAAAAGTTACTTTCATTCTCGGGTAAGTATTGCGAATTGACAACATGAACTCTCCTTTTCCCATTCGCCTGTACTTTTAAGTACAAATATTCAGAAAAATAATGGTTCAAAATGCTATTTCCTGCCGGTATCTCTGGAATAATTGCATTTTCTAAGAAATTAGGAGTCACTTGAGCCGTTGCGATGGTAATTATATTGAATTTCATGGTGATATTATGTAATACTGAGAGGATGGACAGGAATTCTATTTTATGGGCGCGATGAGAAATGTTACTTCGTGAATATTCCGATCTATAAAGATTATTAATTGAATCTATAATTAAAAGCATTAAAGCGTTTTCTTTCTCATTTTTTTGAATTTCTTTCAATTTTAGCAACAATGTCGAATTACTCGAAATATGGGAATAATAGATACTGTCTAAGACGGATTTGGTGTTCAAACCTCGTAATTTTGAAAATTCTTCAATCCTTTCGGGTCGAAACGTATTTTCGGTATCAATATAATAGGTGAGTATTCGACTTTTTTGGGACTTTAGCTCGCTATCTTTGAGATACGCTTGAAAGCATAATTGATGGCATAATTGAGTTTTACCTGCACTATATCCCCCAAAAATTAAATACTTTTTACCCGCTAAGAAACCCCCCTTTAAAATGGTATCCAAGCTGCTTAAACCCGATTTTAATTGAAATCGGGTAGAGGATTGCTTTTGATCTTCATCCATCAATGTATTTGTATTTAATATCTTATCTGGTGCAATTCCTAATAATTCATTCAGTTTCATTCTCGATTCGCTTTTAATAATCTCTTTAGATAATTTATATTTACATGAGGAAGTAATTTATTTTTATGTATAAATCACAAAATTAATTTTGAATAGTTATTTTTATAGTGTACTATTTGATGTATTTATTGTTATTCCTTTGATTCAACTTTTTTTAGGGTAAAAATCATGACTGCAAAGAAGAAGGAGGTGTGTCCTTATTGTGGAAAAGCATTCACCCATTTATCTCGTCATAAATGCAAGATTAAGGAAAGAGTCGAGGGTTCCGAGGAAGAAAAATCCCAATCCGAAAGAAGGATTGAAATAATTGAAGAAAAAAAGAAGCAAATCTCCCGAACGCTTAAGAAGGATGAACAAAAAGTACTAGACGTTATTAATAGTCAGAAAGAGATCATGTTCGATGATTTAATTGAAAAGCTAGGAATGCGCCGGTACCAAGTAGAAAATATTTTGGACTTGTTAGCAATGCGTTCTTTGATTAAAATAAACCGAGAACTTATTGACAGTTCATGGACTAAACACATTTTTGCCGTAGAACATTTTGAAGATGAGATAGACGTCCCCGAGCAAAAAATTGATATGGAACGGAAAGATTTCGTTTTGAACATGTTTGGGAGGCAACCTTGTTTTATTTGTCCATATACGGATAAATGCAGCGAAATTACGGTGGAAATTTATAATCCGCAAATTTGTCCCTGGCTTTCAAATTGGATTTTGGAATCTTTAGAAGGAAAGGAATATAACGTGGATTTTGAACAATATCTAGAAGAATCAAGAGATTAAGATTCAGATTAGAACGTGATCTTTTAGGATTTATTTTGAGTTAAAGACGGCTTTTTTTTAAAATGCATATCAAGTTGCGTGAAGAGTTTATTTAAAGCCATTTTTATTGGCGGAGTGTTTTATCCATGAATGTTAACACTCACGACAATTTTTAATACTATATTAAAACCTCTCGGATTAATTCTTACAAATCAAATAAATTTCATTGCTTCCTTTTTTAGAAGATCTTGGTTTGAATGATTGTACCCATTTGAATCCTTTTTTTATTGCAGCAAAGAATTCTTGAAAATCCGCTCCTTGGAACAACTTTATTACAAGGATCCCATTTTTTTTTAGGAGATTCTTGGATAATGCGATAATTTGTTCACATAATCGAATCTGCCTGATACAATCGCTGAAAGCATTACCAATTTTTTTTATAGCGGCATCGGAGAGAATTACATCCAGATTATCCTGAAAGTAAGAGCGTATTTCAGATTCAAGGGATGGATCGGTGATATCGATCTTGAGCGTCTTTACATTTTCTATGGGGGACACCTTTTTAACATCTACTCCCATGATTTTATAATGATCCCGATGATAATATTGGTCACTATATTTAATCAGGTTTTCTTCTGCCAGATTTTTTGCAATTTGAAGCCAAGATCCCGGTGCAGAGCCTAAATCTAAAATATAAAACGCTCTCTTAAAGATATTAAAACGTTTTTGGATATCTAAGAGCTTGTAAGCCGATCTAGCTCGATAATTTTCTTGCCTTGCTTTTCTATAATAATATTCTTTTTTATGCTTTTTTTGGTAATCCTTCACATAGAGCACCGCTAAATTAATTCCGTTAACATTTTTCTCAAATCCTCATGAGCCATGGTTGTCTTAAAAGATACAAAGTCAAATTGCGTTCTTGTTGCTTGATACCCCTTGGAACGAATTGCTTCAATTACTTTTTCCATTTTCGGTACTTTAGAAAGATGTAATTTTTGACATAATTTGTGCAAGTTGTTGTAATAGGGGGGCATTCCAAGTTCATCCTTAGCAATGGTCAATAATTTATTTATTTTTTCTTTATTAACATAAGATGTTTCCTTGTTCCTTTTTATCATTGCCGTCAAGAAATTAGTATCATGCAAGTCTCCTGTCCAGAGGGGTCCCGCAAGACTGAATTGGTCATTTCTCCCGCATAAGGGGCATAAAATGGGGATTTTCAACATATCATTGATAATACTTCGAAAATTACACTTGCAATGCAAAATATATCCATAATTTTTAAAACTTGCCTGAATCTGCTTTTTATTTTTGACGGTTAAAAGAAAGATACGTATAAAATGGTTGGAATAAAAAGTTAGAAGAGGTATTATGCCTAAATTATTGATATTAGCAATTTTGGAAGAAAAGCATACTAAAATTCGGGCTCCGATCTCCTTGCAATATTCAACATGTAAGGGTGTTGCTAAATATTTTCGATAACAGGCTAAGGGGCGTACTCCAAAAAGGACGGCGGTGTCCGTTGCAGTAATGCACATCAACCCCTTTTCTTTTTTGATTGCTTTAAAAGCAGAGTCAAGGTATCGATTTGGGGTTCCAAAGGGATCGATAGAAATTACATCAGGAGAAGATTCTTCCTTTTCAGTCATTATGTGTGCTTTTTGATTGAGCTCATTGAAAAGTAGATTGGCATCCTCATTGGATACGATTATCTCCTTGTCATTCTGAACCAAATCATTCAATCGTAAATTTTCATGAATCATTTGAATTGCTAAGGGATTGATATCATTGATGCAGATTTTATGGACATTTTTGCATTCTTTTAAAATCCTTATTGCTCCCACTCCCGACGCTGCCATTGGATCTACCACAAATAAAGAAGAGTTTTCTAAAATTGAAAAAGCATTAATCGCAAGTGAAGTAATATCTCGATTTATATCCATCTTTTTATTGTAAAAAACCTGCATGGATTTCGATGGAATGGATTGGAAATCCTGTTCATGAATGAAGAAGAGTGCTTTCCCTTCTTGAACTTTTTTATAGGTATTTTGATTATTCTTCATTTAATCTGTTGAATAAACGAACTGCTTTTTCATTTCCTATTAATCCACCACATGTAGTCGAATGAATTTCATTTACATTTTCTTTTTTTAAAGGTTCTATTTCATCCATTTTCTTAATATTATTACTAAAGTCAATCAGATAAAAGTCTCCTCCTAACGTTTTTGCCATAAAAGCTAAAGGAAGCCATTCATAGTATAAACGTAATTTCGCTTTTTTCTCTTCAGCAAAATAGGAATAAATTCCTCCATAAACCAAGATTGCATGAAAATCGCCAACAAAGCTGCCACTATAACGATCTTTAAAATTTTTTGCGATGAGTTCTTGTTCGTATTTTTTACATTTATTTGACCATTTATCAGCATTTCCTCCCAAGCATCGAATCCCTCCCGTACTCACATTCGGCATTTTTAAAAAATCCAAAAAAATGTATTGAAAAAAGGTGATACTATAGGGTGCTTTATCTAAAATAAATTCCGCTACTTTGCCATTTAACGCAATAACTAAATTCGTGAATATTCCATAGAGAACATAAAAAGAGCAAATAATTTTACCCTCCGCATCCCAAATTCCCACGATGGTCCCGACTGTTCTATTGACTGCCACGTTGGAGGATCCATCGACAGGATCGATGGTAATGCCGAAATCACCCTTTCCCAACACGGGAGCAGCTTCTTCTGAAGCAATAAAAGAATATATGGTCTCTCTTTCTTTTAGCGCTTTAAGAATTATGGAATGAGTTAGAATATCTTCATGAATTTGTTCTTCGTCATAAATATTAATGGTGCCTGTTTCTGGTTCCTTAATATCCATTCGAAGATGAATTTCTTTAGAGGTTATCCCTTTTTCAAGCAATCCTCTAATTGGAATTGTTGCTCCCGCAATAATCTCGATTATATTTATTAAATCTCCTCTGTTGGGAAAATAATGAGGTACATTCATTTCTAAAAATTGCGATAATTTCATGTATGTAGATTTTTCCATCCTATTTCTACATAATGAAAGAAGTGATAAAAATTTTACCCAAGCTTACTTTTTTTAAAAAAGAGAGATTCTTTGATTAATTCCTCGCATCGAACGCGGAAGGTTCTTTTAAATTTAAATAAGAAATCATGGCAAATCGAGTAAATGAACATTCAAAGTTAAATGAATCCCCCTTTCGTCATTACCGAAGAAAATCTGATTTCTTGGTTACTTTTTTTATTTTTTAAAAGTAATTGTCTCTTATTCATTTCTTTATCCCTTATTAAATGAATGGAATAAGTGATCCAATTTTCCATTACTTTTCGCCCGCTTTGAACTTCCACGGTACTTTGGTTTTGTTGTATCTTGCTAATTTCATTAACTATCAAGACGTAGCATTCATATTCTTTATTTAAATAAGCTAAAGTCGCGAGAGATTGATTTAATTGGTAATAAATTTTAATGTTTTTCTTCTTTGAATCCGGATTCCATTCTAATCGCATTAATTCAGTCAAAGAATCAATTATGATCAAACCTTTAGATCGATTACTTTTAGGTTTCTCAGATAAGATTTGAAATTCTAATTTAAAAATTAAATCATATAAAGCATCAAATTTGTCAATCCGAATGAATTTAATGTTTTCCAATATTTTTTTCTTTTTTTCTTTATCTTCCTTAATAGGAATGAGGGTTGATAATCTAACTAATGGAAAAATGGGTTTACTATAGATATATAATACTTTATATTCTAATCCTGCCATTTGAAGAGCAGCTTGAAGGGTAAGTGTTGTTTTTCCAACACCAAAATCTCCAAAAATTGAGACTAATCCTTCACAATGTGAATCCAACCCAAAAAACTCGTTTATTTTCGAAATAGGAAAAAGCATGAATATTTTTTATACTATTTTTGAATATAAATCAAAATTTTTAATTTTGAAGAATCCTATTAAGAAATATTGAAGAAAAAACCTATAAAAAATATTTTCATTTTAACAAGGGATTTAAATTTTTTCTATCAAGCAAATAAAAGCTTGAAAGCTTTAAATATTCCTATAAAAATCCTTAATCCTCAAGACAGAATTCCTAATATGGATTGCTTAATTTTGACTACGGTAAAAGAATTTAGAGAAATGTCAAGGATGGCGGAAACAGAGGCTAAATTCATTCCTTATGATAAGAGCCAAAGCTTTGAAGAATATCTCGTGAAAATACTAGCTTTTTATAGGGTTGGGTATAAACAATTTTCGGAGGTAACTTTTTCAATAGATCCGGGAACAAAAAAGATAGGATTAGTGATAATCTTAGATAATTATTTCTTACATTCCCATACATTCTATGAAAAAACTCTCTTGTTGGAAAAAATTAACCAATATTATTCTGCTCTTCAAAATGAGAACAAAAATCAATTATTTGTGAGATTTAAATTTGGCATGGGCGTGCTCTCTCTCACTGAGATGTTAGTAGGAGAAATTTTTGAACTCTTTAAAATTAATCGCAATTTGGAAGTTTTCCTTGTTGATGAATCAAAATCCTCTAAAATTCGCATACCTGATAAAAAAATAAGGATATCTAAGCATGAAACTTCAGCTTTAATTTTAGCATTAAGAAAAGGAATACAAATAACTCGTGATGATTATGTATCAATTTTCAAGGCAATTCAAACTAAAAGGATCAGAAAAAAAGAATCTCATTCGCCTTATATATATGATTTCAATGATCTTAGAGGTGAAATAGGAAATATGGCAAAAAAGATTATAACAGGAGAACAATCAATCAGTACGACTTGTAAATTAATAGAAAATTTAAAAGAATCTAAATTTTGAGAAATTAAATAACTATTAAATGAAAAAGTTAAGTGATCCTTGAGATTCCATTCAAAATCAGCATGCTTTTCTTTTTTATTTTTATATTATTCATTAACAATTTATAAGATGCCTCACGTATTGTTTTTTATTTTTTTGTATTCATTAAATCTTTATCTCTTGTGTTTTTTTTATAATTATAACGATACCACTTAACAATTTTACTTTTAAATTTTTTTTTCAGAAGTTAAAAAAAATTGTCTTGCTTAAGGCACAATTAAATAGATTAAGCATGCTATTGGTACCTATGAATTCAAAGATTATTTCTTAAATTTATTAATTAAACGATGATGAAATGAAGAGAATAAAGACTATTGATGTATTACGGGGAACAAGTATTCTATACATGCTGGTTGGTCATCTTCTAGAATGGTGGATCATTCCAGCAGATTTTTGGGCGTATGTTCTTCTAAGAATATTATTTGAACCTATCGGGTCATCAGCTTTTATATTTATTTCAGGTGTGAGCACGTCTATCTCATATCGTAAACGGATGAGAGTGGCAGACCCTCTGAATATAGGAGAGTTAAAAAAAATAAAGCATGAGTATCTATTTCGTGGATTTCTACTATTCTTGATAGGAATAATATATAATCTTGTAGTTGCATTGGCTATTGACACGCTCTATGACACGTGGAAATATTTCGTGCTCGTCACTATAGGGCTCGCTCTCATGATTTCTTGGCCCTTGTTAAAGACGTCTAAATTATTTAGATGTACTCTTGGGATTGCAATATGGGCAAGCGATTATTTTATTTTGGGATTTTTAATGCCATTTCAAGGGCAATCAAATGTATATGGCATTTTATTTCATTTTCTATTTAATTCCCTAGATGTGGATCCTCTCCTTTTCTTCTTCACTTTTTTCATCGTAGGGACCGTGATTGGAGACATTTTAGATGAGAGTTTGAAGGAGGATAGAGCTACTATGAATGAAACTTATATAAAAAATAAACTCCTCCTTCCCTCCTTGCTCTCGGGATCGATTCTTATTGTATTTGGAACTTTATTCCAATTTCCCACATTTTTGCAACATCGAACCTTCCCTTGGTTTTTTTATGCGATGGGTGTTATCTTGATTGGTTTTTCGAGCCTTTTAACGTTGGAAATTTATCATAAGATATATAAAAAGCAGAAAAAAGGCATACTTTTTTATTTTTCTTATTATTCTCTAACGCTTTACTTAGGACATAATGTCTTGTTCTTTTTATTTCCAGAACAATTAAATTTCGTCAATTATCTACTAATAACAAGTATTATCGTTATACTTCTTGGAATTGCATTGAAATATGCCTATCAAAAAGTAGGAAATAAAATATCCTTGAAGTATCTGATCAATGTCATGAGTTCAGAATTAGCAAAATTTACCGTGCAATTATCTATTAAAAACGTGGTCAGTACTACAATGGATGGGAAAGCCCAAAAAGCTAAAATAATTACTAAATTGCATGACCAAAGAAAATGATGGTAAATTCAGGTGAAGAAAATATTTAATGAAGTTGAAAACTCTTAATTTAGATATAACATTAGAAAATTCCCTCACCTGAAAAATTCTTATTAAATTAAATTATTAGTGATAACATGGCTGAACAAAATGCATTGGTAAAATCGGAACAAAATTATATTATAAAAACGCTCTCTTCAACGATCGGTGCGCTTGTCGGTTTTGCTGGAATTGAACATGGCATTTTTGAGACGCTTCAAGGGAATATCGGGACAAATGGATTTATTATTGATGCCATTGGTCCTGCTCAAGAACTGTGGTCTGGGGCAATGGAACCTGCATTTAGTTTTATTCCGAATTTTTTAATTACTGGGATATGTTCTATTTTGATTGGTATTTTTGTCGTGTTTTGGGCGTGTATTTTCATTCAAAAGAAGCATGGAGCTGTAATTATGCTGATTCTTTCCATTTTGCTTTTTCTAGTGGGAGGCGGTTCACCTCCAATATTGCTAGGAATTATTTCTGCGGCTCTTGCAACAAGAATTAATAAACCCTTAACATGGTCTCGAACCCATCTAAGCAATAAAACCCTCGCTAAAGGATGGCCGTGGCTTTTCATTTTATTTGTCATTGTTTTTATCTTCATAATAATAGCCGCGATTACAGGTTGGCCATTCTTAATATTCATGGATACAAGCAGTTTTACAAATATCTTAGGTCCGATTGGGTACATTTCTGATTTGATTTTGATATTGGCTATTATTAGTGGGTTTTCGAGGGAAGTTAATAAATCCGCTTCTTAATCGATGACTTAAAGAAAAAAAAAAGGTAGATACAAAATTTTTGATCTTAATTACCCTTCCCTTTTCTTCGATTCGAACTCTTTTTTTGCACGATCTTTAAGGTTCTAACAAAATCCTGAGTTTTATCCCTCCTTTTTTCCTTCTTTAATCCTTTTTATTAAATTTGACTCGATTTTATTATTAATTGCTCTATTATGGGCTTTAATTTTTACACCATCAAACTTTTCCATGGCTTTTTCATGCCATGGGTTGTATCTTAATTGGTTTTTCGAGCTATTTAACGTTAGAATTATACCATGAGATATATAAAAAGCAAAAAAGAGGAATGTTATTTTATTTCTATTATTAATCTCTAACGCTTTACTTAGGACCTAACGTCTTCTTCTTTATTCCTAGGACAATTAAATTTCGTCAATTATCTACTAATAACAAGTTGTAGCATCCTAATTCTTGGAATCGCATTGAAATTTGATTATCAAAAATTAGGGAATAAAATGTCTTTGAAATATCTGAACAGTGTCATGAGTTCGGAATTCGCAAAATTTACAATACAATTATCCATTAAAAACGCGGTCAGTGGTACAATGGATGGGAAAGCCTTAAAAAGCTAAATTAATTACTAAATTGCATGACCAAAGAAAATGATGGTAATTCAAGTGAAGGAAAATTGCGGCGAGAACTCGGGCTTTCCTCAATAGTTTTCTTTATCTTCGGTTATGTTGTAGGAGCAGGCATTCTCATACAAACGGGAGTCACAGCAGGGACTACAGGCCCCTCACTATGGCTCGCATTTATCATTGCTGGAATTCCGAATATTCTTTCGGCGATAATTGTAGCCTATATCGTAAGTGCTTTTCCAGTATCGGGTGGATCTTGGGTCTATAGTTCTCGTTTGGCATCACCCGCCATTGGATTCATCGTGTTGGCTTCTGTCATCCTTCACATTATTGGAGCTTTGGCATTATTAGCAGCAGGATTTGGAAAATATTTTGAACTGTTTATCCCAGGGAGCTTATTACCCATGGCAATAGCATCGATCGTAATTTTTTATCTCGTCAATCTTTTTGGAATTAAATTTGCAAGTTGGGTTCAAATTTTAATGGCTATATGCGGAGATTTCTTAGTAATCTTCATTTTCATCATATTTGGCCTTCCGCATGTCAATCTTGATTTATTAACAGGAGCTAATTCTGGAGGTCTTTTTCCCACGGGTTTTGTCGGAATCTTTATGGGTGCTGTCATATTAAGTTTTAGTTATGCGGGCTTTACTAGTGTCATTGAGATTGGGGGTGAAATTAAAAATCCACGTCGAAACATTCCCATCGGAATCCTCTTAAGTTTTTTTTTAGTTGCAACTGTCTACATATTAGTTGCAGTAGTCATGACAGGAAACATGGATTGGCGTACTTTAGGGGCAATCGAGGGAACTTTATCCGATGTAGCAATGACCTTCTTTCCCATACAAGTTGTATTTATATTAAACATCCTTATATTGATTGCCATTGCCTCAACCATTCATGGAATTCTAATTGCCTTTTCGAGGGATTTATTTTCCGCAGCACGAGATCGGATCGTTCCTTCTTTTCTTTCAAGATTAAATAAAAAGTATAAAACACCTCATTGGGCACTCACTTTTTTTGTGGTTGGCACGATTATTCTATTATTTTTTCAAACGAGCATTATTGACCTGAGCGTGTTATGCAATTTTGCGGTGACTATTCCTGGATTAATCTTGGCATACATCCCACTTAAGTTGGAGAAGAAGTTCCCCGAGTTGGTTAAAAAATCCCGATTTACAATGAATCGAAAATTAATGGTGGGGATAATTATTTTCAACGTCATGTATAGCTTGTTTGCAATAGTTGCCATGATTGCTCTGAGCCCTTGGGTAGTCCTTGGAGTTGCAATCTTTTATGCATTTGCTTTGCTTTATTATTTCTTTCGGAAAAGATGGTTAGATAAGAGAGGAATCGATATCAAAGAAATCTGTAATTCTGTGCCTGAAGAAGCTCTTGAATGTTAAATGCTTTTTTTAATTATTTTTATTTTTTTATTTTAGTTTTGATAAAGAGGTTTATTTTATCTTTCTCTAAGGAATGTATACGTGCTTCACATTTTTCCCTCAAGAGTTTAAATAGCAAGCTTTATTGCTATTTATCATGAATAAAGTTATAAAAGTAGCACTTCTTCTTTTAACTGCAACTCTAATTACCTTCATTTCGGGACTCTTTAACACCACGCCCTTCATGTTAGTGGGAGCAGAATGGTATGGATTTCCTTTTGCTTGGAGATATATCATAATCTATACAACTTTTATCGTATCCTACAATATTCTTTATTTCTTCCTTGATATCTTGTTTTGGTTTGCTATCATTTGGTTGATTTTAATCCTCCTGCATTGGATAAAAGTAAGAGAAAAATCCTCTCCCTCCAATTTAACCTCTATATAACTATTATATAATCATAAATTAGTTATCATATTATTAATTTGTAATTTTTAAGATGAACAAGGAAAAGCCACAAATATTTATACTTAAAACAAGCCCTGACATAATCCTGGGAGATTATGCTAAGTTAATGCATTTAGCCGAATATCAAAAAAGATTTCCTAAAAATTTAAAAACTATCATTAAATTAAATCTTAGTTGGTCTAAATTCTTTCCTGCATGTTCTAGTCCGCCTTGGCAAGTGGAAGGAGTATTAAAAACTATGGTAGAAGATGGTTATGACCCCAGAAAGCTATTTACAGCAGAGAACAGGACGGTAGTCACTAACATAGCGAAGGGATTGACCGGGAATCGTTGGAAGCCGATTATTAAGAAGTATGGTGCTTGGTTCGTTCCTTTAACAAAAATCCCGTTTGTTCCCTATGATGAGAAGTTGCGCAGTAAGTTTGAAAGCTTGCGGGATGCAGAATTACATGTTTTGGACTCAAAGATATTTCCCAAGGGATTTAGCATCCCAAAATTTTATGTTGGAAAGCCCATTATTCATTTACCCACCATGAAAACGCACGGTCATACTGGAGCTATGGGAGGGTCACTAAAAAATACTGCCGAAGCTCAACAGAACGGAGGTATCACGTGTGCGATGAAAAATGCGTTCGGAGGCCTTTTAACTAAGCGGCGACATTACTCGCACGAATATTTAGCTGAAGTCCTCCTAGATTTGCTCATTATCCAAAAGCAAATCCATCCCGAAATTATGGCCGTGGTTGATGGAACAGTTTGTGGGGATGGGGCTGGTCCTCGCACGATGATCCCTCGTATCAAGAATTATATATTAGCGGGCTACGATCAAGTAGCGGTTGATACCGTTGTGGCAAAAATGATGGGATTCGAACCCCTTAAACTCCCTGCTATTAAATTGGCTCATGATGAGGGATTAGGATGTGGAGATTTCGACCAAATTGAACTCATTGGCGAAGATGTTTCAAATATAAATTGGCATTTCAATGTTAAACGGAGTTTGGTCATTTGGGGGGATCAAATGGTGAGAAAAGGATCCTTACAATTTCTTAATCCCCTCATGAGAAATAAATTATTCATGGCCATGCCAATCATGGGATCACTTATTTATCATGACATGTTATGGTATCCCACAATCGGCAAAAAAAGGGTAAATGATTTTTTCGAAACAGATTGGGGAAGGAAGTTTTTGAGCTATCCAAATGGCCAATAGAATTAAATTATGATTCGTGTAGATGCCATTGAATTTCAAGTCGGGAAAAAATTATCACTGTTTTATCATGATTTCACCCAACAAGCTTTCAAGATCGAAGGTTTCTTGCCGACTTATTTTCAGTGCCTGTCCAATAGCGTCTTGTATTTTGGTGGAAAATTGAGGGAGAATCAACCTTAAAAGCCCTAATTTTTGTCCTGTCTTTCCAATTTCAGCACTGAACAAGGAATTATTCAATTTATTAATAAATTGAAACGAATCCTTGCAATCAATGAGAATATTTTCCACATTCATTTTTTTCAATAACCAAGCACAACGATCACCGATCTCTAATAAGGAACAACTCATGGCAGAGGTAATATCCAGATTGATTTCATGTTCTTTAATGTTTTTAAAAACTTTTGAGGCAATAACTCCCCCTTCCAGAGATATAAAAGCATACTTTAAATCCGGTAGGGTAAGTGAAAAAGCATTTAAACTATCTTGTAACTCTTTTGCTATGCTTGAAGGGATGCTAAATGAAGGATTCGTAATTCTATAATCCGATTCTTCATCATCTTTTAATTTAAATCCTCCCATGATATGGTCGGTTTCTTCTTCGGTAAATTCGATTAAAGGAGGTTTAAAAGATTTTCCTGAAGTAATCAGCGCGGCCTTAATTTTCTTTAAGCTCTCTCCCGTTTGTAAAAATATTCCCCCTAGATTCACCTTAGGATGAGCAGTAATCGCGATGAAGAATTCATTCTGATTATCAACAAGCCCCATATCTTTAATAATTTCATCTAGATTTGCGTGTAGAGGATTATTCAATGGAGCAATCAATATTTTAGCATTTTTACCCTCGATGAGGATGTATTTCAAATCTTTGGGATGCAGATGGATGCCAACATTAAATACTGCGCTGGTAGCTGAAGAAACATTGAAGATTTCTTTTTTGGAAAACCAAATTCCCGTTGATTGAATGGGATTTCCATCCCTTTGGGTTAACACCACATTCTCTACCCCTTTCAAATGCTTTATTTGTTCCAATGATAGCTTGATTCTTTCATTTAGATCCAATTTAGATTACCTCTTTTTAATACTACTTTTTTTAAAGAATAGTTATAAACTACCCGATTTATGATGGATCGTTCCCTCCATTCAAAATATAAAATAACAAGCTTAGAAAAATAAGTATAAATCTGGGTTAAAAAAAAAGTAATTTCTTATTATGATTCCAATCAGGATGAAGTATAAATAAATTTAAATTAAAAGTATAATCCCCTGAGGAACTTATTAATTATTGTTTTGGCATGTACGAGAGGCGAGGATAAAACTCCTGCGCTTCTTGATTGTCTTGAAAATAAAGCTTTTTTAATATCCTCTTCATCAGATATTAATTCTTTTTTAAGCAGGGTAAACCCATTCCCAATTTCATTCATGGTATGAGCATCAGAGCCTCCCGTTTCAAAGAAGTGAAATTTCCTGTTAAAATCTCTAGCTTTTTCAATACATTGCCTAAAAATTATCCTAGAATTCATTATCTCAATTCCATCAATACAGCCTAATAAAGATTCATCCCCTAATTGATCAATTTTAAGACGATTAGCCCGTAAAAAATCAAATGGATGGGGAATCACGATTAAACCTCCATCTTGTTTGATCTTATCCACAATTTCAAAAAAAAAATTATTGGTAGTTTTTATTTCATCATGAATGAAAAGGGCAAGAATTTCTCCCCTGTCCGTTTCAATTTCCATTCCCGGGATTAAATAAAAATCATCCGAATTGAAGTTTCTTTTTAGTAATTTCCACGCATCTAATGTCCCATGGTCGCAAATTGCCAAACCATCCAAGTTTTTTTTTAAGGCGTGCCTAATTAGATCTTGGGGGGAAATTGTTGAATCCTTCGAATAAATTGTATGTACGTGTAGATCTAATTTTAACAGAGACATTAATAAGATCGCCTATGAAATTCCAAATAGAGTGATTAAAAAATTTAATACCGCATTAAAGTAAAAAGAATAAGCCAAAATCAAGAAAAGAATGACCCCGGCTATGATGATCCCCTTATCAAAAAATACAAGCTCAGGGTTTCTAGCTATTTTAGGCTTTGATGAAGTTAAATACATGTAGCGCATTAAAATGTAAAGTAATAGTGGGATGGTAAGAACTACAAAATATTGTTGAATATTTACTTCTTCAGCGGAAAATAACTTAAAACTTAATATGAGATAAAGAGAATAGGTCATAAATAAAGAAGCTGCAATTAAAATGTGAAATTGGTCTAATAATTTGGCAGAATACTGATCATAAGACTTTTTATGCTCAATAGCATTTTCTTTTCCTAAGAGTAATAAATCTCCCTTCCTTTTCGCGATTACTAAAAATAAAGCCAGTTCAATAATCGCAAGAAATAACCAAGCAGATATAAACACGTTTATTAATAAACATCCTGCCAATGCCCTCCACAAATAACCTAGAGAAAGGATGAGGATATCGATAAATGCAAACTTCTTAAAAAGATGGTTATACGATTGCCCCGTTATTAAAATCAAAAGGATCATCAATATAAAATTCCAATTTTGGATAAAAAAAATGAAACACGAGATAATAAATCCTATTAAGAGAAGGAGAATAATGATTCCACTCATTATAGAAAGTTCTCCTGATGCAAGAGGTTTCTTTTTCAACTTTTCTGGATGCTTTTTATCGTTCTCGATATCAACGATATCATTGATAATATAATTGATGGAGGAGGTAAAGCATAATAAAACAAAGCCTAAAATGAGAAGGGGATATAAATTAAAATTCAAAATATTTTTACTGAAAAAAGCACCAACGAATACTAAACCATTTTTATAATATTGGCGAATCCTTAAAAGATTGGAAATACATTTTATTTTATTTTTCATATAATTCTTGTAAATCTATATGAAAATTAAACTTTTTTCAGATGATTTCTTTGGGTCTAACTTTCCTTAGAACAAGATATCCTATTTTACTGAAAATGCTTGTATCACTTTTTTTCTGAATGAACGCGGTGTCCTCCTTAAATGAAATTGCCTCGACTTTTTTACTAGGTAATTGGATGATCTGTCCAAATATATTTTCTAAAACTAAAATAAATTCAGCATTATCTATTAATTTGGAATTATGGTCTATTTCCTCTTTATCTTCAAATTCGATTTTTTTAATATATCCCAATTCGATATTATTCACCGGCTTTTTTAAAAAAATAGTTGCTCGAATTTGCGCTTTTATCATCCAATTTAAAATTTCGATAATAGAATCTTTTTCTTCCTGACGCTTTCGCATGGAAACATGGATATTTTTAGGATGGATAATGAGATCACTCATTCTAAGATTAACCTTATCTTCCCCGTTATTTCCGGAACTTAACTCAATTTCGTAATTTTTTACAGTATCGTCGGTTTTAATATTTAGACATTTAAACAATTTTGTCATGCCTTTAACTTTCATAAAAACCATTTTTCCCTCTAGATGTTCAATAAAATTGATAGGATTCGGTAACTTGCATTTCTCAATTGATTTCAATATCTCATCATTTTTCTGATTGGTAAAGACATAAAACCCATTGGTTCTCTCCTCATTGAGGTCAATTCTATCTAATTTTAAAGGCTTTGAATTATTAAGTAAGTATTCTTGATTTAACTTTATAGCAGTTCTAGTAAAAAGAGATGAAGATAAAACACTAATGTGTCCATTATTAATATCTTTTACAATTAATTTATCTGGATCGGTAATATCATCTTCAAATTGTACGTCTATCATTTTTCCTATTACAATTTGTTTATCCATCTTATTTCTGAAGAGAAAATCCTGGTTAAGATCAAGTTTATATTTAGTCTTTTTATCGAGTCTTTGCATGAGGGACGCAATGTTTTGAACATCAAAAAAAACTTTAAATTTATTGTTAGCTATTTCTTTGAATTTGTTCCTAGCGATTTCAAATTTTCGAGAATATTTCTCTTGCTCTTTTTTGGATAATAGGAGAAAGGGAAGTATGGCTTCCTTTTTAGGATTTAATCCGTCATCTAGTAAAGCAACAAGCCTGAAAAAGGTCGGCGGGTGAGAATTGAGAAAATTGGCCAGTAGCGACGTTTTAGAGGGTTTAATCATGGAATTATTAATATATTGAGCGGTTTCAAGATAATCTAACATTTGATTCTCGCGAGTAATTTTTTCATCGCTTAAAAGCATGGTATTAAGACCTATTTCCCGACCTACGGCATAGAAACTTTCTAAATTGTATAATGCAGTGGCAAGTTCCTTTCCATAACCTGCTTTTTTTGATCTTAGATCCGCATTCCCTTCTAAAAGACGTACAAAAATATAGAGAAAAGCATAAATCCCCACGTTTAATAAAATAAATCCTAGCAAGGGTATTCTAGGTTCTCCAAATGTATAATCATAATACGTCGCAGGTAATCCTAAAATCATCCTAAATACCAAATCAAGAGAAGTGATGACAGTTAATATTAGTGTATGATTTCCTTTCGTGTGGGATAATTCATGGGCAACGATTCCTTCCAGCTCCGCTTTAGGAATTTCATTTAAGTCTGATGCAATGATTGCAATCCTTTTATCAAAAACAGGGCCATAAGCCATGGCATTAAGAATGGGATATTTTCCGAAACCCGTTTTTACTTTTCCTTTTATGCCCAGTTTATTTTTAACATCATTAACTGTGTTTAATATCTCGTCATTATTCGATATTCTTCTAATTCCAAGCATTTTATCCAAAATTGGTCCCGAACTGAAATATACCAGCCAATTCACTAATATCAATACAAAATAAATATTGAAAATCAGATTTCCTAAAGTTAATTCATCAAAATTTAAGGGTGTATTCTGATTAAATTTTAGAGGGGTGTATTGATCTACGAATACTACTGCTATCCACGCCAATATATATAAAAATAAAGTCAGATAAGATGGACTCATGAATCTCCATACTACGATGTATTTTCTCCCGAATAAAAGGAATCCCAAACCCAAAATGATCCAAAAAGAGAAAGCAAAAGAAGTATTGAGAACGATAGGATTCTGAATAAAAAAAGAAATCAACCCCGCTATAAAGATTACATTGTAAGTTATTAGAGAAATCACCAGGATCTTATTCAACACGGGATAATCTTTCAGTTCAAATACTCCTACCCATAAATAAATTGCAAAGGCTCCCATGAGAGACGTCATTAAATCATTTGTAAAAAGCAAGATCAAAAAAAAGAAAAATAGAATAGCAACCACATCAGACATTTCACTACGTTTACCAACTTTAATCCAAGAATAGAACTCCTCTACTGAAAATATGTAAAATAACACCATCGGATAAAAAGTCCAATTGAATAGCAGAGGATTCCAATTATTATGAAGCACCAAAATAAAATAAAGAATGAAGGAAATAATGGAAGTTGTTATGTAAGCAAGACCTAGAATACTTCTATAAAATTTTCTCAAATAATTAACCTATCATGTTTATTCTTCTCTATTTGACATCGTGTTAATATAATCTATATAGTGATCGTAATATAAAGTTCGATAAAAAAGTCTTCTTTTCTAAATTAATTATTTTTCTTTTTTTTCAAAAAGCAATATAATTTTTACTTGAATGCTTGCTTGCGCCTGATATTTTATTCTTTATAAGTTTATAGAGGGGACTGTTTCATTTTATTTACAACATGATTAAAATATTTAATAGTAATTACATACCAAATGATAAGGAAAGGTATCGTAATTATTAAGGACAAAATTATATTTATGGGTATTTGGATCGATAAAATTTCTAAATGTTCAAATTCTATAGGCATGATGTATATCTCGATAAAAATTAGAAATATACATCCACCTAATAAAAGTAATGCCATTAACACGATTATTCCCCTTATTCTGGGTCGATAATAGGATAAAATGATGACGGGTATTAACATTATCAAGGAAAGTAATAGGGTAAGAGAAAGTTCCATCCTTCCCACGCTAAATAACATTAAGAAAGTAGTAATTATTGAAAAAAATCCACAAATAATCGAAATTATATAAATATTTTTTACTAAAACGGGTTCAGTCAAAGGTCCTCTTGCTAATATTAATCTTGGTAAGGTTAACACTGCTCTCTTTTTATCTGATGCAGCAATTCTATCATCTTCCAAGAGAATTATGTCACTGTTAGCTTTTTGAATACTTGCGCTTTCTAAAAAACCTCGAACAGAACTGAGGACATAAAAACTATTAAATATATGAATTAAAAGTGCTGAAAAAACAGCAGCTTCAAGGGAGCCAAACAAAGCAATACACGCAATCATCGAACCCATACTTAAAGTCCCTATATCTCCCGGAAAAGCACGGGCGGGATATCGATTTAATAGGAAAAAAGGAATGATTGCTGCGATTCCAACAATACAGAAGAGGATTGCTTCCGCTGAATCCCAAATCATTGCACAAATTAAGATAAACACGCAAGCTATCAAACAAGTACCAGATCCCTCCCCATTATATCCCTCTAACATGTTAACCGTATTCGCAAAAACTGCCACTATTAAGGGAGCTGCCAGAGGATAAATTACAGTTAATCGTAATTTCCCTAGAATCGGAATAGTAGGAGAAGTAATATTAATTAATGAAAAATAATTGGCAATAAAAATAACACTTCCCGTGAAAAGAGTAAGTATAATTTTAACAAAAGAGCGAAGCTTTAAACGATCATCAAAAAAACCAATGAGTGCAGAAAGAATTATGGTTATTAAGAATATTAGGATTTCGTTAATAAAAAGAGGGAAAAATAATATTAATAATACCGAACCAATCGCGAGTCCGATGACGATAATTGTCCCTCCCGATTCAGGTACTTCTGGTCTCTGGTTTTTATGAATATCGTATCCAACATATCCTTTTTTCTTAAGAAATTTGAGAATATGAGGAGAAAGGATGAACATCACGATAAAAATTATCGCAAATATAATAGCAAGATAAATTATCTCTAAAATACCCCAATGTAAATCTAAAAATGAGGTCATGATGATTTTTTAAATTATTCCTTTAAAAAAATCTTTTTCCAAATAATATCCTAACAAGCAATAAATCTCTAATTTTGTAAGAATGATGCTTAAAGAAAAAAAGATTGAAGAAATGTTTTAATGAAGTGATTTTCAATGTTCGAATTTATAATATATAGCGTAAATCTCCAAAATACACTCTCCACTACCAGGATAAAAAAGCGGATTATCTAATTTTCCCAATCTATATATTCAATAAGGGAATTTAGAGTAATAGTCCCGTCCGGATTTGAACCGGAGTCTCAGGGTTCAAGGCCCCATATGCTTGGCCGCTACACCACGGGACTAAAGAATCGGCAACAATATTTGATGATAAAGGGTTAAGTGAAAAAACAATATTGTTGTAATATTAAAATGATCTAGTATTAAAAATATAACGAGATATTAATTTTTTATTATTTTTACCACTATTCTATAGTACAAAACCTCTAACTAATGGGAGAAGTTTTTTCAAAACACGCAAATTAAAAATCATTTAGCGCATGAATAAAATGGGATTTAATGAGTAAGATTAAATGGTTTTAAATCTACCAATAATAAATCTTTTTCAATTAACTTTTTATTTTCTTCAAGGAATTTGATATCTTTTTCTTTATCCCGATATTGATCTGGGAGCATTTGCGGAATTGTTTCTACAATGGGATACCAACGATTACATTCTTTACAGAAGAGTAATCCTGTTTCGATTTCCACCTCTAATTTGAGCTGGTTTATAAAGAAAAGTTCGGGTAATACGCAATTAATCTCCTCCTTGGTCATGTTCCGGGAAACTTCCTTTAATTTTTCCTTGATCGTTGTCTTACTCAATTCAAAACATTTTTTAGCTAATTCATTGGAAGATCTATCCTCAACATGATCAAATTCTTCAATACTTGAGAGAATTTTTTCAATATACTTGCCGAATTCCGTGAATTCTAAAATAATATTATCCTTAATGAGCGTTTTCCCGTTTTCTTCGGATATCAATATTATTTCTTTTTGATCAATAACCTTCATATCTCTATTAATAAAGGTGTCCAACATGGATTGAATTGATTCATTAGAGGTTTCATAGCTAAAAATCTTTAATTCCAAGGGGTAATATTTATCAATTGGGCAAGCAAGGATGTCAAAAAGCCACGGTTTCATTTTAATTCACCAATATAAATTTTTATAAATTAAAGGTAAGAAAATATTTATACTTTTTATACCTTGATGTGATATCTTTCAATTATTTCAAGAGATATGAACGAAGTTGTTGAATTATTCTGTCTATTGAGCGGTCGATTTTACTTCTACGCTTTTCAAAATCATCCGTTAACTTTTGATATGCGACTTTGGAAGGTAGCTTTCCCTTCTTGTAACGAACTTCAAGAAGCCTGAGACTATCATTCACGGAAAGTCTTTCTGCATCGAGTAATTCGAGTCTTTGAACAATATTTGCAAATGTATCATTAATTCCTGAGAGCACTTCTTTCAGGGGTTCTGTATCTTTTTTCAGTTCTTCTATTCTTGATTCATTTCGATCGATAGTGTTTTTAAATTTAGGTTTTGACACTCTCTTATATTTTAAATCTTCCAATAGGTTTCTATTTTCAATTAATAATGCGCTCCTTTCTTCATAAAGCAGGCAAAACTCTCTTATATCCGAAATGGGGAGGCGTTCTTCTTTGATAAAGGCAGCTTCTTCTCTCTTTCGAGTTTTAATAATGACCACAAAAATAGAGGCAATTGCCATTAAAGTTAATATTAAGATCATGACTGGCAAGAAGAGATCAAAAAAATCCAGAGTATATGTAAATTGAATTACTTTATTCTCTTTTGGACCTAGCAAGTTTTCATTGTAAGTAATAATATCTCCGTCTATTGTATTCTCAAGCGCGTTGGGTGGGTGAGATATGTATGTAAATTGATGAGTTCCCTCGAGGACAATATTAATGGTTTGACTTCTACATAAAAAGTCAAATTTGGTGGTATAAATATTCATTCGGATGGATTCTTGGATCCAATTAAAGGTTAAGTATTTTCCAATAGGTAAATTATATTCTAAGGTAAATCTAAATCTTGAATTTATAGGAATTATGGCTCGATTTTGGGTTAAATCGATAGTTACCTCTTTTTCAGGAAAAGTATAATTATATGCTGGATTTATAGTTACTCCCTGAATTTCTCCTAATTCATCCGAAACGAAAATACTTTTAGCATCTCCGGGAATGGTAAAAGCTAAATCAGATACACTGATTTCTCCCACATTTTCGACTAAAATATCATCAGTTACTTTTATGATTCCCCAAGGATTAATATATATTTCTCTATTCAAATCAAGAAGTTCCATTTTTGTTGTACTAGTTTCGGAAAAAGAAAGGGAGACATTCTCCTTTGAGCCTAGATTCCCTAAAAAAGGAGATAACTGCTTTTTTCCTCCACTGTAGGAACTAAAATTATAAGTATATACATTTTCGCTTGACTCAGGTTCGACAAATGTCGACGTATCGGGAATTCTGAACGAAGAAACTATGCTTCCTTTGGCCACGTAAGGCATTATCGGAAATATATATCCCGTATAGTTTATTTGTTGAGCGGATTGTACTATTCCATAATCCAGGAGATCCTTATATGTTTGAAGGATATATACATTGAATTTCTCAAGAGGTAAAATAGGTTCATCAAAATATACTGAGATTAATTCAAATTGATCCACAATGATTGAATCGTACTGATATAATAAGGAACTTCCCTCCTTTCCGAGAACTTCCAGATAAATTAAATCATCTCGGTGATTTTTTGGGATTCCAAATAAAAAGGAATCTATAGGATTATCATTCACGTTCTGTATTTCTATTTTATCTCCAATATCCACTAAGCCATAACTGCTAAAATTTACCTCTCTTTCTATAGCTGTTATTAAAATATTGTCAGTATCTTCTAACGAAGCAGAACTTTCTGGTTTTTGAATACTTCTCCTTTCTTCATTAGTGTTATTAGAATAGGAGGGAAAATTGCTCAATATTATGATACAAAATAAAAAGATAACCGAAAAGTAAATCAAGAAGAGTTTTTTGCGCATGTAATCAAGGAATCTAATTTTTTTTTTCTAATTTTTCTGTTACAATTAAATAATCTAATTTAAAAATTAATAAAAATTTATCAATATTTTAGAGGTTTTTAACTTTTTTTTCTTAAGTAACAATATTTTAATGGTTGTTTGTATTAAAGTCATAAAAGGAATATAATCATAATGTTCTGATGTAAAATGTCAACTAATCGAAAAGCTTCTCGACGTAAGAGGAGACGACAAGGAAACACCCCGATGCCCATGGGAGGCGCGGGTTTAATGAGGTTTTTTGAAGACAGTTCAATCGGAATCAAGATAGGACCCATAACAACCGTTATTTTTGCAGGAATTTTAATCATAATCGTAATTTTAGCTCACTTGAATGTTTTCACGTGGTTATTTACGCCAGGGGCTGGAACTTAAAATATTTCCAAGGTTATTTTTAAAAGACGATAATTAACGTATAGATTAGTCTACACATGGAATTATCAAACTTTCAAAAGTTAATTCGGGATCTATATTTTCAAAAAGATAAAAAGAGAGGCATCCAAGGGACTTTTATCTGGCTTGTAGAGGAAGTGGGTGAACTTGCACATCTTCTTAAAAATAAGGAATTAGATTTAAATAATATTTCTCAGGAATTAGCAGATATTATTGCATGGACCGCCTCTATTGCTAATCTATTAAATATCGATCTTCAAAAAGCTTTTGCCGAAAAGTATCCCTTAAAGTGTTCAAAATGTGGTCAAAATCCCTGTAATTGTCTTGAACAATAATATTAATGTCTCTTTCTTTTAAATTTACGCATTGAATTTGCTCCTAAAAAGTATTCTTAGGGAGTATATTAAAAAAAGAAATAATATAACATGCTAGTTTATTCTAGATACTTTAATTATTTATAACTCTATGGTAACTTGATGAAGGAATATTTTAACAATTCTCAGCTAAAGAAAATTCATGAGGATGCAAAAGTTCATGAAAGTGCTTTTATCGATAATTTTAGTGTAATTGGTAAAGGGGTAGAAATCGAGAAAAATGTATATATTTCTTCAGGGGTTAAAATCTATGGAAAAGCACTAATACAAGAAAATGCTTATATTGGAGAAAATTGTATAATCGGGCATCCGATTAGAGAACATCTTCAACAATTAATCAGAGAAAAAATACCCGCTCACGATTCTGAAGGAGCTTTAGTAAATATTGGGAAAAGGTGTGTAATTCGTGCTGGAACCATCCTTTATTCCGGTACATCAATAGGAAATGATTCTCAGACCGGACATCATGTTTTAATTCGTGAAAACACGCAAATCGATGAAAAATCATTAATAGGTACAAAAACAGTAATTGATGGTAAAACGTCAATAGCTGCCGGAGCAAACATACAAACAGGAGTCTATATCCCGTTGAATTGTAAAATTGGAGAGAACGTATTCATGGGACCTCATTCGTGCGAGACCAACGATAAATACATGGCACGTAAAGATCAGGAGCTTAGAGGACCTGTAATCGGTGATAACGTATCTTTAGGAGCAAATTCTGTTCTCTTACCTGGAATATATTTAGCAAAGGGGACGATGGTTGGTGCAGGATCAGTTGTAACCAAGGATACTGAGGAAAATGATATAGTTCGGGGCAACCCCGCACAATTTTTACGAAAAAAGCCAAAAAACTGGAAATGATCTCTTTTTTCCAGTTTATTACAAATTAAGAAAATGTAGGATTTGATAAGGGGATGTCATTAGAAAGAAAGAGAATTTGGATAGATATCGAGGAACCTAAAACAGCAATAATGTTCCGTTCATTAATTGATAAAATCTCGAAGGAAAAAGCTCGTATCTTAATAACTGCGCGAGATTACGATTCGACTTATCAAATTTTAGATGATTATAATCTAGAATATGGAAAAATAGGGAAGTATGGGGGGCCCTCCCTAGAAGATAAATTACAAGCATACATCGAGCGCATATCTCAGCTTTATCCCATTATAAAGTCATTTAATCCCAATTATTTCTTAACCTTTTCTTCGGTTGAGGGTGCACGAATCTCTTTTGGATTGAAAATTCCTTCTATTGGATATAATGATGAACCCAGGAATGCTGCTGTGTGTAAATTGATTCTCCCACTTTTAGATAAGATATTGGTTCCAAAATGCGTACCCTTTGAAGATTATTTACAATTAGGAGCTACCAAAGATAAATTAATACAATATAATGGTATAGATGAAATTGCATGGCTTTGGAACTATTCTCCTGATTCTACTATTCTTAATAAATTTCATCTCAAACCCAAAAAGTACATTATCTTACGAACTGAACCTTCCACTGCAAGTTATTTTTTAAATTCAATACCTCCCGAAAAAAGTTTAATTACAACCTTTTTTCCAAAGATATTTCAAAATTATCCTAATTTTAAGTATTTAATTATCGCGAGAAGCATGCAACAAGAGAATTATTTGAAAAAGGAATTAAAACCCTTTTTGGAAAATGTTATAATCACCCGTTTTTTACCTAACATGGTTGATTTATGTTATCATGCCGCATTAGTAATTAGTGGAGGGGGGACTATTGTCAGAGAAGCTAGTCTTTTAAATACTCCTTGTATAGAATTTTTCCAAGGATATACTGCACCTCAAGAAGAATTTCTGATGGAAAATGGATTTCCAATTGAACATGTTAAAGATAGTAACTTAATCGTGTCTAGAGCTCTGGAAATTCTTTCAAAATCTGCCAATTCTCACCAGTTTCAAGAGAGCTTTCGAGAGAAAATCAAAAGATTTGAAAATCCAAACTTGATTTGTTTTAAAATCCTTAAAAAAGAACTGATAAAAACCTAAGACATCCCGGTTATTGATTTAAAAAATTAGTATAAACTTGCTCCAATTTTTTCCCTACTGCTTTCCAAGTATACCGTTTAACAAATTCTTTAGAATTTCTGATGAGATCTTCTCTTTTTTCATCGTTTTTTAATATATTGATTATTCCTTGCGCTAATTTTCTTGGATCTCTTGGTCTAACAAATACAGCATTATCTTTTAGCACTTCCCTATATGCGAGTAAAGAAGAACATAGCACGGGCGTTCCGCAGGCAATTGCTTCTATGGGAGTTAATCCAAATCCTTCTCCGGCATGGGAATACGTTACAAATAAATCAGCCATAGAATAATACCAAGGTATTTCCTCTTCCGAAACATGACCCAAAAATATGATATCTTTATATTTATTTTTCCAAGAATTATATTTTTTTTCCATGGTAAAATCAGGTAATCCCCCTATTATTAAAGTCACCTCATCAATCTCTCCTTTCACGATTTGATACGCTTGGATTAAATCTTCTACTCCTTTATATTTTGTAATACGTCCAATATATAATAGAACTTTTCCAGGGATATCCAAAGTTTCTCTTAATTTCTTTGCTTCTTCTGGATAAGGATGAAATTTATCCTCGATAGCTGAATACAAATTATAAATTCGGTCCTCATTTATCTGGGGATAAAAATACTTTATCTCCTTTTTGATAAAGCTAGAACAAGTAGTAATGAGAGAAGCTTTCTGTATTACATTTTTTATTAAGACTTTTTCAATAGGAATTAAGGAAAAGTCCGTTTCCAAGGGTCCGAGGTCATGAATGGTAGAGATAAACTTCGTATTACTTTTAAAAAGAAGAGGTAGGGTACCTTTTGGACCATTACAATGGATTATATCAAAGTGATTTGTTTGAATAAATTTTAAAACAGCTTGAATAAATTTGGGAACCCAAAAATAACTTCTTTTGAGGACATTAACTTGAAGAACATTCTCTTCCAGCAATTTATGAGTCCATAGGGCGGTAATTAACTTTACATCATGACCACGAGAATTTAGATAATTAAAAATACCCCGAAAAAACTTTGCGCTTCCATCTTGGCTGTCAGGACTAATAGTTAGAGAAACAAGCCCTATTTTCAATTTATCCATGCTATTTGTAATTAAAGTTGTTATTTCTCATCTCATGTAAGTTGCTCATGTCCATCCTTTGTAATAAGGATAGTTTCTTCACTCTGAGAAACATACTCGCCCTTCTTTTCCGCTAAAACGAAATGAGAATTAATTTTTCCTTGTTGAAGGAGTTCCTGTAAGCCAAAAGCAACTCCCATTTGAAATTCTTCTGCTAACCATCGTTCTGCAAAAGGCAAGGTTTTATAATTCTCGTTGATAAATCCTAATATTTTTTTTGAACTTTTTCTCCTTAAGGGAACCCTTCCGGAATATGGATTTAATTCATATATGCTGCATGTATTTGTTCTGTGAATCGAGCCCAAGCCGGTAGAAGCAAAGATTTCTACTCCAAAAATGTCTCCTTCCTCCATTAATTCTCCTCCTTGAGAACCTAATTCTGGTAAGGGTTTGTTTCCATGAACAATCCAACGCTCTATTTGATGTCCCCCTAATTCTTTTATGGGATTATATTTAAATCCCTTGACTATTTCTTCAATTTTTTTTCCAATTTTTTGAGTATGAGCTCCGGGTTTTGCCATCATTTTTGCGGCTTCAAGAGCAACTTGCGTGGCCTGAATGATGTTTTCTAGACGTTCAGAATTATTTAAATTCACCGTAAAAGCAGTATCAACGATCCAACCTTCGATATGAACCCCCAAATCAATTTTAACAACATCTCCTTCCTCTATAGTGAGTTCATCATCTTTTAAAGGAGAAGTATAATGAGCAGCCACGTTATTTATACTTAAATTAACGGGAAATGCAAAAAAACCCCCCAATTCTCTGATTTTTGCTTCTGTTCGGGTAATAATATCAAGAGCCTTGATTCCTGCTTTAATTTCAGGTTTTATAAATTGTTTTACTTGTTTAGCAATTTCCCCTGCTTTCTTAAGGGATTCTACCTTTAATTTGATCTCTTCTTCATTCTCTTTGGCCTCTTTTCCCTCTTTAGATGGTTTCTTAACATCTTGGGATGGTTTTTTGATCATTTCCTGCTTTACAGTTTTCTTTCCCCTTGCTCCAGATTTTTTCATAGTCTTTGAATCCGACATTTGGGATGGTGCATTCTTCGGTTTCTTCTTTTCTTCTTTTTCCGATTTTTTATCACTCATTAACTTTTTAAATGAAAAGATTCTTATCTTTTTTTGTTTTTTATCTTATTAATTCAAGGTTATAAAGCTTTATTGAGGTAGTTATTGATTTCCTTTTAAAAGAAAGGAAAATTTAAAATAAATAGAAGATGAAAAAATATAAAAACATAGAATTTTATCTTTATTTATAAGATCATACTACTCCTTATCATAGTTGATATGAACCGTGAGTGAAAACATTTCCGAGCTCTTAGAAGCCCTTAAAAATTTAGAAGCAACGAATTCAGATATTCAAGGTAGTGCAATAGTTAGCGTACAAGGCCTTCCTATTTGTTCCGTTTTGAGCCAAAATAGCAATGAGGGAATCGTATCTGCCATGAGTGCCGCAATTTTGAGTGTGTCTGAAAGAGCTGTTGAGGAATTGAAGCGCGGTCAACTTAAAAGGATCTTGATTGAAGGAAATGAAGGTCTAATTATTTTGTCCCGAGCAGGATCCAATGCAATTTTATGCACACTTGCAAAACCAAATTCTAGTCTAGGTATGGTTTTTATAAACATCCAGAGCATTAGTAAAAAAATTGCTCATTTATTGGACTAATTACAGTAGATTTAAATCCCGAATTTATAATTAATTGAATTTAGAAATTTATTGTTAATAAATAAGATCTTAAAATATAGATAACAAATTATGGGTTTTGCAATATTGTGGGAACAGAATCACTCCTTACGAACATGTAAATCTAAGCAATGCAACTGACAAATAAATTTAATCAAATCCAATCGCGTCTTAAAGAGGAAATTAAGCGGAATTCCCTAAATTTACATGCCTTTTTTGACGAATGTAACATTCAAAGTCGGGAAGAGGCAATTCAAATCCAACTCGTGTTAAGGGAAATATTATTAGATTATCTAAATTCCACGGAATTTGACAAATTTAAAAGTGTTCTGCAATATCTTTCACGGGAGAATGATAAAGGGCTGATGATTTTTGCCGCTCCTTCAAATTTGAATGAATTTGTGGAGGGGATATTTTATCAAGGGTTATCACGGTATCTTGAATTAAAAGAATTTGAAAGCTTTAAAGAATTAGTATGCATATCTGACAAGGTAAATATATTTTTAACCACTGAAAAAATACCCGATCGTTTGGAAATTTTATCTAAATTGATTGTCAATTATATCAGAAAACTGAGTGAATCTTATCACACTGAAAGCTTGGGAGAAATAATTGAATCCATTCGATTTTTTAACCAATTTAATTTATTGACAAGAGATTTTACAGGAGTAGATATAAGTTTTATTGAAGAAACAAAAAGAGATCACGTATTTTGCTCGAATTTAAAAGACTTATTCAATACAATTACAGATCCTTTAATATATTATATAAGAATGGATTTGCCAAGAATATTCTATGATTTCTTTATTAATAATCCTAATCCTTATTTTCCCGAACCTTTAACACTAGTACATTATATTAAGGATATTTTTCTCAATCAATATGCCATTTATGGCCTAAGCGTTAAAAATTTAGGGAATGTGGTAAAATTTTTAGAAGGGTTTGAAGAATACTTAAAGATTTTTCATCAAAATTCTGAAGGAGCAGATAAACTTATAGAATATTCTGTAGAACATAAATATAGAACTTATTCAATGTTTAACATGGAATATAAAAACACGGAATATAAAAGACATTTATTGAATCACTTGAATTTAAAGAAAAATTTTCAAAAAATAAGGGATGAAGAAAATTACAATTTTTATTGTATATCCATGGTCATTCTTGGAGGACTAGGTCCACAGGGCCATGGATTTACCTATTCAACTCCTAAAGGAGAGTTGATAGAAATATGTTCTGATCGAAAAGAACACGAAGCTATAATTATAAAGTACAAGCAATTTTTAAAACAGCAATTTTTAGAGAAATTAAAAAAAGAATTAATGACTTATAACATTGGACCTTCTACAATCGAGAAAATACTCTCATTTCTCAATGATCTATTAAAAAATAAAGAATTGATAAATATTTATAAAAAAGAGCTAATCATCAATCAGCTTCATGATTTTTTATATGAAAACTTCTTGCAAGCAAAAAATAATGAGCAAGATTATGATTCCATAATTGAGCAAATTTCAAAAACTATTACCATTATATTACGACCAATAAATTTAGTAGATCAATTTAAATGTAGAATGGAGTTAATTGCTCAAAATAAAGTTAAGTCTGAGGATATTGCAAAATTAACGAGTCTTCGTGGCAAATCGCATTATGATGTATTACGGGAAAGATTTTTTTATCAATATGTTATTTCTTGGTTCTTTCAATTATTTAAACAAAGGAGAATGAATATTTTAAATAAATTCTGAACTTCTTGAAAGGATTTTTTATTTTTTTTTTCCATTCCACTTTGTCTTGAAAATTATATTGAAGCTTTCATTCTACTTATTAAAAATAGATTACTTTAGATTCTCAATGCAATCGAAAAAAAAGTATTATCCTACGGGTAAATTAAGCCACGATGAATTAACAAAATTGATTCAAGAATATGTTAAAGATCTTTCTATTAAAGATGAACGTGTGATATTAGGCAGCCAGATTGGTGAAGATGCCGCAGTAATTGATATGGGGGATAAATACCTTATCTCAAAAACCGATCCCATTACCTTTGCAACGGATGAAATTGGATATTACGTTGTGAATGTTAATGTGAACGATGTGGTGTGCATGGGAGCAAAACCAAAATGGTTCCAATCTACCATATTACTTCCAGAAAAAAATACAGATGAATCTTTAATACAGAAAATTTTTAAAGATATACATGATACCTGTTTAAATTATGATATTACGGTTATTGGGGGGCATACGGAAATTACAACAAACCTAAATAGACCCTTGGTAATAGGATGCCTATTAGGAGAGGTAGAAAAAAAGGATTTAGTAACTACTGCAGGAGCTGAAGTTGGAGATGCTCTGGTGTTAACTAAAGGAATTTTCATAGAAGGGACGTCCATTATTGCAAGAGAAAAAGAGGATTTATTGAAAAAAAAAGGCTTTCAGCAAGATTTTATCGAGAAATGCAAGAATTTCTTATTTAACCCCGGAATTAGTGTTTATAATGAAGCAGTTTTAGCCCAGAAGTATTTTAAAATAAAGGCATTTCATGATCCTACCGAAGGGGGAATTGCTTGTGGAATTGCTGAAATGGCAAAAGCATCTCACACGGGTGTTTTAGTAGATCAAGAAAAGATCAATATTTTACCTGAATCGCAAGAGCTCAGTAAAACCTTCAATTTAAACCCTCTTAATACTATTTCATCTGGATCTTTATTAATCGCAATTGAAGAAGAGAATCATGACAAACTTATCCGCTTATTGGAAGAAAAAGGCATTTTTGCCAAAAAAATTGGAAATTTCATTCCTGAAAAAAAGCAATTACTAATAAAAAACCGGGAAGGGAAAATTATTCCAATGATATACTCAGAAATGGATGATATCCTTAAAATTTATAAATAATGGGATGCGATAGCACCAATCTTAATAAATACTTGGAATTTTAGTTATCCTTTATATTTTAATGTGATCATGATGAGTGGAAATTAGATGTATGTTTGACGGAAAGAAATTAATGAAAAATGTCCTAAAATTTTTATTCTTAAAATTTAATTGTTAATTATATTAAAGTGATGTACATTCTTAATAACATAATTAGATATAAGATTATAACGTGGTTAATAAGGAACTAAAGCAAGTTATAGACGATTTAATAGAGACGGTTAAGGAAAAACCAGAAAGATTTAGGGAAGAGAAAGAGTTATTTTTAGAAATTTTAAAGCAAAAGGGAGATCTATTCAAGTTATTTAAAAAGGAGATTCGTTCGAAATGGCACCAGTTTAATATAAAAAATCATGATAGAGTAATATCAAAATCTTATACATCCTTTTTTCTACTGAATTTGCATGATTTATACATGCAATATTTACAAAGCTTTTATGGCTTTGATTCTAAATCAATAGAGCTCATCTCCACGGAAAAAATCTCAGATACAGATTTATACATGGAATATAAATATTTCATATCTTCAGAAGATGAAAAAATTTATAAAGAAGCATTAGAAGGTCTTAAAGATAAGATATATGGAATATCTTACCCCTTTGGATTATTATTTTTTGCGACATCAATATTTGGAATCATCATTAGAAATCAAATTAAAAAAAACATGTTTATAATTTTGGAAGCAACGGTTTTAAAAAAAAAAGAAGAACGAAATTATATTCATTTCTTAATTTTAGTAAGGGATTCCCGTGATGAACAATTTAGAAATTATTTTTATAAAGATCTCTACTATTTTCTAAGACCTTTTCGAGGAGTTCCCGAGAAATTTTACGAGAAGTTACTTGTGGGAAGGGAGAGATTATATCAACTGGCATTAAGAGAATATCCTCTCGCCAAAGAGAAGTTGATTGATTTATTTTATTACTTTTATAAGAAATGCACCCTTCTTCAAAGCATTAGCCCCTTATTGGATTTCTTAAACTTTGTATGTGCACGTGTTGAAGATTCCGTATTTTCGAAGATTGAAGTTATTAGAAAGAATTTATTAAACAATCTTAACTATACACCGGAAGAAAAGAATGCCATTATACGGATATTTAACTTTATTGATAAAGAAAGTACCCTATATAGTACTTTTCAAGCAAATAATTTACCGTCAGAAAAATCTCAATTAAATTTATTCTTGCTCTATATGAAATACTATTTTAGTTCAGGACTAGAAAGCTTAGAAGTAGGAGAACTTTTATTCTTTCCTACTATCTTTAAAGAAAAATTGAATGTAATCAATAAAAATAGAACACATGCTACTCTTGATTCAAATTCTATTAAAAATATTAACAATTTCATGAATTATTTTTCACGATTATCTGAAAATGAATATGAAGGCAACATTATTTTCTTTAAAATCTTTCATGCTAATGTTTTTAATTTGAATAATGATTTATTAAAAGCCTTCTTAACGAGCTTTAATAAGAAAGTTCTAACTCTTATTGATCGAGAAAATGATGAATTATCCGACGTGATTGAAAGTAATAAGTTTACTTTTGAGAGAATTATTGGCGATTTCTGCCGGATATTATATGTATTGATCGAAAAAATATTCATTAAAACTACTCCTGATGAGGCCTCTAATAATTTCATAGATCCTCGCAGTCGTTATATTGGAAGGAATATTGCATTGAGGGTCTTAGAATTATTCTTTTTTCAATCCTTAAATATATCGGATGATCTCTGGCCAGATTACCTCATAAGTTTAAATAGGCAAAATATTTTAGAAGAATTGAAGGAAAAGGTCTCCATCCCAGAAAAATATTTTTACAATATCAATGAACTGACGAATTTAATGTTATTTCACAGTCTACAGTCTTTTATCAAACCCAAATATTTTGAGGACCAACTTATTGATGATGTTATTGTTCCCCTTAATGATTTTCTTTTAAAAATTCATAAGTCTGTCGAAGATCCTTCTAATACAATAGAAGTATATGAAAAATTATTAGCTTTTTTTTTGGATGGTACCCCCAATAAGAAGATGATTAAGAGAATGGAATCTGCATGTCAAGTCATGGCTCCTTTTTGGAAAATCATGGAATAATAATGCTTAGGGAAGGTTAAAAATCTTAAGGAATTCTTTAAATTCTTTCTCAATATCAATACAAGACAAATTTCCTCTTAATTGTATAGGTCCAGTACTTTTATTGCAGATGATACCCGAAATCATTAGAACATTGTCTGTTAATTGTTCATCAACTTGAGATGGATTTTCCACGCATAATACCGTAGGATAATTTAAATTTCTAAATCCTTCGGTCACGCACATATCAACTTTAAAAGGAGCTGTTTCCATCCAATTTAATAGGTTTGTAAGGGAGAGTTCTTTTTTTATGAAAATTGCAGTTTCATTGTAAACGTTTTTTGTGATAGCGAGGAGAGCTCCATTTTCAGAATAGCGAAAAGTATCCTTTCCTTCTTTATCAATCTGATGTTCATGAATATTTTTAATAATAACTAAGTTATAATCGAAATATAGATCCATTAATTTAATTAAATTAATAATTTGATGTGTTTTACCACTTCCCGAATAACCAATGAAACTCAATATTTTCATTTAAACCCCTTTATTTTATGGGTAAATAAAACGATATATTGCAAATGCATTTTTTTTATTTGAAATTATCTAACTATTAACCGATAGAATTGTAAATAGTCATAATTATTGAAGCTCAATTTAATATAAAATGAAATATGAAACAAATATATATATGACTTGGTTTTTTTCTTTAAACTTAGTTTATTTAAAAATTTATTTCTAATTTAAAAAAATAACATGACAGGAGAAAAGCAAAAGATAGTATTTGACGCCAATTTCTTCATTTGCATGAATTCAATCCATGCAAAAGATTTTCTGGATAATTTAGGAAAAGCAGGATTTGAATTGGGCTATGAATATTATATATCAGAGATGGTGTTTGAAGAGATTAAAGCACCCCAAAATTTTAGGGAAAAATTTAAAGAAGTAGTAAATGTTAAAAAAATTGAAGCTAATCAAATTGACGAAATAAAGTCGAATTTAAAATCTTTCAACATACGATTTCCCGCTCAAGACCCCGATCTAAGTCTTGTTGCATTAGCAAATATTCTATTGAGTGAAGGTAATAACTCTAATGTACATTTAGTTAGCGATGATTTTAAACTTGTAAAAAATACAAACCTACTTTACCGAGGAAAAATAAATATTCTTTCCCTATCCAGTTTCCTCTTAAAAGTTCAGAGATCCACGACTAAAAAAGTAAGACGGAATTATTTTGAGAATATTTGGAAGAAAAGCTTAAATTATACCTTGTCTTACATGATAGAACGCTCTAAAATATACCCTGCGGAGGAGAAAATACAATGGTTAATCGAGCGAGCTGTAGCGGTAACTGAAGATTCTATTGTCACGAAAGATGCACAATTATCATCCAATAAGACGATGGAATTTAGAATAGGAGGGAAGAAATATTCAGAGCAAATTGCAATTGCAGAAAAATATATTGAAAACCAAAATCTTCCGGCAAGCGATGAAGTACTCGTTCAAAATATAATTACATTCCTCGAAAATTTGAAAATATCAAGAGAATACGTGAAGAGAGCCAGGGATGCCATTATTAAAAATGAGGCAAAAGAGGCGGTAAAATTCTTGAAAAAAGGAAATGGATTCTTGATTTCGCTGTTGCAATTAGCATCTGGGCGTCTACAAAAAGCTAATGATTATGAAATTGTGGAGCAATTAATTTGCATGGAAATTTCAAAAATGGAATTTTTACATTCATTTCTATTAATCTCTTTAGGAAGGGTAAGTACTTCAATAGATTCCTTAGAGCGTGCCGCATTATTCTCAACCATAATTCATAATTATGAAACATGTCTTACCCTGAATTATTTGAAAGCTCTGATTCTCCTTTTTCATTCTTTTTATAATGAGGCAATTAAACAATATAACTTTACGGAAGAATTATCCGAAATATACTCAGACGATAAATTAAAGTTGAAATGCTTGATTGGAAAAGCTATCGCTTTATATCTGCAAGGTGGAGAAAATGGGAATGATACAAGGGCTGCAATGGCAATCATGGAAGACATTTCTAACATGGACCTCGATAATGATTTTATTGACGCCATCATTGTTTTTACAGATTTGGGAGACTATTTTCTAGCCCTGGGACATTCTCAAATTGCAACTAACCTTTATAATCAAGCATTGGAAATCTCTATCGATTACAAATTAGATCTTAAAAGTGAGATTCTTATTGAAAAATTAAAACGTTCCTATATAGCCACCGTTTTGGAAGGATATAGCACGGAAGAAATGGGTGTGAATTTAGATGTACTTTTGGATAAATCTTATTCCGTTAAAGATGTGGAAAAATATAATGATCAAATTAAAAAAATATCAAGTTTTAATCGGTTGTTTTATGAACCATTTCCTTACATCAAAGGCAAAAAAAAAAATGTCTTGTTCAAAGATTTACCTGAAGAACTTCAAAATGACTATCTTGAGGTGGTTCATATTGAAAAGAAAGAAGAGGATAACCAAGTATTATTCATTGTCTCTCATTATGAATTAGGACTCTTAGGAATTAAAATTAAGACAGATCAGAATATAACGGGAGTGGCAGAAAATTATTCTTTAAAAATAAAACCTACCGCAAAAATGAAAATATATGACCCCGATTCGATATTAAGAGAATCTTATTTAATAAGAGCGATAATAGAGATAACGCAAAAGGATCAAATTGATATTGTTTATACCTTACCCAGTTTTTTCAAACAATTGAACATTTAATAGTTTAGAGAGCTTTTGAATCAGTTCAAGCTCCTTTTCTTTCAGTTTTCGCTCTTTGAGCTACTTTGCCCGTATGGATAGCGCAACTAATGCATAAATATTTATCGCTACTACCACCCAGAATAATCGTTCCTTCTTTCTTTAATTCACGATACATTCTGCTATCAATTAAGGACGTCTTGGACGTAAATTTTTTGGCTTTACTTCGACTCACAAATCGCCCGCAATTAGCACATTGAACTTTTTGGTAATTTCCTTTACTTGAACCGGTATGTCCTCCACTCCTACGTTTCTTAGGCGTACGAATAACCTCCTTTTATAAGAATTAGTATTTTTATTAAGTTCTAGCTTATAATAATTTACTAAAACTTAAATATTTTTGTTTCCTTTCAGTTTTCTAAAAGGTCTAAAAAAGTCTCTCGATTTTAAGGAATTAACTATAAATTAGACTGATTTCTGTGTAATGCCAAATTAACAAGACTAAAGTATATTCTTTGCCCTAAAGTATAGATGAGAAGAAGAGTGAAAATGAAGATGAAAACAGGAAAAAACCAAGTAATAGGAGTACCCGTGAAAATTTTGGAAAGATTGTAGATCCAACTCTCTGCAATTAGAGCTATCGTTAAAAGAACCAATCTCTCCGCCCTCTCTAGAAAACCAACTCCTTTCATGGTAAGACCAAGATTCTCCGCTTTTGCTCGCGAATATGAAATCATGATAATTAAGAACATTAAAATAAAACCGTGGAGAAAGTTAATCAATTCTCCATAGATTAACCCAATGAAAATGATAATATCAGAGACACGGTCTAAATTGGAATCTAAAAATGCGCCTGCATCAGAAACCTTACCCGTTTTTCGAGCAACTTCTCCGTCGAAAACATCAAATACTCCTCCAATGAAGAGGAAAAAAGGAACTAACCATGCCAGCCAGAGGGGATCATGAATAAAATTCAAAGCAATCATAACGGTTGAAATGGCAGAACAAAGAAAACCAAAAAGAGAGAGTAAATTTGGAGTAAAATGGCACTTGATAAAGAATTCTACAGGTTTTGCAATTATTTTACCGATGAATTCCTTTTGATTTTTTCGCTTATCGGGAAGTTCTTGTTGACTATTCAATTTTCAACTTTTTTTTAGAGGATTATTTTAATTTAAACCATGGTTAGAATAAAAAATTTATGTATCGTGGTAGATTATTATCTTTATTAATCGGATAACACTAGAAGCCAAGTATGATTTTAACCCCAGACTTATTACCTTAATTTTTTCTGACAGATGAGCTTCAAAACGATGAGAAATTCCCATTTGATTCCCTATAATGAATACCATTTTTTGGGGTGAGGTACTATTATTCATTCCTTCCATTATATTAATACCTTTTTCCATCAATGCATGGGCTCTGTATCCATCTCTCATTAAATTTGAGAGAGAAGCGTTCATGTCCTGATCAATGTAGGCAACTCCCGATAGAGGATTGTTATTTAATTCCTTGATAGAATAATATGATTTAATCGCTTTAACGAAATAATCAGTAAACTGTAGCTCGTTCTTGGGAAAAATCTCATAGATTAATTTTTTCGGGTTGAAAATGAAGGTTCCATACTTCTTTAGAAATACCCAGATTTCTGAGCTAATATCAAATCCATCATCATTCATTAAAGCGGCGAGCACGCAACGGGAAATTACGTCTAAACGACCTGTAGATCCGGGAATATCCTTGATGGTGTAATTGCTAATATCCACGGTATCTGATTCAATAAAAAATATCATGGGGTTAACTTGATTATGATTTGTTTAATTTAATTAAGGGGAATTATTAGAATTTATCCTAAAATTGGAATTTTACAAGCTATACGATTTCTTTGATAATTTTAATATTACAAAACCAAAGATTTAAATACTGTGTAATACACAGATCAATAGTGTGTCATGCACAATATTTAAAAAAAATCGATCAAACCATGAACCAAACAACTGAAGAAATTATTGAAAATTGGATAAAGCAACTTCGAAAAGGGACTCTTGAGTTGGCTATATTATCTTTCATAAATAAACATTCTGAAAATACATACGGATATGATCTAATCAAGAATCTCAATGAAGCGGAAATTGAAATTGAAGGAAATACCGTATACCCGATATTGAGAAGATTAGAAAAAGCAGAATTAATTGAATCTACATGGATTACCAAAGATAATCAACCTAAAAAGTTCTTCAAGATTACCCAAGCTGGACACATAATATTAAAGAGAATGAAAAAAGAATGGTCATTTTTTAATACACAAATTAAACATTTTATAAATGAAGAGGTGTAGATTGTGAACAAAGAAGCAGAATTGATGATGTCTAATTATATTAAAAAAGTTAAAAAATCTTGGGACTACCTCCCAAAAGACGAGTTAAAAAAAAGAATTGAAATGGTGGAAACCCACATCCTAGATGCAATTAAAGATCAGAAAGGTGAGCTTACTGAGGTAGAAATCATCAAAAAATCCATGGAAGAGCTTGGAATTCCGATTAGAACAACAGATATTAAAGAAATCGTTAAGGGATACCTAAGCATTATTATAATCGGGATCGTATTTATCATTGGAGATTTACTATATTTTTATCCCACATATAAATATTCAATTTCCATCCCCTACTTTTTGATTATTTTCACGGGAGACGTGGGTCATGAAGCTTGGAAAAAGTATATAGCCGTCCACGTGCACGATAAAAGAATTAATCTCCTATATGCCTGGATTTTTTTCCCAATACTCTCTCTTGAATTATGGCTTGTAAATACATGGAACTTATTACCATCCGTAGGAATAATCAGCATATTTCTCTTAGGAACAATGATCTATGGAATTGTACTAATCGTATTTACAATAATTGCATTTGTTTCTCCTGGAGAAGTATTTGAAAAAAGATGTCCAAATTGTAATGAGCTATTACCTTTAAATGCAAAATATTGTTTAAAGTGCGGAGAATCTTTGGAATAGATGAATAAAAATTGGATTATATAAAATTGATAATTAATGGTAATGAAAAAAGAATTGAAAAAAAATCACCATGTAAAAAGAATTTAACTTGTTAAGTAGATTTGACAGTGATAATAAAAATATGTATATTATATAATAATGGAGGATAAATTTAAAGAATAACATTTAAATTCAATGTTAAGTTTACTTAACATAAGATTATTTTTTTTAATATAAATTTAATAAAAAAAATTAGAGAATGAACTATCTATAAATTAAGGACGAGACCGAAATGAAAAAATATGTCATTAAAGAAGATGAATTGGTAATACATAAGGATAGAACCATAAAAGTTGAGCATCTTAAGAAATATTTTGAAGACGTAAAAGCCGTCGATGACATTTCTTTTGAAGTGAATAGTGGAGAATGCTTCGGATTTCTGGGTCCTAATGGGGCGGGAAAAACGACTACTATAAACATCTTAGCTTGTTACCTAACTCCAGACGAAGGAAATGTGGAAGTAAATGGATTAGACGTGGTAAAAGAAAAAAATAAGGTGAAAGAAAGTATCGGAATATGCCCTCAGGAGAACATTTTTTTTGAAGAATTAACAGTTTACGAAAATTTGATTTTTTTTGGTAACATGTACTCTGTTGATTCTAAATCCCTGAAAGAACGCGTGAATCGCTTGATAGAAAAAGTGGGATTAGGAGAGAAACGCAAAACAAAAGTTCAAAAACTTTCGGGAGGGATGAAAAGAAGGTTGAACCTCATTATTGGATTGGTACATGATCCCGAGATCATTTTCCTTGATGAGCCCACGGCAGGATTGGATCCACAAGCAAGAAGACTGATATGGGATTATATATTTGAATTAAAAAAACTAAATAAAACCATTTTCCTGACCACTCATAACATGGAGGAGGCAGATGCCTTATCAAATCGCCTAGCGATTATCGATCATGGAAAAATCATCGCAACGGGTAGTCCTGAAGAATTAAAAGAGAGTATTGGTAAGGGGGATCTGTTATCCTTTAAAATAGAAGGACCGAGAGAAAGTTTAATGCAAACCATGGAAAACCTTAAAAACATGGAGTACGTCTTGAGTGTAAGTTATGTTGAGGAAGATAACTTGACGCGAATCAGTGCCATGGATGGGTTGGGCAAGGTGGGTAAGATCATAAAAGAATTCACTAGCAATGGCCTTCAAATTTTGGATGTTGGCGTGCAGCGGAATAGCCTAGAAAACGTGTTCTTGGCACTTACCGGCAGGTCCTTAAGAGATTGATAAAGAGGTGAAAATATGATACGATTAATTGTTTTAGTGAAAAAAAACCTATTAAGATTCATTCGGAACCCTAAAACCTTGGGACTTTTAATACTTATTCCGGTGGTGTATTATGCAATGATTGGTGCCATATTTGGAGGCATCAACTTTGAAGACACGACGACTACATATTATGTAGGATGGATCGATCACGATAATACCACCGCCAATTACAAATATCACCCCAATTTTAAATTGGACTTCATTAATAATTTTATCACCACGAATGTTTCCGGTATTAATCTTGTTAATTATACCACCCAAGAAGTCGCTAAAGCTGCATCCTTAAACGGTACGATTTCTGCTTATGTTTATTTTCCGCAAGGATTCGAGAAAGATTTGGAACAACGGTCTTACCTGAGATTGGCATTTTGGGATAAGGATAATTCCAATTCTACCCTGGGATATTCAAAAGCAGGTTATTTAGCCAGTTTAGAATCCACCTTGACGTCGGAGATAAAATTCACAAATGTTTCGGGCAAAGGGAATAAAATCTATAATAATTTTGATGATTATCAATATGATGCCATGCTGGTAATTAACGATAATTTTCTCAAGGGGTTAGATAACAAATGGAACGTTAACATGAGCTATTTATACAGAAAAAATAATACTTCTGGTCAAAATGCTTATGTAATGGGAAAGGTGATTAGTGCAACATACAACTATTTTTATTCTATCAATTACTTGCTAAGATCCAATTTTAGCTTCACGACTGACAGGGAAATTGCAGATAGCACTCCTTTTGACCCCATCCAATACGAGATCTATTTCCTTCAAACTGTATCTCCCGCAGAAAAGGCGGCAATCAAAAACATTATAACCCAAGTAATAGACGGAATAATCAATGGTGACCCAATTCAAATACAATTAGAAGCGGAAGAAAAGAGCACCGTTGGCAGAAAGGTGAACAATATCACATACTCTGCCCCCGGTTATGTTTTGTATGGGCCCATGACGATCTTGACTTTTGCATTAGTCGTCTTAACGGATGAAAAAAAGCAAGGCATTTACAAACGATTATCATCAACAGAAGTCAAGAATTGGGAAATAATCTCCTCCAGCATTATATCTAACATCACGTTGATATTCATGCAATTTGCAATTGGTGCCTTCATATTATACTTATTTGGCTGGAACCCGATTGTATATTCATTATTTGATGCCGTAGTTGGAATTATTTTAACCATGCTATTATTTTCCTTTTTGATTTTAGCTTTGGCATTCGCATTAGCTCCGGTGTTTAAAGATCCGGATACTGCAGGAGGAGGGGTGTGGATCATCCTCATTCCTTTATCGATGCTTTCAGGGATCTTCGTTCCCGTGGAATTATTTGGCGAACAAATGCAAGCCATTGCTTCTTGGTTGCCACCGAGATTTGCAGTGGTCGCACTACAAAATCTCCTATTAAATGGGCTTCCCTTAAATAATCCAGAAACGCTCATAAATCTAGGATTACTTTTACTCTATTCAGCTGTAATTTTTATTATCGGGTTGAAACTCTTTAATAAATTCAAATCTTAAATATCATTTTTTTTGATCTTTTTTTCATAATTTTTAACTTAAAACGTTATTTTAATAAGAATATGGTAACAAGACCCACTTTTGGGAATAATTTATCAATTGATAAATTAAATTCGCTTGATGATTATGCTGTATTTACCATGGAAGAACCATGGAAGATCATTAACGAAAAGATCAATACAATGCCAAGAATCCTCAATTTCAATCGAGAGATGTCTTTAGAGAATTTGAATAAAATTTACAAAGACTTAATCTCTAAAAGAATAAATGGATGCACTCTGATTGGATTAGGAGGAGGAACAGCATGCGATACCGCAAAATTCATGGCATGGAAGTTAAAAGAAGAAAAGATTTCATCTTGTCCTCTCATTTTAATTCCTTCTATCATCTCCGTGGATGCATTTTTGTGTTCTTCCATTGCCGTGAGAATTGCTGATAAAGTGAAATATGTTGGAGAAAGTGCCCCAAAAGAGATATTAATAGATTATGATTTAATAAAAAGTGCTCCAAATTATCTTAACAGGGCGGGGGTTTCGGATACCATTTCCATTACTTCCGCATTAGGTGATTGGATCATTGCAAGAAATGAGATAAATGAAAAATTTGATCAAGGTGTATTTACTAATGCTAAAAGAATTGTTGAAGACTTGATGAAAGCTAAAGAAGATATTCATGCTGTTTCGAACGATGGAATAAAAGCATTAGTAGATGGATTTTATCGAGAAGTCGAATTAACCAAGAAATGGGGAAATGCGAGACCCGAAGAGGGAAGCGAACATTTTCTGGCTTATTGCTTGGAGTCGATTACTCATGAGCATTATATTCATGGAAATATTATTGGTTTAAACATATTGATTAGCTTAATCCTACAAGAGGAAAGAGCAGTTTTTCCTTTGGAGCTTATTCAACAATTCTTTAAAGATATTGAATTATCAATCTCACCAGAAAAGCAGAATATTTCTTTGGATCAATTGGAAAACGCGTTGAAAATGATAAAGAGGTATGTTGAATCCGAAGGATTATTTTATTCAATTTATAATTCCCCTCAATTAATCCTTAATGAAGATAAAATAAACATAATTTTAGATTTTGTTAAAAAATTATGAGCAACACTGCTTTTTCACTAGCATTGTAGCAAGGTTCACGGACAATCAAGTAATTCTTTCTCGCAAGCTACTTTTCCATGTTTTATCATGTATTTAGAATGATAAAAAATTGGACTCCTTTATTGATTAATACCGTCCTAAATAATAAGAATAATAAAGAGCAAAATAGCTTGAAAGTATAATGTTAAATTTCATGTTCCTTATTCTGAATGTACTATTACTCATTTTTCTAATCGCATTTTTTTCAAAATATGAGAATAAAAAATATCGTTTATTCATGATTATTTATGTGGTGTTCACTGCAATATTTGATATCTTTGCAGGAATTATCGTAATGGGCGGATTATAAAGGATTAAATAAGCGTTGCACATGCACGATATTATTTTGATTCTTTTATTAGTATTTTACTCTCCTTTGCAAATCAGGATTATAATAAAACTAGATCAAGAATCATGGAACTTGTCATTAATTCTACAACTGCTGGAAGGGTTACTATATTAACTTTTAAAAGGGAAAACTAAAAAAAAGAAAAAATTAATAAAATTAATCAGAAGCAAGATCTTCAAGAAATCCTGCATCAATTTTATTAAATTCTTCAGCATATGGGACGCCATACTTTTGACCGGTTTCGCCATACACGAACTTGACCAATAAATTAACTCTAATGGCGTTAGGAACGTCTTCTTCTAGTAATTCAATATATAAATGATTCGCCCGAGCTAAAAGCTTATTCTGGAAGAACCAATTTTTCATGACTTCTTTCTGTTGCGTGATGGCTTTTATCTTTTCATCTACAAAATCAGTAATATCCACGTGAAAATTAGCAATTGTCGGATTTCGAGCAAAAAGATAGCGCTCTCCTACGGTATGAATTTCCAATCCTTCCTCAAGATGTTCGGGATAATATAAGGCAAAAGAACTTTGCCAACACGCTTCATTTACGGCCTGTGCCGTTACGATATGATCCATGTTCTCTTCATCTGTTCCGTTCAAATCAAATGAAACGATTACGTCCGGTTTATATTTTCTTATTAAATAGATCAACTTGCCTCGTAATTCAAGATAATCAACTCCAGCAAGAACATCAGTCGGGTAATCTAAATGAACGATTTCTCCGGCTCCAATTGATCGATATGCTTTTTCAACTTCCTTCCGATTCTTTTTTATTCCTTGCTCTTTGGTTAATCCGTAACAATCGCCGTAATCGTCCGTTATTCGCACGCAGATTAATTTATTGCCCTCACTCGTAAGCTTTTTGAGGGTTCCTCCTGCCCAAATGGTAAGATCATCTGCGTGGGGACCAATTCCCATAATAGTTTTATAATAAAATATTTCTCGCACGGCATTACGAATCGTTTTGGCAATTTCTAATCCAACCGCTTCCGTTTCATGCCCAATGAACTTGCCGTTCTCTATATCATCAACCCACACTTGCGGTTTCAAGCGATATTGTTCAATGGGAATTAAATAACCAATGGAATCATTTGCATTGCAAATGAATAGAATATCTTTTTCGGCGTTTTCCTTTAGCGTCTTGGTAAATAATCCGGGAAATGCCTCTCCCGGTAAATAAACAAGATGCAAATTCCCGATCCGAACTTTACTGACCGTGGTCTTGGCTGCTCCATTTATTAGTTCTCGTTCAAATATCCCCAAAGTAAATAATAGTAAAAAGTCAGAATTCTCTAATTTAGCTTCTATTCTACGGTGTCTAATTTCTATTGGTTCTATATCTAATTTATTAGCCGTGGGGAAAATTTTTTGTAATTCAGTAAAAACTTCCTTGGCAAAAAGTTCCATCTTCTCAAATCCTTGCTCACAATAGATGGGGGCTTGTCCACCGCAAATTCCCAATCCAAATAATGCTATCCCACCATATTCTTCTTCAAGTTTCGTGCATACTATTCCCGGATAATCACCGGATATGGCAAGATTCTCCCGAGTTGTTATTTCCGGTTGAGCACTAAAGGTCCATAGGCAAGAGACAAGTTCTTTTCCTGCCATGAACTTTAATAGATTTAAATCTCCCGTAACCACCTTTTCATCTCTATAATTCTCTACAAGACGTACTAAAGAGGATTTTGCACGAGACATCTCTACCTCCTTCATGTTTTCTTCCGCCTCGAGAATTGCATTGACAATCGTATCAATCAAAAAGAATTGATATTTCCAGTTGATGCCACTCTTGCCAATTATACCACCCCAGAGCCCCATAGTATCCGGTCCACCATGCGTGTGAGTCGAGAAAATGTAAATTTGCCGCTCCGTGTAACCGTGGGCTCTCAATCTATCTCTCACTCTATCGATAAAGTCCGCTAATAATCCTATACATTCTACGGAAACTAATGCGATTTTAGTCTCATCATCAGAAAGTACCATTGCTCGCGCATGAATGGAATCGTGAACGGATTTGAATTTCGGAGCCATCATGGTTAAGTATCCCGCTACTTGTATATCTCCTACTTGGTTAAAGTTAGGAGTAATATCTTTTTTAGAAACTCCACATTTTAATATGGCCATGATTCCTTTTACTCCAATTTGTTGAATGTTAATTATAAATCAAATCAATATTATAATTAATTTAATTCATACCCTATAATAAAGTATAGGTTCAACAATAATATATAATTCGAAAAATGAAATGTTGCTCCTGAATGAAAGGAAAATTATTTAAATCTTTAAAACGAAATTAATTACACATCTGAATATATTTAGAATTATATTAGGAAGGTATTAAAAAATATGAATGAAGAGCAAAAAAAATATAATTATCCCCTATTTACGTATGTAAGCTACGGATTGGCGGGTTTTGTAGATAACTTTTTCACGGCATCCTTCACTGTCCGTGTCATTGATTTTTATGAAAATGAGTTGCTTCTGGGTATCTTTTGGGTCGGTCTGGCCTTCGGAATCTATGGTTTCTGGAACATGGTCAATGATCCCATTCTAGGCTGGATCTCAGATAAAAAGTTCAAGTTTACGAAGCGTTTTGGTCGACGATATCCTTTTTTTCTCATTGGAGCCCTATCTTTTGTATGGGTGTATTTGTTTATTTTTACGGTGCCCTTCACGGACCAGATTGGCATGTTTATCTGGTTATTGGTGACCATTTGTGTCTTTGAGCTCCTTTATTCTCTTTTTATTGTGAATTATTTAGCGCTCTTTCCCGATAAATTCCGCAGCGCGCATGAAAGGACCAGAACTGGGGCTCAAAATACCATGTGGGGAGTTGTCGGCATCGCAATGGGGGTTTTAATCCCTCCCTTGATCATTATCTATGGCGATCTTATTTCCTATATTGTAGCCGCATTAGTTGTATCAATTATAGGTTTTGGTGTAGCTCTGACTTCAATACCTGGAATGAAAGAAGACAGGGAATTGATTGATAGACAACTAAAAATTGTAGAAGAACAAAAAGAAAAAGCCTCCTTTATTTCAACTCTCCAATATGGATTAAAGAGTAGGAATTACGTGGCGTATATTTTGATTAGCTTGGGACATGGAGTCTTGACTGTAATGATGCTCTCTTCTCTTCCCTATTGGAATAAATATATTATCGGTTCTGACGATCCCCAGCTGGAAACAGTGCTTGCTGCAGGATTTCTCGTGGCGGTTCTTGCTTCGATACCGGTATGGACCTATATAGGACGTAAATTGGGAAATAAAAAAGCAATCACCTGTGGAACCTTAATCACTACGATATTATTCGTGTTATTATTTTTTACTAGTAGTTTGATAGGAAGCACGATTTTCATTGCTTTAATTGGAGTTGGCATCGGTTGCTTTTGGGTCCTCATGTATCCAAGCATGTCAGACGTCTATGATGAACTCATCCTAAAAACGGGAAAGAGAGAAGAAGGAGTATTAACTGGGATCACAATCTTCTTTTTAAGATTATCTATTATAATTCAAGCCGTTTCATTTGCCGTGATCCATCCTCTTACCGGTTATGTTGCTGGACTTCCTCCTGGACCAACTTCTCAGACACCTCTTGCACAGTTTGGAATTCGTTTTCTCATGGCAGGCATTCCCATGATTTTCTATTTTATTGCATTTCTCTCAATATGGAGGATATATAATTTAAATAAAGACCGCGTGCGAGAAAACACAAATTTACTAAAACAAAGGCATCTATGAACCAATTTTACTTCTTTTTTTTTAACTATTGGAAAAAAGTTAGATTTAATTGCTTTATTTTTTCTTCAAGAAAAATATAGTTAAAATCTTCCTTTAGGTTGACAACTTTCTTTGTATAGTTCTTTTTATTGAATTTGTAACAAAAATGGATTTTAAACCGATTAATTAATATCATGTTTAATTCTTTTTGCCTTAAACATGTAGAATATTATTTTTTAATGCTTTTTGACCATGAATTCCTTGCATTCATTACTTGCCCAAGACAATAGGAATAGCGGGGGTATCAAATAATTAACCAGCATTCCCTACAAGTTAAAAAGCTCCTATCAAAGATCAAAATTTTGAGAATTTTCTCATTCACTTAAATCTTTGCCGCTTTGATAGGAAATATCGAATACTTTATTCTGTAAATCTACATCGGCAAAAGCACTTTTTATGGTTGTCACTAAATCCGTTCTAAATTCTTCAAACCCCAACCCCTTAACAGCAGAAATTTCAAAATAATTCATTTTATAGTCCGAAGCTATTTTTATTGCCTCCTCCTTATTTACAACACGTGGTGTATCATCAATCTTATTTCCTATTAAATAGGTCTTTATTAGATTATCCTGCTTTATCAACGGAATCCATTCCTCAATGTTCAAAAAAGAAGGGAATCTTAAAACAGAAAATACCAAAATTACAACATGAGCGCTCTCGAAAAAGCATTCTTGGAAAGTTCTGAATTGGTCTTGCCCCCCAAGATCCCAGAGCTGTATTCTTATCAAGTCTTCGGCAATTTCAAGGTGATGAAAATCTATTCCGGGGGTCATTTTTCGATCTTCATTTAGTTTTAACGTGCCAGCGAGCGCTTGAGCGATGGTAGTTTTCCCGACACCTCCCAATCCACAGAGGACAATTTTGCAGTTCTTATATGGCATGGTTCTAATCCATCTTTCTATATCTTTTAAATGAAAAATTGAGAAATATACCAGTACTCCCTTCCAATTTGTTAGAAAGGGTATTCTGATGTTTATTACTACATTTTAATTTCCCTAATATATTTCACGAAAGGTTTCTTTCACGAACTATAATTAAAAATTCCTTAATTTAAATTGAAACATAGAAATATTTAAAAATTTATGATTTTAAGGAGTAAAAAAAAAGTACGTTATACAAAGACGTCAAAAAATAACATGTCGTATAAATTAAGGGACGCAAAACATGCGACAAAATTTCATCATTAGAAGAGTGCTTTTATAAGTTAAAACTTAGATCAATTATTCTATTAAGAACTTATACTTCCATTTTCTCGATGCTCTAAAATAAGTTACTATAAATACTAACTGCATTAGCGCATCATTTTAATTCATCTTGCGATGATTTAACTAAGCCCTTTTAAATTTCGCTGAAAATAATGGTTTCTTTTCTAATAGATGGCATTCCAAAAGCATTTTACTATTTTTTTGGGAATAGAACCCAAATATTTGAGCTGTTTTTATATTTACTTTTTAATATTTGATTATACTTCTTAATATTTAATATAGAATATAGAGAGTATTTTGAAAAGATCGGAAAAATTGATCCCATTCATATAGGAAAGAATTAAATTTTTTTAAAGGGTTAAGTCTTATTGCTTTACTTTAATGTAATATTCAAAAAATAATTTCTATCAAAATCATCATGCTAGAACAACAGATTAAAACGAAAACATGTAAAATACTATTGGGTGGAGATGGGTTTGTCGGGAAAACTACCATGTGTAAGAGATTAGAAGGAAATTTAAATTCAAGAAAACCAACTCATTTTACATGCGGGATTGATTTACATCACATGAAAGTCTTGAACGAAGGATTAACATGCGCGACGCTCTATGACCTGGGAGGGCAAGAGCGCTTTCGGATCTTTCAAAAAACATTTTTTACAAATGCAGAGATCATTATTTTGGTTTTTTCTTTCGATCTTTATATTTCCTTTTCAAATCTCGATGAATGGCTCTCATTTATTAGCAATTCTAATTCAAAAGAGATTTTCCTTGTAGGAAATAAATTAGATGTTTCAGAGAAATGTATTGAAACACGAGTGGCGCAAAAATTTGCAGAGGATCATGGCATGAGATACTTTGAAACCTCTGCTCTAAAAGGCACTAATTTTGAGAGCTTTCGGAAAGCTCTTATTCAAACAATCATCAAGATTACCGAATAAAAATATGAATGCATTAATCTTGCTCCTTCTAGTTTCCTACTTACGAATATCAGAAAATGTACTCCTTTTTGAATGAAGCGAACGAATGATTAGAAATTTGTCAATTGGTGAGTGATTTTATGAATTATAAATAAACTTAATAATACTAATACAGAATATATCATCCCAGTTTTCTCTTTCCTCCCAAAATGGACTAAGAAAAATTTGATGTGAATTGTATCTCTAAATTGGAAAAGAACGAAAAAATAAAAAAATACTTAAGCGCTTCTCTTCTTTTTTTTGATGTAAACTATTAAATATAGCACGGATATCATTATAACAAGTGTCAAAACCACTCCGAGAATTCCGGCAACATACTCGCTTTGAATCCAACCTAAAATGGGTTTCCACGGGGAGCTCAACCCTTCCAGCCAAGATTCACCTTTTGAATCAATTACCACTCTCTCCAATCCATCCGGCTCTGAGGAAATGAGTCCAAGAGGCAAGCCAATGGCAATCATTAACGTTAATACCACAATTGTAACAATAAGCGTGATGATGGGCCACTTATATCTGTTCAATGCACTCATTTATCATACCACTCCTACTTGTTTTTCAGTCTTTATTATTTCTGGCTTCACTGGCTTTACTCCCAATTGTTTTTCAGTCATTATCAAATCTGGTTTCGCCTTATAAATATAAAAGATTATAAGACCGGTAATGATTGCTTCTCCAATTCCAATTAGCATGTGCCAATATACCATGCTTGGAACAGCTACATTCATTGGAATGATGCCACCTAATCCAATCTCAACCCCACAAGCGAAAGCGGCAAGAACGATAGCAATATAAGATCCGATGGCACTAGCTAGAGTAACCTTTAATGGCTTGCTTAATTTCGTCTTATTTAGTCCAACGATAATCAGTTTCACGATATAAAATCCTAAAATCCCACAAATGATCCCCATATTGAAAGTATTCGCCCCTAAGGCAGTTATACCTCCATCGCCGAATAAACTCTGCACGACTAATACTAAAAATAGGACTATAACGGCTGCCCAGGGTCCTAAAATGATGGCTACCATGGTACCCCCTATCAAATGCCCCGAAGTTCCTCCCGGAACGGGATAATTAACAAATTGGAAAGCAAAAACAACTGCAGCTAGTACTCCAATATATGGAACCATTTTTTCGGAATCTTCTTTTTCAAACATCTTGCCGACTTTATAAAATCCCATTACAAGGACACTTATTGACACGATCCATAATACGATAAGTGTAGCGGGATCTAAAAGACCATCTGGTATGTGCGTTTTATATCACCTTCACTACTTTTTAGTTTATTTATCTAAGTTCCCTAATAGTAATACTATTTTATTATTTAGTATTAAAAAATATAAATTATAAATCTTTAAAGAATATTACTATTTTATAAAATAGTATGAAACCTAAGGTTAATCTTCTATTTAGTGATTATTTTAAAGAAAAAAGCCCATTTTATAATTAAAGATAATTAATAACACTATATATTAAATAGGATGAAAAAGTTGGATTTAAAAATGTTATTTTCTCATGCTCCATCTCTCAATTTTAAAATCACCAACTTTCTGAATTAAAGATTCGTTATTAAAAATAAAAAGTGAGTTGAAGATTATCGAGAGAATTGAAAAAATTAAGAGTAGGGGTTATTTTTATTTTATAATAAATCATTTTTATATACTCCATGGTTTTTCATTCTTTGAAGTGTTCGGTGCAAAACAAACGTGACTATTATACATTTACTTCAATTTTTCAAATAGAATTAAAATTATCGTAATATTGACCAGAATGGATACTACGTTACCTTTTCGGCATGAAAATGAATCTACCTTTTTAGCCTTCTTCCATCCCTTAACGCGGTTAATCTTACCCTTTATTTTTGTGGTACCCTTCTTATTCATGAAAGATACCTTTCTAATCATTACCTTAATCTTCATAACTTTTATCATTACCCTTTTAGTCCGCCTGAATCTAAAAAGGATTTTTAGCAGAGTCGTAACGGTTTTGCCACTTATAATTCTTATCACCATCTTTCTTCCACTATATGAAGGAAGCACGGTCATTTACCAGATTCACCTAGGGATTACTATTAACATATATCAAGAAGGTGTAAGTTCAGCAATTCTTTTATTTCTTAGAATATTTGGGGCAATATTCATTTTCATGTCCTTTTTCTCATCCTTTACTTATTCCGAATTTATAGAAGCCCTAACTAAAGCACGGGTAATCCCCTCGATTTTTGTGGGTAGTCTCGTGATAATGCTACATTACATTCCCATTTTAGCCGAATCTAACAAGAAGATTTTGGAAGCTCAAGAGTTACGAGGCAAGAAAGTAATCACATACTGGGAAAATTTAAAGGCACATGCGTACATTATGGGAAAAAGCATTATAGTCAACATGGAACGTAGTGAACGCCTTTATGAAAGCTTGAAAATGCGCGGTTTTTCAGGAAAAATTACCTTTGCACCCAAGAAAATAAAAGTCTGGGATGTACTAATTATAGGGTTCTTTATTCTTTTAGTTAGCTTGTTCATCTATTATATTAACTTACAACAATTTTACATGGAGGTTTTCAAATTATTCTTGCCGTAGACGTGGAAAATTTAAATTTTCAGTATGGATCTGGGTTTAGTCTCGAAAATATTAACCTTAACATCGAAAATGAATCCATATTTGCCCTTTTGGGAAATAATGGCGCGGGAAAATCTACCCTATTGCGGTTATTAGTCGGTTTATTAAAACCTAAATCCGGCACGATTAAAATATTTGGGACTCCCTTGACCCGAAATCGCCTTGATTTGTGGAAAATACGCCAACAAATTGGATTTTTGTTTCAAAACCCTGATGACCAACTTTTTGCTCCAACTATTGAAGAAGATGTGGGATTCGGTGCCAGGAATTTGAAGCTTCCTGAAGAAGAAGTGCAAGAAAGAACCGAATGGGCTCTTAAAGCCGTTGATCTGCTGGGATATAAGAATTTTTCTCCGTTTAACCTCTCATGGGGGCAAAAGAAAAGAGCCTCTTTAGCAGGCTTGCTGGTGCTCAAACCAAAACTTTTAATCTTGGATGAACCTTTTGCAAACTTAGATTTCAAGTCCATTTTGAATCACATCAAAATTATAGAAACCTTGCGAAAGCAGGAAAAAATGACCATTCTATTCACGACTCATAACCTCTTTTTTGCGGAAAAATGGGCGAAGGATTGCCTCATTTTAAAAGATGGGAGGACGTTTTACGAAGGAGATCCCCTAGAGGGGTTGGAAAAACCGGAAGTGAAGGAGTTACTGGGTTCTTATGAACAAATCGAGAGGATGTTCCAAAAATTTAAAAGTTAAAAAAACGGATTTCTTTTTTTGGTCTTAATTACGGATTCCCTTCCTTTTCCTCTAATTCTCGATATAAAACAAGGATTTGACCTTTTGAAAGAAAAGCTCCATGATTAGGCAAGAAGTAAATGTTCCTGGTTGGCTCGATTACTATTTTTAAAATATTTGCTTACTGTATTTTTAACAGCCTCTTGCGTGCTACTTATCATTTAGAGGTACTCTAATGATATTTCCATACTTATAAATAGAATAAAATCAGATTATATTTTTAACTAATAATTTTGAAAAAGAATATATAAAATAAAGGACATGTAGTGAACTTCGTAATGGATGACAATATAGAAATTCCGGAGAAAAAGCATTCTCAATTTATATATGCTTCTAATGCGTCTTTCCAATTTACCGTAACTTTCATGAGTGCGGCTCAAACTATTTTCCTCTTCTTCTATTATGAAGCTGTTTTAGGATTAAGCGCTTGGATGGTCCTATTGGGGTTAACTATTTTTGCAGTTTATGATGGAGTAAACGATCCAATCATCGGATTTTTAGTGGACCGGAATTTTAAATGGACCAGGAAATGGGGCCGACGATTTCCCTGGTTGGTCATTGGGTTTGTACCCTGGTGCCTTTCCCTTTATCTCATCTTTTCAGCGCCTAACATTGATGCAAGGGTAAATCCTTGGCCCGTCTTTTTTTGGCTTTTGTTTTCTTTAATCATGTTTGACACGTTTGGTACGCTCGTTAATGTAAATATTGCTGCTCTGAGACCGGATAAGTTTCGTACTGAGGATGAACGAAGGATCCTTTCCGGATATTTCGGGGTCATAGACATGATTGCCCAAGCATTGGGAATGTTATTGCCACCCCTCTTTTTAGGTGCGGGAGAAGGAAGGGAAGCATATGCTTTAATGGGCGCGCTAGTTGCTACCATTGGAATAGTTAGTTGCATTTTATGGCTGCCGGGTTCTCGTGAAGATAAATATATCATCGATCGGTATTATTCAAAGAAAGAAGAAGAAGAAAAAAGCAGTTTCTTAAAAGGATTATATGAAGTGGTTACAACGAAAAGTTTCATGGTCTTCATCATTACACTCATTGCTTTTAATGCAGCTTCGAACCTCATGATGGGAAATGTCATATATTTAACTACTTTCGTTCTTCAAGCTGATCCCGACACCGTTACTTTAATCTTTGCTGTTTTTCTCATAGGAGCCTTGGTTTCGATACCTTTTTGGATGCGACTGCAAAAAAAAATGCAAAATAATAAGAAAGTTTTAACCATCGGTGGGATTGTATTTTGCATAGCCCTCATTCCAATGACATTTTTCTATGGATTAATCGATTTGCTCATCATTGGCTTTATTCTAGGCTTCGCAATGGGGTGTATGTGGATTTATTTTTGGACTTTGATCCTTGCAAATGTGGTAGATGATTTCGTTGTTAAAACGGGCAAAAACCAAAAGGGTATTTTGATAGGAGCTATTGCTTTAATAAGTCGGGTGGGGGCTACTATCGATGAATTATGCATCGCAGCTGTTCATGATATCACGGGATTCGTGCCGGGCTATGAAACCTATGCCGATATGGCCGCCGTGGTAGGAGATATGCAACCAATTGTCTGGGGAATTCGCTTTCTTGCGGGAGTGATACCAATGCTGATTCTGTTATTAGGAACGCTCTTATTCTGGTTCTTTTATCCACTGACTCAAGATAAAGTGCTTGAAAATAAAGTTAAGTTAAAAGAGCTGGGCTTTTAAAATAATAGTTCGTATTTTTTTCTTTCTTTTTTGATTTCTTTAATTGCATTACCTTTTTTTAATAAGTGTTCTAGAAATTTGTAAATAACATTAATTTTTAAGAAGTGACAAAAATTTTTGATAAATTCTATCACATGCGTTCTAACAATTGTGTTTTAAAATGTATATATTCTCATTGTTAATTAGGAGACTCTATTTAAAATATACTCGGTCTAAATTTTTGAAATTTAATTTCCAAAATATTTAAATAATATTTACGTATATTGATAACTAAAATTCTTATTTGAAATTAAGAATAAATATAAAAGTCTCTTCTATTTGATTAATTGAATAGAAGATATACCTCCTCCTAATAAGATCGTGATTAGAATTGCTCATAGCATGGTTAAATTTCGCTTTTTTTAATGTTTTTGTAATATTGATAATTTATTTTTCTAAAATCGGTGCTATGCCAGTTACCCGAGAGAAAAAGCGGGGTGAAAAAGCGTGGGAGGTAAGTGCTCGGTGCCGAAGTTTTGTTGGAATTTTCGAATTAGGAATGATTATCTGCCTTTTCCTATGGATTTGGTTTCCAATTCCCGAATTAAGTTGGTTGATTAACCAAAATATCTTTGTTGGTATCGTTATTGGAATTTGCATTGGCATTCCTAGTGTATTACTCTTGATAAAGGGAATGAAAGATGCTGGCAAGGAGAGCTTACATCCTTCTAAAGAAACCAAGATGTTCCGCGGAATTTATAAATATATTCGTCATCCTCAAAACTTAGGCGAGTTTTCACTCTTTATTGCTTTAGCTTTTTCTATTAATTCACTTTTTCTCATTGTTTGGGTCACCGCCAGCGTGATTATATTAATTTTAATTATTAGCTATTTTGAAGAGAAAGATTTAATAGTGCGTTTTGGCGACTCTTATATTAATTATAAGCAAAATGTTGGAGCTTTTTTCCCAAAAATTAGAATGAAATTTAGTAAAAAAGAGTAAAACTGGTGAAATCAAACTTAAAATCTTAAGATTGCTTCATGCTAATCTTTACTAAAAACTCGCTTGTAGAATTGAGGAAACTCATTAATTGTTTTCTTTTCAATCTCAATCCCAGCAAGATTTTGCGATAGCTTCTTTTTAAATTCCAGTTCCATCTTTCTAAAGAGGACAATTCTCTGGGCTTGAGGAGATCCCGCGCCATGCATCGATTCTGTTAAATACGCCACGGCATTTCGGCCCAAAGTCATATTTTCAATTAATCTAAGGATCCTTACTCGATTCTCTACGAGAACATCCTTCCGTCCTTTTAGATATTTATGGAGCAAGGGACTTTCCTCTTCATTTTTAAAATCTTTCTCAGAGGGAAGCGTCACCATCAACCCACCTGCTATATCTTGAGCTAATCGACAAATTTCGTAAGGAAATCTAGTAACATGCTGTTTACACGTATTGGATAATATCTCATCACAGATCCAAGCACCAGAATCAAGTTGATAAGATTGATAAGAAGATGCGATTCCCGTTCCGTATATCGTTTCATTTAGACAATTCATCTCTACAAGCTTGTCTTTTACATGAGCTACTTTAGGCACTCCATTATAATCAGCAATTGTGGCTGCAGCTCCAATTAGAACATCTCCTAAACCCGTCTTACAAACATAACTACGGCGATGATAATTGGTAAACCTATCAATCAATGGAGCAGCAAACTCATATTCTCCATTCAAAAAAATTAGATTATTGGGAATAAAAACGCGGTCAAAAATAATTAAAGCTTCTTGTCCGGAGAAAGAAAAGTTGCCCGTATCAATCTGAGACCCTTCCAAATGACGCAAGTCATTTGATTGTCTTCCATAAATGTACGTTATATTAGGAGCATCCACGGGAATCGCGCCCACTATGGCATAATCTTTATCTTCCTCTGAGAGACTCGTATTTGGCATTATAATTAACCAATGGGAATTTATGCAGCCTGTCTGATGGGCTTTTGCTCCTTTTATATAAATGCCGTTATCAGTTCTCTCTACTACGTGAACATATAAATCGGGATCCTCCTGTTCATGAGGTTTTTTACTTCTATCTCCTTTAGGATCTGTCATGGCGCCTCCTATTACGACGTTATTTTCTTGAGCCATCTTTAGAAATCCTAAGAAATTCTGATGGTAAGAAGTATGATATTTTTTATCAATATCAAATGTAATCGAATGAAGGGTATTAAGTGCATCCATGCCCACGCATCTCTGAAAACAGGTGCCTGTAAGCTGCCCTAACCTTCTCTGCATCTTATTTTGAAATACTAAATCCTCTGGTTTTTCTGCAACATGTAAAAAGCGATTTACTCTTTTTCCTATAATTGATGAGTACGCCGTGGCAAGCTCTTCATCCTCGTTTGCCAAATCATAAGTTTTCGCTAATGCATTTATAGAAGGCTTAATTATGGGATGATTTACGGGACTTTTTATCAGTTCTCCAAATAAATACAGCTTAATGTTTCTATTGCGCAAACTTTCTCTATAATCTTCTCCCGATTGTATGGGTTTATCCATTATTTAAATCCTCTAATTAAGTGCTCAAACTATTTAATCGTAAAATTGTAAGTTTTTCTAATTTAAGTAATACGTCCTTATAATTTTTAAGTGAACTCATTTTCCGAACTTATAAGAATGAGAATAGCGTGCCACTTCAATTTATTGTTCTTGATTTGAAGAAAGATTTACTTCTTTCTTCAATTCTTTGTGTAATTTGAGGAAATCATCGAGGGAACCAAACGGTGCTCTTATTAATTCCGATTTTATAACCTCCAAATCGTTCTCGTCCGGGAAAATGTTCGTGAGTTTATTTTCTAATTCTAAGGGTATGGAAGCATGTTTGGAGGATATCAATAGAGAGGGTTGCTCATGTTGTTTTATTCTTATCGGAAAGTTCGAAAAGTATTTCTCAATTAACTCAACAGCAGAAGCATACGCCGTCATGTCAATAATTGACTCTTCAAGTTCTTTTAAAAACTTAAATTCAAAATCTCGGATAAACTGCGATAAAGCATTTTTTAATAATTTTGAGGATTTTGAAGCAACGATTCCTACTGTAATATACTCCGAGTCATGTAGAATTAAGATCCCCTCTTTTAAATTTACATCCACCACCCCCCCTAATTTGATAATTTCAGTGCTCATGACTTGAATCGCGTTAATGAATCCCGTAAATAGTGTTTCATTAACATTGGATTCGGACCAATCATAATCATATAAGGGGAATCCATTGCGATCTTTCACCAGAAGTCTGTTCAATGTAAAAGGTAAAATATATAAAAGTTTTGGCTCTCTCACTATCGCAAATGCTATTATTAGAAGCCCAATAGCAATGCAACCATCAGAAAAAATAATTAAAATTGGAATCCAAAAATTTAAAAAGTAAAAAAGAACAGAAATAATACAAAGAAAAAGTATTCCGATAAAAAATTGGTTCGCATCTCTTTTAATGGAATAAGGTGCATTATTCCAGGTTCTTAATCCCCAATAAAAAATGTAAAAAATATTAACAAGCTCAAAAAAAATAGCGATAATTTGAAATAAACCGGTCCACTCCAATTTTAAATAACCCATTTCTACGACTTGTATTACTGATCCTGGTTGGAATGCTAAATAACAAAGTAGAATACCTGCTCCAAAAATAAAGACTAAACTCACTGATAAGTAGGACTCTTTTGTTATATAATTAATGGCTATTATAATTAATAATGTACTTGGAAAAAGTACTATTACTGCTATTAAATTAATTGGAATATTTAAATAAAGAGTTGAAGCTCCATCTAAGAAAAGGAACAAAGCAGAAAAAATCCAAGACAATCGAATATAGTTTAATGACCTTATTTTTCTTGTTCGAGAAGACTTATATGTAAAAATAACACAAATTAATCCCGTTAAACTACCAATAAAGCTACTGAATACCTCGGGGGTCCAATTTAAATCCATCTAAATATTAACCCTCTTTATTTTGCTTAACTTTTTTTCTCATTTCACCATGAATTTTATATAATTTCATTTTTTGCATTTTAGGTCATTACTCTTGAAATCTCATTTAATGCTTTTTGTAACTTTTTTTTTGTTACTTTGTTAAGGCATAACTCTTTTTTATTATCATCCGAATTGACAATCATCCCGCGTTCTTCTAAAATGGTAAGCCGATAATATACCTTTTCTCTATTTTCGTTTATGAGTTTATATATGTTTGATTTTTTAATACATTCTTCAGTCAAAAAGGAGGTCATGATTTTTTGGTTAATCCCATCTCTTAAAATGTAATACATGATTCCTACCTCGTCCTCCATGCCAACTGGTAAGAAAATAGTATTATTCTTGAATTTGATCCTTTTTATGTAATGGAATTTAAGCAGCATTTCTAAATGCCAAACTAATTGTCCCGAGCTCCCGCTAACCGATTCAGCATCGGATAGTACTGAATCTCGGATAAAGGAGAAATTAGCTCCGATATTCATGGTTATAAATCCCAGGATTCTCTTCCTATGAGGATTCTCAAGGACTGTCTCTCGAGTAAATTTAGACCCTTCTACTAAAACTTTTGTGTCCACAAGGTACTGAATGATAGTCAATAGGCCTTTTCGGGGAATATTTAATTTCTTTTTTGCTCTTTCGTAAAGCAGATTCGTATCTAATATGCGGTTCTCATTTAGAATTTCTTCTGCGATTGCTAATACTTGCGCCACACTGGGATGATTCAGCCCTAGGGAATTATCAAACCCATTCTTTTTTGAAAGCATTTTCTTTTGATAATGCTATAGCGAGCTGATTTTAAGTATTCAAGATTTGCTTCTCGTCGAATTTTGAATATCTCTGCAATATTTAGTACTTCGTACCTTTAAACGATATAGCCAAAATTTGATTCTCTATTGCTATTTTTTATGTTTATCTCCTATTTATATATTTTTGTAAAAAATTAGTCCTAGTGATTTTATAAGGCACCCTCAACTAAAAAAATATAAGGCTTTGCGAGTTCAGATGAAAACATGCCGTTTTCAAAATGGCAAAATGCATTTAATAGCCTTTTTTTAAGGAAAAGGAAGCGAAATCCAATATTGTGAATAAACAAGGGGAAGAAGCCAAGAAAAGACAAAATCCTCTTTTTTTAGCAAAGCGGTACTGAAGTTTTTTTTAACTTTTTTTAGCCTTTAATAATCACTATTTATGAAAATTTTCTAAATTGATTTCTTTATCTAAGAACTCTTTGTAAGATAATATCATGTCTGTTAAAAGAAATATGAATCTAAACAAGCCTTTGCTATACACATAAAAATATTTTCAACCTTTTCGGCAGTTTGAGCTGAAGCATCGAAATCGCTTACTTGCAAGTAACCTTTCATAATTTTGCCAACGGATATCTCTACTTCTTGTTCTAAATCCGTTTTATTCATCTGTTAAAATTATATTATTTCGTTCTCGCAACCTCTAATAAAATTTAATGTTAAATGTTATTTATGTTTAGTTAGCATTTAATCTCAATTAAACAATTTTTAAGTCCAAAATATTAAAAGAATCGCGTCTAAATCTATATATTAATGCTATAAGCTTCATGGATTATAAGTTAAATTAGAAATTTAAAATTGAACCTTTTTCAATTTTTTCCTCATTTTTCATACTCTACTCGAAATGCGTCATACTCCCAATCCCTCCCAATTTTTCCCCCAATTGTTCATATCTATTCATATCTTTTTCATATTTAATATTATAACCGTTCCATTTAAATATTCTCCCCTCAATTATTCTTATAACGAACTTAACTTTCATCGTGGTTCGCCAAAAAAAATAGAAAAAACAAAAAAGGTTCCAACAAAATGAGAATCGTAAGAAAAGAAAAGATTGCCTACGCCACATGTAAATGTGGAGGGGATTGCTCCAGCATCCAAGCATGTAAGTGTGGTGGAGATTGCTCTGGTTTTTCGTGTAAATGTGGCGGGGATTGTTAAAAAATATTTCTCTAATTAATTTCTTTTTAATTTTTTATTATAATGTTAACCCATTCACAAATTTGGTTTTAGGGATTGCCAAAACAACCTCTAAGCTTGACTTTAGAAAAGTCAATCTCTTTCAATTTAATTTAAAACACCCGAGAAAGAAAAATTCCTTTAAATGATTGAAATCCTCCAATGAGATTCACTAGAATAATAATTTCATTTTTTATTGGAAAGTTAAAGAAAAAAAGTTGTTTGATTTATTTTGGTCCATTAACCTTGTCAATCTTCTTGTTTTTTCACGACCGCTTTTATGATAAGAATGTTAAGTATAGGGGCGAGAGTTACGAAAAGAGTGAGGGTAGATATTATAACCACTACTATATTGGGATTGCTTACATTTAGAAATAAGGGAACAATGCTATCAACTAAGTAATGAGCGAGTATAGAGGGAATTAGGCTTTCCGTTTTGAAATACAAGTATGCGAAGGCAAATCCTATGGTGGTAGCAAACATTATTTGAAGAAGGGTCATGATTAAATCTGCTCCAGTTAAGAGATTTACAAAATGAGAACATCCGAAGATGATCCCATCAATGGTGATTGCTTTGCGTGTAGAATACTTTTTAAACAGTAAGGTCAAGATCACGCCGCGGAATGCAACTTCCTCCCAAATTCCCGGACTGAGCAATTGAACAAAAATGAAGATTCCCAGTTTACCTGGTTCCGGCCATCCGAAGATAATGGATGGATCAAAAATGAACGTTCCCGAGAGTAAAGCTACCGTTAAAAGGCTTAGGGAGTATATCACCACAAATATAACCACTAAACCAATATTACGCTTCCAAGGATTTATTCTATCCAGCTTAATTCCTTCTAAATACGTCTTAACTGTTGTATCTCCATTAGGAAGGTTAAATCCTAAAGGGACGATAATAAGCAACAAGATGAGGTTCAAACCAAAGGTAACGGCGAAACTAATCCATAAGAATAAAATGTATTGCAGGGAACTAACAAAGTTAGCCATGAAGAGTCCACTTATTATTTGAAAAGCGATGTATATAAGCGCCAAAAACACGGATATTATGAGAGAGTGGTTAATCGAAAAAGTGTAAATTTTTCCCATTTTATTTAGCTTTTCTTTTAATTTTATTTAATGTAATAAAGATAAATATAGTAAGAAAGGAAGTACACTTAGAAATTTAATATTTTTCTATATAGCTTGCACAAAAATAATTAGAATACATTGTAATATCATAATATAGCTAAATAAACCTTTTTAAACAAAAAGTTAAAAACGCGCTTCTATTTCTCAAAAACTGGAGAAAAGAAGGGATGCATACACTTTCAAACAGCTCAAAATTAACCCAACAAGACGATAAATAAAAGAAGATTTTCTTTTTCATTCATGAGTTATAAAATTAACAGGTAAATTCAATTACATCTAAAAGATTAAAGGTGGATTAAGAGATAAATTAAAACCTTAAAAAGAAAAAATGATGATTATCAGAAAAAACTTTTTTATCCTTATACATTTCCTTAGATAGTATTATTAAATTGGTAAGCAAAATGTCTAATAATAAGCTAAAAGTTGGCGTTATTGGTTGCGGAACGGTTGCGAATATTGCTCACTTACCGATCTACCGCGACTCTCCGCTTGTAGAACTTGTGGCAGTTTCTGATCCCCTCGATTCTCATCTCAAATACGCCCAAGAGCAATATAAAGTATCAAAAACATATAAAGACGCAAACAATTTATTAGATGATCCAAATATTGATGCTGTAAGCATTTGTTCTCCTCATTGGGCTCATGCTGAGCAAGTAATAAGAGCTGCTAAAAACGGAAAGCATGTTCTATGTGAAAAACCGATTGGTATAAGTTTAAAGGAAGTGGATGAGATGATTAAAGCCGTTCAGAAAAATGGTGTAATATTTCAAACGGCCACTCAAAAACGATTTGACTTGGGATTCCAATTCATAAAGGAGAAGATCAAGGAAAAGGAGATCGGAGAGATTTTTCACGCTTCCCTTCATTGGTATCAATCCATACCTGATTTAGGAGCTAATCCCCGAAATGATGTGATTCAAGAAGCGGGATTATGGAGAATTGCAGATAATAGGTGCGGAGGGGGAGATCTTTTGGATCATGGGCCCCATTATTTTGATTTATTTAGATGGTGGTTTGGGGAAATAAAAAACGTTAGTGCGCAAATACGGCGAATACGCAAGAGTAGGGTCAACGAAGATCATTCAATCATTTTATTATCGTTTAAAAATAGCGAGGTAACCGCCGTAATAGAACGTTCTGAAGCATTTTTTGGTGAAGTCTTTGGTCAAGAAGGGGGTAAGGTTCATGGAATTAATGGCACGTATTTTTTTGATGTTCCAAATGAATACAAGAGAAAACCGATGACTATAAGGAAATATTCAAGAGAAAAAGAGATTAGTAAACCCTCGGAAGTTAAAATTACCTTTCCAAAAGACCGTTGGAGCTTGCCTTATGCTAGAGAAATACGCACATTTATTAATCAGGTTTTAGGCCACTCAAATGAGGATGTTGGGTTTCCTAAGGAATGGATACCGACCATCCATGACGGGAGAGCCGGATTAGAAACCGTGTTAGCCTGTTATACCTCGCAGAATTTGCAGCAAACCATTTCATTACCCTCAAAAGAATATAAACCGCTAAAATGGAATTAGATAGAATGAAATTTTCAAACACACTTGAATATTAACTTTTTATTTCAAAAAACTTTACTTGCTCTACGATGAATTCACATAATTCTTTTAACAAGTGGGCATCCACATTTTCGAGAGAATCGTATTTAGAGTGCATGTATTGACCTGCTTCGGGGCTTCCAAACTCGAAGAGATTAAATTTTTTTCTGAATAGATAGATTCCATCAGTATGGACACCACGATTAATCCTGCTGATATATGTAAAAAAACCTCTTTTCTTAGCATGAGAGCGAAAAAGTTTGAGATAATCTGGATTATTTTCTAAATTATTTTTTCCTATAAAAATCCCCACGCTTTTTTTTCCTAAAGATTCAAAATTATTAACAATTGTTCGACGTGGATCCACTTGCTTTAACTTTTTATAGAAATATCGTATTCCCATCGTGCCCGTTTCTTCAGCCCCCGTAAGAACGAACCACAAATTCAATTTTTTCAATTTCTCAGTGTTAGGAGGTTGAGAGTAATAGTCCATGAGTTCTAAAACGCATGCCACACCAGAAGCATTATCAATAACCCCTTTAGATTGATTATTAATAGTATTAAGAGCAAGGATCGCAAGCGTTATTAAGTTAACAGCAAGTGGAAAAGCACCGATATAATAGAATAACCGTGCAAGTTGGGGTAAAATGATGTTCTTTAATAAAATGATGATTACGCAAGCAAGCAATGAAATTATAAAGAAGAAAATGCTGATAAATCGCAATCTTACCGTAACTCTTTGCCCTTTAGAATCCAAATGAGCAATGAAGAAAATATTTTTGACGTTATTGGTTTTATCACCTTCCATTTCTTTGGATTTTTGTCCACTCAATTTAATGTATAAATTTTGGGAATCAAGTACTTTTCCGATTCGGATATTTTCGGGATTTCTTGTTAGGATAAAGAACGGAAGAAAAAAGAGGAATGTAATGATAAGGCTTAAGGACACGAATATCCCGCTTAAATTCAAGTAGAGTGTAAATATAATCCATAATGCTGTGGGAAAAGCAATTTTAGGATAAATACGAGAATAAAAAGTGGAGAATTTAAAAGATTGGGTTTCAAGAGGTAAATTTAATTTTTTAATCTCTTCCTTGGCGAGAGTAAAAGCTCTATCTTCATGAATTGTTCCCGATAATCTAGGGAAGGCAAATATTTTCAAATATTCTTGGATCCTTTCTTCATTTAAGCCCATGATGAGTATTTAAATGAAAATCTTAAATAATATAATTATAATAATTAAAAATAAGTAGATAATTAAAAAATCTAATAGATGTAAAAAAACTTTTACAATATTTCACGTTTTCTGGTAAATTAGTTTAAAATATGCTTTTATATCTGATTTTGGAAATTTTTATACAATTGAATTGAAGGTTAACTAAAAAAGTAACAGATGTGAAGAAATATAAGAATGAAATGATATTCATTTTAATAGAATGATGAAAGATCGATTTAGTACCATGAAATATAAGAAATCATGGTCGTGATGAAAAATGGAATTAAAGCATAATATACCTACTGAGGAAATAAGCGTAGCAGCGTACTACGTGTGGCAACGGCAATATAATTATGAAATCCTTTGTTGGTTATTGGCAGAACGTCAATTACATGTGGAAAAAGAATTTACTAAATCATCCGTTACCTTGATTAGCCAATTGGCAGAGAATATTTTTTCGTCAAAAACTCCTTATGATATCCTCTGTTGGTATATAGGATTATATAATTTATTCATAAAAAGAAAAACATCAATCAAAGATGTAGATTCAATCTTTAAGAGATAATTTTTAATCTCTTTTGATATATTGACAAGATTTTTGTTCTCCTATAGGAGATCTTTTATTTTTAAGAGTTCGCAAGAGATAAGGAGGATTAATTCGTATATTACTCAATAATCCAAGAAAAATAGGTGAAGAGGAATGGAAAAAATTGAAGAAGAATTGAAAATAGATGAATTTAGAAGATCCTTTCTAATATATACTAGAAAAGCATTTAAGATGCTTCCAAATTTAGAAAACCCCTGCATATTAGATATAGGATGCGGTTCGGGAATTCCAACTTTAGAATTAGCCACATTAAGTAATGGGAAGATCATCGGAATCGATATTGACCAAAATGCTATAAGTGAATTCAAAAAGAAGATTAAAGATTCAAATTTAAGCAAGAGGATTAAAGCTTTAAATCTCTCCTTGTTTGATGTAAATTTTCCTAAGGAATGTTTTGATATAATATGGGCAGAAGGTGCTGTAGGTCCTATTGGGTTTGAAAAAGCGTTAAGACATTGCAAGCGTTTATTAAAACCCAATGGATTCATGGTAATCCATGATGATCTGAAAAAGAAAGAAGAGAAATTAGAAATGATTTTAAAAGATGGATATGAATTACATGACATGTTTGAATTACCTGAGGATACGTGGGGTATTGAATATTATCAACCATTAGAAATCAAAATGAAAGAGTTTCGTATCAAGCATAAAGAATCACCTCAGATAATGGAGAAATTAAAGAAATACCAAGATGAGATCAATGCATTTAAGAACGATCCAAGCGATTTCAAATCCATTTTTTATATTATAAAAAGAATCTGAAGAAAATTTGGATGCAAATTAAAACCAGATTATTATCTCTTTCAAAATTATTTTTTAAAATGATGGGTGATCAAAAAGTTACCTTTTTTAACATTTATCTAGAAATAAATGAATGAAAGAGATTTCTAAGAAAGTTGAGAATGAAAAAATATGTGACAATAACATGTGGGATAAAATAAATGAGTGCCTTAGAAATGATGATTATGAATTACTGAAGGCGCATTTTGGCCGAGATGATTTAAGCTTACAAATTATTGATATGCTGCCCAAGTTAGGTAAAATTAAAGTGTCTATTGAAGATTTTCAATCGGGAACTATTCTTGGAAAATAGAAGATCTCTAAAGGATGAAAATGACCATTCTATTTTTACTTACTTCTAAAAAAAAAAAGAGAAAAGGAAAAACGGTGGCAACCGGAAATCGCTAATCTTCTAAGATTTTTAAGATTAGGTCATATTTTTATGGTTATTTATATTTCAAGAACAGGTAGTTTCTACTCCATTTAAACATTTTATAAATCTTGGCATCCATGATGAAATCTTCGGGATGTTCAAAATCGCCAAATAATGGTCGTTCTAAGTAGACTTGAATCGTTTTTTCACCAACTTTAAGTTCCGTCCATTTATCAACACTATCATACTTTCTCACTTCACTTTCGGATAGCATTTGTACCATAATTTGGCAAGATGTTCCTGATCAGGATCGCATGAAATATCGATACACCAAGATGACAATTGGTTCTGCATTTTCGTTCTCTAAGGTTTGCTCTAATTGTTCTTGAATTACTTGTTTAGCATCTTCAGTTACTTGCATTTTTTAAGTGATATTTCTTTTCTTAAAAAAATGGTATATATCCCTAAAATCTTAAGCTTATATTTTAAAATTATTTAAAAAAAAAGCTTTAAATAATATTTGTTTTGGGAAATATTTAGATCATGATTCTTAAATTTCTTTTTCTTCTTTTATTTTGGGCTTGTATTTAACCATGATCACGATGATTACCCACAATATATAAAGCATTACGACTCCGCTTATCCAACCGTTTTCACCGCCCTCTTCCATAGTAAATATAGACAAAAATCCTAACGAAATGACTCCCAAAAGAGCAAAGAATACCATCATAATGACTTTACCTAAAAAACAATAAATCAGCGTCTTTTTCTTATCGTATTTAAGGAAACCCAATGTCGTTAATAAAATAGATTCTGGCAAGGGCGTAGCTCCGAATAATAAGATTATAAAGGGAATTAATTTAGGTTTCTTTAAAATAAGCTGACTCCACGGATTTTGTAATTCATGAGACTCTCGACTGATTAGACTCTGAGTACCTCTGCCAATCACCCAATCTAGCATGTCTCCCAAAGTATTAGAAATAGCTGCAGATAGAACTAATAATATAATCAATATCCACGCATCTTCTTTAGATAGTAACCAAGTTGCGGTAAAAGCGGTGATAGGAATGGCATAGGGCACGGGAATAGGAATGATCGCTCCAATGAAACATACTAATATCGTAAAACCGATTGCTATATATACAGGAATAGCATCAAGGGCTTCAGAACCAAACCAGTTGCTCATATCGAATACATTCCCTACGTTTTGATAAAGTGCAGATAATATGGTGACTACGATTATCACTCCCAGAAAGAGAATCAGGATTATATTGATTTTTTTCTGAGACTTTTTCACCTTTTTCTCTTCCAGTATATTATTATTTTCAGTCATTATGATAGTTTATTCAACGTGTTCTTTAAATTAAGGCTTCAAAAAAAGAAATTTTTAAAAAAAAGATGAATTAAAAGTTTATAATTTTATCTATCTTGGCAAATCCTTAAGATTGTTTTTCCTTGAGATAATCCAAGTAATTCTTTTCCTTTTCGATATGAATCGCTTGCAATTTATTCTTTTGTTCTTTCCATTCTGCTCCACCTAAAGGAAAGAACTTGATGGCTATAGCAGCAAGAAGCGAAAAGATCCCTGGAATGAGGGCTATTCCTATCATGATACCCAGCTTAGCAGAATAGGATTGTTCCGTACCGGGGACATTAATAAACCCATATGAAGAAATTATGGTCAAGAATAACCAAGGAGCAATGGAAACTGCGGGCTTAGTAATAAGTGCGCTCACCCCAGAATAACTCGTTTCTCTGCGTTTTCCGGTACGCATCTCATCGTAATCGATGGCATCCGCCAAAACCATCTGGATTGTCATGGTCTGTCCTGAATATCCGATTCCTAAAAGGACCATGGCAATTATGGCTGTAAAGAAATTCCACCCGATGAAGAAGAAAAGGAAAAAGGCTGCACCCGTAAATATAATCGTCCAAAAAAATATTGTTTTTAATTCATATTTTCCAAGAAATTTATTGAAAACTATGGTGAAGGCAAATATCATGCCGAAAAAGATAACGAGTGGAACGATGGTAAGGACACCGCCAATATCAAGCACGAAATCAAGATAATAAAATACCGCACCCGTCAACGTGTATTGTGCTACGGTTAAGCAGAAAGCCCCTACTTCAAAAATTAAAAAGGGCTTGTTTTTAAAAGTTTCCTTGATCGAATTCCAGTAACTTAGAGGTTCTTCTAGGTAAGTATATTTATTTTCTTTTATATAATAGCTTGCAATGAAAATGATCACACCGCAGATAATTCCAAGAATGACCATCGTATTTTGGAATACGGCGATAGGAGGTGCATCTGAACCCGTTAGTAGAACAGAGGGAAGTAAAAAAGTAAGCAGCGTGCCAAGCCCGGTAAAGATAGAAACAAAAATCATTACTCCGGCCCTTGCTTTTGAGGTAATTGCCATTTCTGCCGGCATCGAATATGTTATTAACCCCACGATGGTAAAGATAGTATCGAAAGCAAAAAGTATGAATAAAAAATACCAAAATAGCGCGACTTGGTCATTCAAACCGACTAAGGGAAACCAGCAGATAATAAATAAGATCACGTAAAATGGCGCTCCAAACCTTATATAAGGAATCCTTCTTCCATACTTCTCTGACTTGGTCCTATCTTCTATAAATCCAAAAAGGGGATCATTTAATGCGTTCCACGCGATAAATATTAGCCAAGCAAGCCCCGTATAAAATTCACTTAAACCTAAATGAACATTATAATAATATGTTATCGGACCTAATCCCAATCCCGATAAGACCACGTGTGCAAAGTACAAGATACCGTAAGAGAACTTTGATTTCATGGGGATTTTTTCCTCAATTGAGGTAGAGGATGGCCCTTTTTCAACTATTTTCATTTTTATACCTTGTTTGTCAGGAATAATTTTTATTTAAATTATGAGATGAAAATATCTTAATTATTTTAATTTTATTTAAGAGCTAAATCTTAATGTTTTCATCTTCTTTTATACTAAAAATTTAGTTTAGAAGTAAACTTTCGCCCTCTAGCTTCGATTATACACTCTTTTCCATTCGGGCTTATTATCAATATTGCCTTATCAATAACCTCTAGTGGAATTTCTTCTTTTTTTAGAACCTCATGAAACCAATCTATAATAGAGGCATAATATTTTTCAATATCATCTCCTATGAGATCGGGAGTGAAGATCCTTCGTTTTAAATCGATTATAATCTCGATTTTGGGTTTAACGTGATAAAATGGGTCAATTAAATACCCGTGAGAAGTCCGGGATGAATCTCGCATGACTTGATTTACGATAGATTTTAGTTTATTTAATTTCATACTTTATGGAAAAAAATTATTTTTCTTAAAAATAAATGGGAAAGTAAGAATTATAAATAAAATGAAAAGATTAATATCGGGAAAGGATTCCATTTTTTTATTATCGTGTATTTATGCCAAATTTTCCCCTTTTCCATATACCCAAACTAAGGCATTAAGGATTATTTAAGGGGGAAATGTATTTAATTATGAGAAGAAAATAACTTATGCATTTTAATTTTTATTTATTAGCTGAATCTTTTTATTTTTAGCATTTTTTGTCTATTCAATGAATCCTAATCATTATCCCTACATTCCTCGGCATGTTCTCCTACGAAGGTATAATGAAATTAATATTTATGATTTGAAGAACGACGAGTCTTATTTCATTGATGAGGAAGCTTATTCCGTTTTAAAAAAGATCAATGGAAAAAGTACATTCCAACAAATACTTGATAGTCAGGATCTTAAAAAGCGGGAGGAAGTTAAAGGCGCCTTGGATAACTTTTTAGAATTACAAGTAATTCAATCCAATCCGGAAATTAAAATTAAGCAAGAGTTTGATTTCTCTAAACCGCATCATTTACCGGATAAAAATCCTTTTGAAGAACCCTATCTAATGAAACTCATGATTAATATCACGGAAAGATGTAATTTGCAATGCAAGCATTGTTATATTGCAGAAAAAAATCAAGTGGACATGCCAATGAAGGATTTAAAGAAGGTAATTGCAGAATTCTATGATTTACAAGGGGTAAGATTGATTTTAACTGGGGGAGAACCTTTCTTATATTCAGAATTAACCAACTTGCTAGAGGTTTTAAAAACCATTCCTCTTCAAAAAGTATTACTTTCAAATGGGACATTAATTACTACCAAGCCTGAAATAATATCCCTTCTGAAAGATAATTATTTTGAAGTGTTCATCAGTGTAGATGGGCTAGAGAAGGTTCATGAAGATTTAAGAAATGCTCATTGTTTCCAAGATACCATCGAGGGAATCAAACTTTTGATAAAAAATCAAATACCCGTCTCAATAAATACCATGGTTCACAGAGGCAATATCAATCAATTTGATCAGATCAATGATTTAATTCGAGAATTAGGACCGATAAAAAGTTGGGCAATCGACATCCCTACCTTTGATAAATCAACTCCTGAAGAGGTTCGAAAAAAGTATGAAATATCTTTTGAAGAAGGAGCAGGAATATTAAGGAATTATGGATGGGGGGTCTTATTTGAATCCGAACCTTGCTCCAAAGATCTTGCCTGTGGTCCTAATATCATGGCCATTGATGTCCTGGGGAATATTTCGAAATGTGGATTTTTTAGTGATCCCTCTTTAGGTAACGTGTTTAATCAGGGATTAGAGAAAAGTTGGAAATTGGTGCAGAAAAAATTAAATTGGAATATAAAGGAATTAAAATGTTCTCAATTGAATTGCCAATACTTAGACCAATGCCGGGGAGGATGCAGGTATCGTGCATATACTACAACGGGGGATATATTAGGAATTGATACCTATAAATGCTATCAATTAGGAAGATTAAATTAGAAGAAAAATTTAATAATTTTACATTCGAGAAAAATAAAAAAAGGTGAGAAAGAATAAAATGGCAAAAAAAGAACATGTTCTTTTAAGGACCGAAGCAGATATTACACCCTTGAATAGAGAATTAATAAACCGAGTTTGTCATAAATGTAATTTCTACCATGAGGATCAAGAATACTGGGAAACAGAATATGAATGTTCTGCATACAAATTTATCCGACAATTAATAGAAGAGAAAACAATAACGTTAGATCAGATTGATGAAATTTATACTCGTGTAGATTTAAATCCTGAGAGAGAACTAAGATGAGATGGACTATATCTTTCAGCACATATTCTTAAGAGGGGTTTTGATGCATAATGTTATTATAATTGGTGCTGGTGTGGGAGGCTTAACTTGCGGAGCAAGATTGGCAAAAATGGGTAAGAAGGTCCTAATTATAGAAAAATCACATCATTTAGGAGGTACGAGCTATATTTTTAGAAGAAACGGATATTATTTTCCCATGGGACCCTTATCTTTCAGCTTTCCTAATTTAGTGAAGAGAATTTTAAAAGAAGTAGGCGTTCAAGAAAAAATACAATTTAGTAGAAACGATTTTCAATTGATTTCACCATGTTTGGATATAATTTATTCCGTACCTCTTGAAGAATTAGAATCGGTGTTAATTAATTCATTTCCCGAAGAAAGGCAGGGAATTCAGGGCTTTTTTGAGGAATTAGCTCCCTTGATTGATGCGATCCAGAACATTCATGAATGGCATCCTGATTTTTTAATAGGAAGTCGAAAGGAAGAGGCAAAAGCGAGTTATTTAACCACTCATTCAAAAGAGGTCGAAATTATTGACAAGTATTCCAAGATATCTTCGAAATACCTCTTAGATTCTTATCTTTCGGATGATAACGTAAAACGATTGTTGGGTACGCAGGGAACCTATTCCCCCATCATGTCGATGTTGCATTTAGCTTTCATGTGGAATATCATGTCCGTGCAAGGAATTTGGAATCCAACTTGTGGAATTCATAAAATCAATGATTATATACATGAGTCATTCAAACGAAATGGCGGTGAATTAAAACTCAATAGTGCCGTCCAGGAAATTTTGATGGAAAATAACAAGGTTATGGGGATAAGAACTGATAAAGGAGAGATTTATAATGCAGAATGGATAGTATCTAATGCGGACTACAAGAATGTTTTTTTAACTTTAATAGACCCAAAAAATGTTCCTGTAAACCATTTAAATAAAGTAAAAAACACTCCATATACGGGTTCGGAGTTGTGTGTTTATTTGGGAATCAACCCTAATCGTATAGATTTAAGAAAGTTGCGTGGGAATCATGTTTTTTATCGAAATACAATCTCGGAAGAGCTAAGTGATCCTGCTAGTTTTGAAAATAAAGAGATTGAAATTTGTTTATGGTCAAACAAGGCACCAGATACTGTCCCCGAGGATAAAATTAGCCTTCTCTTACGTGTCAACATGCCACATGATTACTTTAATGCGTGGAGGACGGAATATAAAAAGAGAAAGGAGGGTTACATGGAATATAAAAAGAAATTAGCCTTAAGTTTGGTAAAAGTTGTAGAGAATGTCGTTCCTGGTCTTTCTTCCGCAATTGAACTAATGGAGATCGCTACGCCCCTCACTTATCAAGATTGGGGACATAGATATCGAGGATCTGTGGCGGGTTGGTCAAGACGCATGGAAAAGGTTAGTTCTTTTGAACACAAATTATTAATAAACAGTCCAATTCAACACTTTTTATTTGTCGGTATTTATTCCGTCTTGGAACCCTTTTTAGGGGGTTATCCCGTTTCCATGCATACGGGAAATTTGGCTGCTAATTACATTTTAGAAAATCATTAAGAAATTAATTTTTCAAATTTTCTTTGTCTTTTTTAAATCTTTCTTTTTTTATTAATTAGATTTACTATTGCTTGATTGATTTGAAGACTTTTAGAAGCATTACTTGATTTTTTTTATTTTTTGTTTGGAAAAATCACTCCATTGGCTTCAACTAAATTCTTGAACGTGATCAATTCAGATTCTGCTTGCTTGGTTATTTTTCCTCGCATTAATTTTAGTATAATTCTTGCTAACAAGGATTTACTAGTACCTTTCCAATTCATTGAAATTTGAGTGGTGTCTTGAAAAGAATCAAAAATTGTTTCTAAAATAATATCCAGCCCTTGACCAGAAATATGGGATTGGATTTTTTTACCCTCTTCATAATCTAACATCTCATCCTCTAAAATGTAGGCACGGCCTTTTTCCAAATAATGTAAATGACATTTAGCTCCTACTTTTCCAAATTCTCCTTTGACAATTTCCACCTTTTCTAAATATTAGGTCCAGTGAAGCATGTTTTGGGGATTAATATATGCCTGCCATACAATATCCAATGGTTTATTAATATTCACGGATATATTGAAGTCGGTTGTCATTTTACTTTAAAATCAATAATCACAGGATTTAAATTAAATTGATACATGGATATGGAAATTACTAATGTAGATGATTATTTAAATCTTATTTTTAACTTTACCCCAATTTAGTTGATTTTAGCAAGCTTCGATTTGGTAATACTTAGCGAGATATCAATTTACCCAAGATTGAAGTAAAAGCAAAAATATTTCATTGCGGGTATGATCCATGAAAAAGAGATATGAAATCTAAAAATCCCTCTTAAAACAGAGATTAAAAGAACATTATAAGTTGGAAATTTTCAAAATAGATTATAAAAGTATAAGAATAATCTTTTAAACCGGGGGTTGTTATATATTATTAGGGAAACACGATGAAGGAGAAATTTTGCATTTTCGAGGACTCGTATGATTAAAGATGAGTACGTGAGCAAAAAAATGCATACATCCCGAGTTTAATAATCAAAAATCTACTGCAATTAAATGGGCACTTGACCATAGCTAAAGGTAGGTCCAAGCAATGAGGTTTAAGTCAGCGTGAAGCAGCATACATGATTATGTCCCTCAGAGCATAGAAATTAACGCCTCACACGAGAGACCTCTATTGAATTAATTATTGGAATGATTCCTAACATGATATAGAGAGTTAGTGTGTCAGGCAACAATATATGCTTATTCTTCCTGCGCTTCATATTAAAAGAGTATCAGAACCTAATAAATCCTTTAATTTTCCACTCTTGGAACTTTCTTCTCTAAAATAAGAAGAGAGAACCTTCTGGATTTGAGGAGCATATTTTTTAGTCACCGCCCTTACATAACCGATATTAACATTATTATCTGTAGCTAAGACAAGAATACCCTTCCCGGCTTTTACAGAAAAAATCGTTCCTTTATCATATTCTGTAATTTGCATGTCAATATGACCATATCCCAAAACTTCCCCTTGTTCTTCTCCTGCTATGAAAACGGCTCCTCCAATCGCCCCGATCTTTTCAACAGAAATCATTTCTTCACTGCTAAGATTGAATTTGGAATAGCTTACAATGGTTATTCCCGTATCATCTATAATCAGTGAATATTTGATTCCAGCAGTGCTATTGACAATGGTGCGTAATATTTCCTTTAAAACCTGTTCCTCGTTAGGAAATTCTCGTGAAGAATTCATTTAAGAGCTACCCTTTTAGTTTAACCTTTTTATTAACAATACTATTATTATTGTGGCTTATTTAAACTTGGTAGAATTTCTTACCAATAAATGAGTAACATGGTAAATTTTATATTCTCATATCTATTAAAAAAAATTTCATAGAAAAACTTGCTTATTTTACATTAGAGATTAAAAAAGTACCTGACTTTTTATCATTTTTCTAAGATTTGAAAGACCGAGAATATAATTGTTTGGAGTCTCTATTAATAGAAGTAATTTTATATTCTTTGTTTTATCCAAATTAACCTTAATTTTTGTGATGGATAAATCGTCAGATAATGAAAATCTGTTTGATATGGCTTGAAGAGCTAACTCATTCTCCTTCATCTTAATCTTATTAGTAATGTGAGTTGAAATGGGAAAGCCATGATGATCTGTGATTATACCGGCTAAAAAATTAGGAAATAAATTCTTTATCATGGTTAAAAATCCGTCTACATCGGATTGGGATATTATATTATTCAACCATACCTACCTTGGCATTAGAATAGTATTAATTTTAAGTAAAAAGAACATTTTTTTAATCTTAAATTGCAGTAATATCATTGTATTATGCTTTCTAACACCAAAGTATCAAAAAAATGAATCGTCATGGGGGCGTTTCTGTTTAAAAAAATGTTTATAAATTAGGACTAACAAAATGAAGTTAATCAATTATAAAAATTAAAAAGGAAAATGGATGGAATATTCCTTTTCACAATTATTCCAAAAAAAGAAAAAAAATACCAAATAAAATTATTTGTATCTCACGCTATTATTTTTTAAGTTCAATTCCCAATTTGAGATTTTCAACTAATTCAGAAAATCTATTGCGAACGGTCACTTCGGTACATTGAGAGATCTTGGCAATCTTTCTCTGTGTTCGTCTTTCCTTGCAAATAATACAAGCGCAATATATAGCTGCAGCGCAAACGCCCGTGGGACCTCTACCCGAAGTTAATGTACTCTTCTCAGCCAATTTGATGATTTTTTTTGCGGTTCGCTGGCATTCCGTGGACAATTCTAATTCAGAAATGAATCGATTGAGAAAGTCCAAGGGTTTTGTGGGATTAAGGTTTAAATTTAATTCATTTGAAATGAAACGAAAGGAACGCCCGATTTCTTTCTTATCAACTCGTGCCACTTCAGCAATTTCGTTAAGGGTTCTTGGCACCTTAAAAATGCGACATGCGGCATAAAGGGAAGCTGCGGCAACTCCTTCAATACTTCTTCCTCTGATGAGATGCTTATCTACTGCATCTCGATAAGTTTTAGCCGCACATTCGCGTAAGTTTTTCTGTAATTCTAAACTTGAAGCCATTCTATCCAATTCAAATAAGGCAAAAGTTAAATTCCGTTCCGTTGCATCAGAAACTCTAATTCGACTTTGCCATTTACGCAATCTATAAATCTGCCCTCGAGCTCTTGCGGGAATTTCTTTTCCAAATATGTCCCTGTTCTTCCAGTCTATCACGGTACTCAAGCCCTTGTCATGAATCATGTACGTCATGGGGGCTCCCGTACGTGTTCTTTTCTTCTTTTGATCTGCATCAAATGCTCTCCATTCAGGGCCATTATCTATATATTTTTCGGAATGTACCAATCCACAATTTTCACACACTATTAACCCTCTATTATCGTCAAAAAATATATTTTTTCCACATTCCGCGCATGTATTGGTTTCTGTTTGTAAATTTTCATTCCGAACCGATTTTACTTCCTTCCAACTGGAAATGATTTTCACCTATATTATTATAGATTTCTTCTAAAACTGACTTGTAAAACTATTATTGTAATTTGACATACAATCTAACTTTAGGGTTAAGATCTTGATTGGATGTATTTTTTATTGAAATAAAAGGCGATTCTATTGGTCCAAAAATATCATGTACATGTCCAATCTTTTCATAAACTTCATTATATACGGGTTTTTTCAAAATTTGTTCGTACTCTTTTCTCCATTTTCTTGCCCGAAAAATTTCATGTTTTTTCGATTTTCCAATAAAAGTTATAAATTGAAAAATTTTTAACCAAGTTTGCATGGAGTACCCCGATTTACCCTATTGTAGATCAAAACATTAGATCTGAACATATTCAATTCTATTTAAATATGACGGTTTTCACCTTAAAAAAAAAAACCCAATTTTTATTAAGGATTTGTTAATAAATTTCTGGTCAATTAATACATGGAAATGTAAAAGGATGTTCTAATTACTAAAATTGCTTTTGCATGGCATATTTCGTTTTACAGTCACATTTGGAATCATTCCCATCTAAATAATCAAGGTTTTGGGTCAAGACAAAGTTTTTTAGTTTCATTCTCATCAGTTGATTACATGATCTATCCAAGCAGTTATGAATTCCTCTTTTAGTTCCTGCGCCAGATGGATCACTCACTATTCGGAGATGCTCAAGATCAGAAGGACTCACGGATTTCTGGATACATTCCATTAATGAATAAAACCACGGAGGACGATACTTTTTATGATACCAAAGATATTCTACTAATGTTCCTTTTTGAACATTCATAGGATTAATGGAAATTGTACTGATGGGAAGATCCTTTAATGTTTTAATGGAGGCAATGCAATCGTCGATGGCCGCCTGTTCGTTAAAAAAAGGAGGTTTAAAAAGCAAATATACTTTCACGCCCACCTCATGCTCATTGCATAGTTGGACTTTTTTATAGAACTCATTATATGAGAATCCCTTGTTAATGTATTCCAATCTTATTGAATCATTGACAGTTTCGAGTCCAATCCCGATTTCAACATTTTTATCTTTTAAAGTAGCTTTCAACTGTTCTAATTTATCTGATGTGATAAATTCGGGTCTAGATTCCACCACAACTTCCTTACATTTAGACACTTGGTTAATTCTTTGATATATATGTTCTCGAACCGTTGAGTTGATTTCTTGATCATCTAAAAAGCTCCCCGAATTAAATAGTTTAAAAACATAGTTCTGATTATCCTGTTGGATTTCATTAAGTTTCTGATTCAATGCGCGATCAAATTGACCGATTATGAATTCGGGGGCAACATCACTGAAATATGCATCATTAGTATATCCACACATGGTACATCCACTTCCTCCTAATGCCCAACTACATCCTCTCGTTCTTAAAATAACCGTGAATTCTTTTCCAACTTCTCGTAAAAGGCGCTCTTCTTTTATCCAATATGCTACAGGGTCCGAACAGGATATATTCCTTCTTTTTTGAGCTCCTTTTAATGTATTGGATCTTAAAATTTTGACCTGTTCCTTGAATGGGATGTTTTTATCAAGCTTTTTCATGGATCCTTATAATCCTCCCCGAATTAGATTTTTTAATAAAATTAGAGCTCACCAATGCCTTTCCAACTGCGATAACGTCATTTTTATCTTTACTTAATACGAATACTTGCTCATTAGGGATAATGTTAGGGCTGAATTCCAAAATTCCCGGCCTAAAAAGAGTATTTCCTTGCAATTTATATCCATCAAAGACGACAATATTGCTTGTAGTCCCTAAAGAATGTATTTTCTGGGCTCCCTTTAAGGTGTAATGGAACACTCCCGTATCATTTTCGACCCAAAATAATTTTTGATTACTTGTTCCCTCAAAGATTTCTAATCGATTCGCTTTGATATTTTTTTTCATGCTAAATTGAGCATTGAAGATTTTTTCTCCCCATCCTACACCCAATTGGTAATCAAGCATCTTAATTAATTTGTTTATTTTTGTTTTCGCCATCTTAGGGAAAAATTCAGACTTCTGGTAATCAATATGGTCTAAGTGATGCTCTTTAATTAAAGAATACAGGGAATCTAAAGAGTTTTTAGACGTGACCTTGTTTTCCACCTCAGTACAATATACATGTTGTTCAATCCGTGGTTTTGCAGCATCAATAATTTTAAGATAATCACCAGAAAGATGACTTATAATGGGAACGCCAGCTTCGAACTTTCTCAACAAACTTATAAGCATTTCAGAGGAGAGCTTAATTTCTTCAAAATCCCAATCTCCCGTGACTGAAATGTCGTAGGAATTCACGGGATATATTTCTTCCAATTGTCTGGGAATCGCTCCAAGAGGAGAAGTCAGGATAATTTCTTGAAAATAAGGAAAATCTGGGAATTTTTTTATTATTTCAAAAAATTTCTGATGGGACCTTGAACTCGAATAAGGCTTTTTAGCAGAACAAGGTAATAAGATAATTACAGTAATATTCGAATCGGGATTAAACGTTTGAACTACCCGCTGTCGAAATTCTTGGAAATCAGGGCGATAATAGGAAGATGGTCCGAGAGAACTAACCTTGATTCTCTTTTGATAAGTCGGTGTTTCAGATTTTAATAGCGGAAAGAAATCCTTATCGAGGATTTTTAAGGTTGAAATCATCCTTAAATCATTCAAACAGCTTTTCTCGACAAAGGTACGATAATCCTCAAATTGCAGATATTGTTTGATCTTATTCATGTAATTCCGAGCAAAGGTAATATTATGAAGACATAACAAGTATAGAATATTCGAAAAATTCTCCTCCTTCAAATGATCTTTTAATCCGCCACGGCAAGCGGGGCAAGAACAAGGTAGGTATTTTAATTTATTAAAGGGAATTAGCGTTTCTAAAGTATCATAGAAGTTTTCAGAAGATAGATATAAAGCTTGGGAATAATCGATTAAATCAAATCCAAGATAGACCAGTAGAGGAAAGAATTTTGGATATATTTTACCCGATACCATGAGAATGAGATTTCTACTAAAATTCTCTTTTAAATTAAAGATTATGCTAAGTATATTTCTATAATTATTCAGATTATCAAAAAGATCTGTAAATTCAAGAATTGTTATGTTAGAATGATTTCGGATTAAATTGGAATATAATGAAAAAAACTCGGGAAATTCGAACAATTTAATTGAGATACCAAATGATATGTCGCTAAATTCTTTGACAATACTACTAATTATTGTGATGTGTTCTTTTATTCGTTCTCGAGTAAAATCTTTACTGATGCTGGTGGTGGGTATGTTGAAAGGAATAATAGGAATGACAATTTCTTCGGAAAAATGCTCAATATTGTTCTTGAGAATATCTATAAAATTCTCGAGAAGCCCCGAATGCGTGTAAATAAAACCTTTATTTTTGAATTTTTGATGTAAAAAAGTTTCTTTTAGAAAGATTTCATCATTGATTTTGAAAAGATCATCGTCCTCAAATTCAATGATAAATTTGATATCTTTAACTAACCCTTTATTGATTGGAATAAGAATTGTGGGGGTTTTAATATATTTATGCGATGATGGAAAGATATTAATCCTCCCAATTCGTGAAAGAGCAACTTTCTTTTTAACTACTTCAAATAAAGGTTTCATTATTATAAGGTAATGCAGTAAGATTCAAGTTTTTTCTGGTTATTAAGTTATACTTTAATTATTGGATTAAAAGAAGGTTTAAATCGATCCTATCATGATCTAACTAGAAATTCAATATTTAATGGGAAAGAGGACTTAACTTCATGATCAACTAAAAATCGCAAAATTAGAATAGGATATCCTCTCATCGAGCACGTAATTTGTGAAGGTATCTTCTATTTCTTCTGATTCATATAATCCCTTTATAAAAGTTCCATAATTTTCTATTTCTTTTACTCTCACGATAGCTAATAAACCATATTGTTCCCCTATCCTGAATAAATCCGTGATTTCTTTCTTTTTCACCAGATTTAACGCCAAAATATCATATTTTGAAGGATCTTTTGGCTTGATTCGGACAATATATTTTCCTTTAAATCCTATTTTTTTAGCATCGAAATTTAATGCATAGTTAAGAATTACACCAGTTCTCTCAAGTATTTTTATTCGATTATAAATGGTAGATTGTGAAACATCCAAGTTATATTGCTTTTTCATCATGCTTGCAATTTCATAGGTAGAAATTAGCTTGGATCCTTGATCATTTTGTAAAATACTCAGTATAGTATTGTCAATTCCATCGATCTCCTTATTTTCTCCAATGTTTGAATTAGTTAAATCCATTCCATTTGTTTTAAAGACCTTTATCGTTTCAAGGATTTGATACTTCTTAAAATAAGAACTTGCCATGATATTATCTATTTTTGGCAGAATGCTAGTGAATTCGGAAGAATCTCTGAAAATAAATAAAGCCAAAAGAGAAAATTCGCCTAATATCCCATCCAGCATTTTTAATTGATGGATTTTTAACAAATCCGCAATTAATTGAGGTTCTTTGGGATTTGTTTTAATTTCCATGATAACGAATTTTATGTTAGGTTGGATATTAGGATTGATATTTATCGTGAAATTATTAATTATTTCGTTCTTTCTTAAATTATTCAGATATTTGAGAATTGTCTTCCTAGATACATTTAACTCTTTAGTTATCTCCAAAAATTTGGGCTTTGAATCCGAATGAAGCTTTATTAACATCTTCAATGCATTTATTTGATTATTTGAAGAACTCATGATAGTTTTTTTAAATAAGAGTGGTAATTTGTGTAATTATTCTTGATATTTATACCCATTCTTCCAAAAATATATTTAAATATGAATTAAAATTAAAGAATATAATTATCATTAAAAAAATTTGTTTAAAAATGGTAAAATATAAAGTCGCAGATGAAAACTTAGCTGAAAAAGGAAAAGAATCTCTCTATATTGCGGAAAATAAAATGCCCGTCACAGCAAGGGTTATTCGAGATCGATTCTCTAAGGAAAAACCTTTAAATGGGGTGACTATTGCCGGATGTTTGCATATCACCAAAGAAACGGGGATTCTTGCCAGAACATTAAAAGCTGGTGGTGCAGAAGTATATTTATGCGGGAGCAATCCCCTCTCAACTCAAGACGATGTTGCTGCAGCATTAATCAAGGAAGGTATCAATGTATTCGCTTGGCATGGAAATACATCCGAAGAATTTTATTGGTGTATTAGACAATGCTTAAAAGAAAAGCCCAATATTTTAATTGATGATGGAGCTGATATGATAGTAACCGCCCATAAAGAATTTCCCGAATTAATTACCTCAGGAATTATTTATGGATGTCAGGAAGAGACCACTACCGGAGTAAAAAGATTCAAGGCAATGGCAAAACAAGGCGCGTTAAAACTTCCTTTATTCCCAGTAAACGATGCTCGATGCAAAAATGAGTTTGATAATGAACTAGGAACGGGACAAGGCATTTTGGCCGCATTTGTAGGGATGCACATTCTCTTTGCTGGAAAAAATGCCTTGATTGCAGGATATGGCCATTGTAGTTCCGGAATGGCTTTAAGAGCAAGAGGTTTAGGGTCCAATGTAATAGTCACTGAGGTTGATCCGATTAATGCACTAAAAGCTAAGTTCGCAGGTTATAATGTAATGCCGATAGCAAAAGCCCTACCGCAAGCAGATTTAATTTTTACGGCAACAGGATGTAAGAATGTTTTTACTAAAGAACAATTTCACTTGCTTAAAGATGGAGTAATAATGGGTAATCTGGGGCATTTTGATGTAGAAATTCCAACAAAAGCGCTCTATGATTACGCTAAAGAAATAAAACCCGTACGAAAGGACGTGGAAGAATTAACTTTCCCCGATGGAAAAAGGGTGTATTTATTAGGCCAAGGAAGGTTAGCAAACTTGGTTCTCGCAGAGGGGCATCCAAGTGAAGTCATGGACATGTCATTCGCTTTGCAATCCTTAATATCAGAGCACATCATTAAAAATAAGGGTACCTTGAAACCTGGAATAATTAATGTACCCCAAGAAATCGACAATCAAGTGGGCTACTTAAAATTGCAAGCGATGGACATAGAAATAGATAAACTAACGCAAGAGCAATATAATTACATTCATGGCTATGAGGAAGGAACTTAAGGATTAAAAATTCTTAATTTTTTTTAACTATATATTTACAAATGCATTATTATTTATCTAACATGTATTCAATCTATTCAAGCACTATTGGAATATCTTTACCTCATTAGATGGATTCGTTGGGGGTTATCCCGAGTTTATTATGAACATGAGTTAAAAATTTTCACTAAACAAATTGTAATTTTTTAGATTTTAAATAGTACACGACTATCCTTTTACTAATAAATGAATGAAAAATGACAATTTCTCTACGCACCCTAAAAATATCTTTTTAAATTTAAACTTCAAGAAGTCAAATCAATTGATCATTATCTATTTCTTTCTTTGAATTGAGTACCATTATTATTAAATTCCTAAGATTTGGGCTTCAAAATTTGTTCCACGCCTAAATCTTTATAGACTTCTTTGGCGAAGTTTCGTAATCCTTCAATTCCAACCGGTTCATCTTGAAGTTTGTTGGATTCCCAGATAACGGTATTTTTAAATTCTGCTTTAATTTGATGGATATATTTCAACTGAATATCCCTTAATTTTCTGCAATATTCACAATGGTCGGGTTCAGGAGTGATCATGTTGATGTGAACGGCATCTAAATTCACGTATTTTTGCGTTAAATCTCGTGCCCTCTTAATTTCCTCGAAGCTCGGTTTTTCAGCAATGGTTACTAATCGCAGGGATCCTAAATCTTGGATTAATTGGGATATTCGCTCCCCTCTTTTTTCTAAATCATTCAGCATTCCTAATAGCTCATCACCGAGATCTGAATTTTGCTCTTGCGCTTCAAAAGGGTGAGTTACCTTTTTAAGCATTTTAGAAACATTCTTCATAGTGCCTCTAACGGAATTGTAAAAGTTAAGAGAATACTTTAGTACAACTTTAACTGTATCTTCTGGAATATCAAAAAGAGCAATCATGTTGCCCGTGGGAGGAAAATCTGCGACAATTATATCAAATTCTATTCCTCTTTCGTTAACCTCTTCAGCATCCAAGATTTTTTGAAAAAACATGGCATTCTTCAGTGCTAAAGGAATCGATTCGGCTGTAAAGGTAGTATCGATGAATGTTTTTATCTGCGGGATTAATCCAACTATCGGCATCTTCTTTAACAAAAGACGCATCTTTTCTGCAAATTTCTTGGTATATTCTTCCGCATAAATTTCAGGATCTGGTTCGATTGCCCATAAATTCTTAGTAAGGGGAGTTAATTCATTTCCTATTTCAATTTCAAATAAATCCGTCAAGTTATGTGCCATGTCAAAAGAAATCAGTAAAATGTTTTTATCGGGCATCAAATCGGACAGAACCACGCCGGTTGCCGCACTTATTGTGGATTTTCCTACCCCACCTTTTCCCCCAAATATAAGAATACGTTCCAAAAGTCTCTTTCTCCAAATATAGTACTTAGGTATTAAAATACGCGAGAATTAAAAAAGTTTTAGATAAGGGTATCAAATAATGCTCTAATTACAATACGATACTGCTTTGATTTACACTTTAAAGAATATTTTTTTGGCTAATAGTTTGTAAGTAATAAAAAATTTAACGAAGAATTAATTTATATATATTGTATTTGATTTGAATCATGATCGAAATTAATGATCCAAA
>CAYLZE010000007.1:0-112245 GCA_964388035.1 uncultured archaeon
TTAAGAACCCTGAAGCGATGTTATTGATAAGATCTCTAAATGTCAAAGAAATTGCAACAATTAGAAAAGAGATAATTGCTATTGTGAGGGTAGGACTCACGACAAACAATAATGAGAATAGAAAGCCCAACCATATTATGTTTAGAATAATGGAAAAGACATATTTTAAAATGCGGTTTTTCTGGATTAGTGTATTAGAGATTCTAATAAGGATTGTTCTAAGAATATAAATTCCAATATTCATTAAAATTAGATTTAATAATGATTGTTCTAAACCAGAGTAAAAATATACCCAAATTCCAAGAAGGATGATGACAATGGAAATGATAACTTGTATTATTCTCCTCATAAATATATAAAATAGAAATTTAACTTAAAAATCTTTGTTTGATAAATTCAAAATATACTATTGAATTAGTCAAAGAAACAAAAAGCTTTAACTGAATTTCAATAAAAGTGTTGAAATACATAGAATCAAGTTCGATAATCCTTCATTTTCTTATTTCAAGCAAGAATTGAAACTTTAAATAATTTGATGATGATAAAATTATAAATTTAGCCTTACATAACAAGTTAATATTAATCAACAAATACCAATATCTTCCATAGAAAATGAAAATCAAGGAAATAAAAATTAAGAAAAGAAAAGTAAAAAATATGTCGAAAAAAATAGGACTTCCTCCGGGAACACTAATTTTTACCGGTGAAAGGAAAGTAGAAGAGGAAAAGATCACAGTTATAGATTACAATGAGATTGAAATTGAATCCCGGGAATCTAAACAATTAGAAAAAAATTTATCTGAAATAGGCAAAAATAAAATTAGATGGATAAATATAGATGGTCTTGGGCAAATTGAAAACATTGAAGAATTAGGGAAAGAGCTCAATCTTCATCCGTTAGTGTTAGAAGACGTTGTGAATCCCCAACAACGCCCCAAAATCGAAGGTTATGAAGAATATATTTTTATAGTATTGAGATGTCTGCATTGGAGTAAAGAATTGAAAAATATTATATCCGAACAAATAAGTATCGTTCTTGGAAAGAGACTCGTGATTACATTTAGAGAAAGTTCAAGTCCCATATTTCTACCGATTCTTGAAAGATTGAATAAATCCCGTGGGAAAATTCGAAAGATGGGGGCAGATTATTTAGTCTATTCCCTAATTGACATCATAATTGATAATTATTTTGAAATTATTGAAGGATTAGGAAGAAGATTGGACAAATTAGAAGAATTATTGATTTCAAATCCTCAAATCGAAACATTGCAATCAATTCGAAAACTAAAAAGAGAAGTTAATGCTCTTAGAAGATCCATATGGCCCTCTCGAAATGTAATTAATGGGCTTCAACGAGAAGAATCTCTTGTAGATGATGCAACGCAGATTTATCTTAGGGATGTTTATGACCACATTATACAAATCGTAGACACTTTTGAAAATTATCGAGATACTATATCTGGCATGTTAGACATGTATTTATCAAGTGTTAGCAACAAGATGAACGAGATCATGAAAGTCTTGACCATTATCTCCACGATATTCATTCCAATTTCTTTTTTAGCAGGATTCTATGGAATGAATTTTGTATACATGCCAGAGTTATCCTCTCCTATTGCTTATCCTCTCTTAATTATGGTAATGAGTTTAATTGGAATAACAATGATTTTGTTTTTTAAGAGAAAAAAATGGCTTTAAAATCCTTCATTTTTTTTTATGTAGTCCATTTTAACATGCATTGCTAATAATTAATATTCTTCATATTTTCTTTTTCTAGATTAAAGAAATGAAATTTAGTTAGTTGCTAAGAGTGTATTTTAAGTGAATGTAAGAAAGGTAAATAAATTTAGTTAGTTTTGGAAAATTTTTGAAGTCTTATTAGAATTGATAAAAAAGATGGTAGTAAATGCTTGTATATTCTTTTGTTTTTAAAAAAGTTTATATTATTTAATTATAATTCAATTATTATGGTAATTTCACCGAATACATTCGAATTTAATCTATTTTTAACTTTAACCATAATCATTTTGATTGTAAAAATATCATTAGTTGGTTATTTAGTTAAAAAAGTTTTAGATAGAAAAAAAGAAACAGGAACCCTTCGTTTCGACTTTTTAGTAAGCGTAGCCGTATTAATGTTTTGTCTTTTCGTTTCTCGGTTACTATTTGCAATCTATGATTTCAGCTTAACACAATTTGATACCTCCATCGCATACTTATATCCGAATTATCTTGTATGGAAATTTGCAGCACTTTCGTCTAGCATTGGCTTTATTGTTATATTATATACGATAGATAAGGAGATATTGAACTTTAAACTTAAAGGGATTTTAGCTATTTTAATGTTAATTTTTACTTTGATTCAGTTTTTCTATCCCGTTAATACTCCCCAAGATTTTGACATGCTTTCATTCATAGGGATCTTTGGAAATATCGTTGCCATCATTATCCCCATAATTTTTCTTTATACAGGAATAAAGATACAAGGTCTTAGAAAATCATCGTTTATTATTGCATTTGGTATTATCATTTATGCGATAGGGTCCAATTTAGTGATTGAACCCATACTAAGTCCATTAAGGGCATTATATGGTCCCGATGTTCAGATTGTAATGTACTTTTTACTATTTATTTTCAAGATCACGGGATTATTAATGTTTTCATATGGAGTAACTCAATTTACTTTAAAAAGATAACTTTTTTTTCTTTTTAATAAAAAGAAGGCAAAAATTCGTTTATTTAGAGTTCTATTTTCTTGAAGTTTAGAAAATTATTTTTAAAATCCTTTTTAAACTTCCAGGAATCTCGATTTTAAAATAATTTTCTACAATTTCAAATAAAAAGCTTAAATAAATAGCAGATATCTTTACATTAAATTGTTCTTGTAAACCTTTATATACATCCGTAATATCAATTTTAGTGCTCCATTCAATTTTTTCAAAATGACCTGAAATAAATTTAGATAATTCAAAGGCTACTTGGATTTCGTTTTTTAACAATATGAGACTTGATTTCGGATCGGATTCCGCAAGAAATTTTTGAATAATTCTTCTTTCTACTGCAACATCTTTCGAGTTTAAGATTTTTCTATTGTCGTTTATTATCACACCTTTCTTATCGAAAACTAAGTAGTTCTTAAAGATTTTGCTATTTTCATTATATTCATTATCTGAAATAATTTCAAGCTCCAATTTAAAAGAAGTTTGAGTTATATAATTATAAAAATTAATTAGATACTCATGAATAAATTTTACAGGGTCATCCAAAATTAAGATAAATTTTTCACCAAGAAAAATGGCTTTCAAGGTATATGTTAAAAGAATTGGAGAAAAGTTGAGCTTTATTAAATCTACATCAAGAGGTTTATCCTCCAGTAAGTTTTTTTCTTGATCGATTTCCATTTTAGTTTTTAACACCGTTTCGGGAAGTTCAAGATGAAAGTCTGCGTAGAAGTAATCCCTGATGATATAATTTTTATCTAAATATACGATAAAACTATGTTTACAGCTTATTTTTTGTACATTAACAGCTAAAATTCCCCTATCAAAATTTTTTATAGAATCTTCAGATATCTCAATGATTCCATTTTTCTTACAAATTGGACAAATAACTCTAACAACTTTTTTCATTATATTATCATCTTTCTCTTAATTCTAATTTCAAATCAATTATTTTCTTTAATAAAAAATTTCTAAATCTTCTCTCATATATATAATAATTATTAAGGCATCCCATTATATATCTAATGAAAACAATAAACTAAAGAAAATATTCATTTCTTTTAAATGAGATTCATTTTTTAATCCATTTTTTAAGAATTTAGTTAATTACTTAACTAAATTTAAAATAAATTAAACATTTTGAAATGTCTTCTTAACTCATTTATTAAAATTTATTTTACATTTCAGAAATGCTTAAAATGTAAAAGAAGGTATCTTCTTCATCTTAACCATGCGAGATTTTTATCTATAACTTGAATTTATCAGATATTTTAGGAGATTAATCATAAATTTTTCTTTTAAATTCAGCTTTGATGATTTTAATGGCCCGATTGCATAAATTCTGCCTTAAATATTAAGATTAGTTTAAGTACGATAGTAATTATAATTCTTAAGATGAAGATTGATATTAAATCCGAATTCTATGAATGGTATTAGATATTACATGGGTAAAAAAAAGAAACTAAGGAATGGAAAATGAAGAAAACATATGTAAATGGACCCAGAAGTATAAAATGGTCAGATAAGATTGGACTCCCTCCCGGTACATTAATTTATACAGGAAAAAGAAAGCGTGAAGAAGAAAAAATCACTATTATTGATTATGATGAAAATATAATTCAATCAAAAGAATTCAAAAAGTTAGAAAAAAATCTTTCGAAAATAGCTGACGGAATTGTAAGATGGATAAATATTGAAGGATTGGGACAATTGGATGTTATCGAAGATTTGGGCCGAGAATTTCATCTCCATCCCCTCTTATTAGAAGATATTGTCAATTCAGAACATCGCCCAAAGGTTGAGAATTATGAGGATTATCTTTTTATTATTTTAAAACATGTATGGTGGAATGACGAGAAAAATCAATTCCTTACGGAACAAATAAGTATTGTTCTCGGGAAGGATTATGTAATTACTTTTAAAGAAGGATTAAATTCCCTATTTATGCCAATTATAGATATGTTAACTCATGGAAAGGGAAGGATTAGAAAAATGGGGGCAGATTATTTAGCTTATAGTTTAATAGATGCCATAATTGATTATTATTTTGAAATAATTGATAAACTGGGGTTAAAAATTGACGAAATTGAAGAATATCTAATAACTAATCCTGTTACTAAAACATTACAATCAATAAGATCTTTAGAAAGGGAAATATTAACCTTAATAAGATCAGCATGGGCATCTCGAAATGTTATTAATAATCTCCAAAGGGAAGATTTTTTCTCAGATAAAACGATCCAGCTCTATTTAAGAGATGCGTATGACCACATCATACAAATTGCAGATAATTTTGAAAACTTTCGAGAAATTATAGAGGGATTGATTGATATTTATTTATCAAGCGTAAATAACAAAATGAATGAAGTAATAAAGGTACTAACGATTATCTCTACCATTTTTATCCCATTATCTTTTTTGGTGGGATTTTATGGCATGAATTTTCAGAATATGCCAGAATATTCATTTCCCTTTGCTTATCCTCTCATAATTATAGTCATGTTCGCAATCTCTCTTTTAATGATATTATACTTTAAGAGAAAAAAATGGTTGTAAATTTAAAGTAGTAGTACTTTTTCATTTTATTTTTTCTATGCATCCATTGATTTTGATTACTTTGGTAAATTTAATTTTAAAATAATTTAAGAATGGATCTGCTTTCGAATTATTAAAAATGATGTTGACCAGTATTGCTTAAATATAAGTAGAAGATAGTTATTTACCGGAAAATTTAGTGTTAGCATTGCATTCATAACTGCGTGATATACCAATATAGTTAATAAGCATCCTTTCCCCTTGTTGTATAACCAGATATAGAAAATTAGAGTTAATTAAAATGATTATAATAAACATCCAAATAGAACCATATAATTGGAGCATGGAACTATATTTCAATAGAAAATAAGACCAATACCAAGCAGCTCAAATTAGACCAAGAATTAATAAAGAAAGGAAAGGAGAAAATCATTCTTGTAAATGAGGTAATGCAAAAAATTTCCACCCAAATTCTACTTCCATGCTAAAAAAGATGTATACAATGAAGACTAGAATAAATCCTTACTATATTATCGCTGAGATGTCACATGTACCTATAAGGCCAAAATAGAATTTTAATAATTCGAGGACTTCAATTAATAGTAGTAGTAATGTGATGAAAATCTACTTGAGGGATTGCTTTATGTTAAGTGCTAATTGCCCAAAATTATAAGATGGTCCCTTTTTCCCATATGAAATACGGGAAGCGATTAATACTCCGCATAGGGGAAAAACGCCCCCTATATAGGTATAAATTATATTAAATGGAATGAATTCATAAGATGATAAGACCCATGGCAGGTAACCAATGGCTCCAAAAATATAGGTAAATAGAATAGACCAAAAAAATGGAGTCATTTTGATAGATTTATTTTTCTCAACAATAGCAGCTATTATGATTCTTGAGAATTACAATTTCTACCTCCTTGTTGGAATAAGAATTTATAATTCTAGATCAGTTTATAAATTTTCTTCCTTACGTTAGATCGTTATTTATAATAAAAATTTGGTTATGTTCGTTCCTCTATACCTAATTTAATAATCATGTAACCTTCTTAATATCTATAATGGAACTATTTTCTCTTAAATTACCTATTATACGGAAAAATGACCCTTTATTAAAGATCATCATAGCTGCAATCCAAGAACAAGGTAAAATCCTTAAAGATGGAGATATAGTTGTTATCTCGGAAAAAGTTGCTGCCACCTCGCAAGGAAGAATAATTAAATTAGAGGATGTAAAAAAAGTTTCCGAAAAAGCCAAAGAAATGGCATTGAAATTCGAGATGGATGAACGTTTTGTAGAATTAATTTTAAGAGAAGCTACAATGGTACTTGGGGGCATGTATCATGTTATATTAACAAAAGTAAATGATTTTCTTATCGCGAATTCGGGGATAGACCAATCCAATGCGGGTTTAGGAAATGTGGTCTTATTACCTGAAAAAATTAAAGAATTAGCATGGGAGTATTGGAAATCATTAAAATCACATTATAATTTAACAAATTTAGGGATAATAATTGCTGATTCTCGGGTACAACCGTTAAGAAAGGGAACCATTGGAATCGCTATAGCCACCGCTGGTTTTGAACCAATTGAAGATTGTAGAGGTAAGGAAGACCTATTTGGAAGGCCTCTACAAATAACGTTACGTGCGATCGCAGACGATCTTACCAGCGCAGCTCAATTTCTTCTTGGAGAAGGAAGCGAACAGACTCCTATAATCGTAATACGAGGGGCTAAGGTGACTTTTACCGAAAATCCCCAATTTACTACTGAAATACCTCCAGAAGAATGCTTATACATGAATATATTTGCTCGATATCTTTTGAAAAAAGAATCAATAGAATGATTAAATCTCCTTTTATTGAAATCGAAAAACTTTTTTTAAAATACCACAAAATAGAAATTTCTGGATCAATTATCGAAAGTGAAAGAATTATATAGAGTGATTCTATGATTTAACTATATTAATCAATTTGAAAAAAATAATATGGCAAGGAAACGACAAGCGAATAGAATCTTTCTATTTATAACCATTTTGATCTCTTTTTTTACATTCAATATCGCCAACATTTCCATAGTAAACGCTGATTCTCTTCAATATTTTCCGTTAGGGATGGGAACTGAATGGAGATATCAAACTTCTGATAATAATGGAAATTGGGAAACACGTCGTTCTATTGAAGAGTGGGAATTTATCGGGCTACAATTCACGATCTATTTCAATGAAGAACATGATGGAGTTTGGCAAAATCGGATGATGCTCAGTAAATCATCAGATTCGCTGATGTGGTGGGGATTTGAAGACAGCAATGCCAGATATATCGCTTTTAATGGATTGATTTATGTTACAGAACCACCTAAGGTCGGAGATGTGAAGGGGGGAAGTACCTCTGGAACATTAACCATAAAGACTGAACATTCGCAGACAATGAACGTGAATTTTCAGGGTATATACACCATAGAAGCCATCGAAACCGTAATAGTTCCAGCGGGAACTTTTCAAAATTGCATCAAGGTTCATGAGCAAGAAATCACCCCTGATGGTATTGCGGATTTTCATGTTTGGTATGCTCCAAATGTGGGTCCCGTGAAATATCAATATCCGTTAAGAAATAATAGAGTAGACGTACTCGATAGTTATCATGTAACAGATGACGATCCTTTTAATTGGTTTTTACCAAAAGTACCCATATTGGTGATTTCTTGTATTATCGGAGTGAGCGCTTTAATAGTAATTATAGTTATTCGGAAAAAAACTAGAAATTGAAAATTATAAAAATTAAAATATTTATGTATAATATTATATTCTTATCTTTTTTTTTAAATCATGACTGCTCTTAAAACATTAAGTTCAATAAAAAATAGAATTTATGGATTTTTAGTAAATCCAAAGATAGTAAAAGTTAGTATTGTCTTTAGCCTTATCAACTTTTTGGGTTGTGTTTGCATTGGAATTATCATAGCAAGTCTATTAGGGCCTACGGGATATAATTTTGTTGATAATTATATTAGCGATTTAGGTTCTATTAAGTATACTCCCTTACCTTTTTTCCTAGATTATGGGGCAATTTCTTCATCCATAACACTCCTACCTTTTGGATTCTGTTTAGAAAAAGTTTTAAATCCGCTTCCTCCAGGAGAAATCGGGAATCGGGAAATAAGTCGGAACAAAATTCGATTAACTAGTCTTGGAATATTATCTTTCTTAATTGGAATGATTGGTTTTTTTGGGATAGGGCTTTTTTCAGAGGATAGAACTACTAGCTTGGGACTTCATTATACATTTTCAGTTGTTGTTTTTGCTGGATTAATTTTCACGAGCATTTTTTTTGGATTAGTAATTACATTTTTTAACACTATATTTCCTCGAAATATAGGGATTTTCATGGTTGTAGTACCCATAACTCCCGGTATCATTTTTATTTTTACGGAGTGGCCTCTAATGGAATGGTTCATGCTCTTTTCGATTTTGGCTTGGGCTCTTCCTGTAATGTTCTTGATCTACAAAACACTAGGAAATTTGGGGTAAGTTCTTTATTTATTTCCAATTATTTAAAATTCTCTTACAATAAAAATTAAGAGATGGTCTTGAGCTCATGGTGAATTTTTTTACAAATTGAGAATTAATTAAATCAGACCATTTTTAAAATACTTTTTAGCGAGAAGTTGCTGTTCCATGAAATTCTATGAATATATGGGCTATGAATTAATAGAAATGATTAAATCTGGCGAGATCAATGTCTCAGAAATCATTAATCAAACCTTTAAAAGAATTCAAGAGACTGAACCGCGACTACATTCATTCGTAACCTTGTCAGAAAAACAAGCTTTAGAAACGGCCCAAAAAATCGATGATAATATTAAAAAGGGAAAGGATATTGACCCTTTATTCGGATTACCATTAGCCAATAAAGATTTAATATGTCTGAAAGACTTCCCAACTACATGCTGTTCTGAAATTTTAAAGGGATTTTTACCCCCATACAATGCTACAGTCATAGAACGATTAATAAATAAAGCAGGAGCCATTCACATTGGCAATACTAACATGGACGAGTTTGCCATGGGAAGCTCTACTGAAAATAGTTGCTACGGTGCTACTTTCAATCCTTGGGATTTAAATCGGGTTCCTGGTGGCTCTAGTGGAGGTTCAGGAGTTGCGGTAGCTTCAGGTCAAACCATTTTTGCATTAGGAAGTGATACCGGGGGTAGTATACGATGTCCTGCTTCTTATTGTGGTGTAGTAGGCTTAAAACCAACATATGGGAGAGTTTCAAGATATGGCTTAGTCGCCTTTGCAAACTCTCTTGATCAAATTGGACCAATCACCAAATGCGTTCATGATGCTGCCATCCTTTTAGAAATATTAGCAGGAAAAGATCCCTTAGATTCTACGTCCGTTGATGTGCCTGTAGATAACTATGTTTCACATTTAAATGAACCAATAAATGAGAAGATATTGGGAATTCCCTCGGAATATTTTGGAGAGGGTATTGATCTTGAAGTGAAAGCTCAAGTAAAAAAATCAATTGAAATCCTAAAAGACTTAGGTGCAAAAACTGTTGAAGTTAATATCCCCCATTTGGAATATACAGTTCCTACTTATTTTTTGTTATGCATGTGTGAAGCAAGTTCCAACTTAGCACGATATGATGGTTTAAGATACGGAAAAATGAGTAAAGATGTTGAGGGAGATGTATTTCAAGTTTTCAGCCGGACGAGAGGAGAAAGATTTGGACCAGAAGTTAGGAGAAGAATTATCTTGGGAACCTATGCGTTGTCAGCCGGATATTATGACATGTTCTACATCAAAGCTTTAAAAGTGAGAACCTTGTTAAAAAATGATTTTCAAAAAGCCTTTCAGAAATGCGATGCGATCGTGTGCCCAACCATGCCCAACACAGCTTTTAAAATAGGAGAATTGATCGATGATCCCTTACAAATGTACATGATAGATAATCTCACTTGTCCGGTTAATTTAGCGGGTATACCCGCGATTTCTATTCCATGTGGGTATGATAAAAAGAATCTTCCCATTGGATTTCAAGTGATTGGAAATTATTTTGATGAAAAAACGATTTTGAATGTAGCATTCCATCTTGAACAAGAACTAAATATTTATCGAAAAATGCCATCTCTTTAAGGAGGAATAAACAAGAATGAGTGAAACAAATTATGAAGTGATTATAGGGCTTGAAGTGCATATACAACTCACCAATTTAAAAACCAAGCTATTTTGTAGTTGCAATACCGATTATAGAGGAAAAAAACCCAACACGCATGCTTGTCCCGTTTGTTTAGGAATGCCGGGTTCATTACCCGTAGTTAATGAAAAAGCCATAGAATTTGCCACCAGAATGGCATTAGCTCTTGATTGTAAAATAAATGAGAAATTTTGGTTTTTTAGAAAAAATTATTTTTATCCCGATATGTCGAAAAACTTTCAAATCTCTCAATATAATAAGGCGGGTGGAAAAGCTTTTGGAGATAATGGGTACGTGACTATAAAAATGGATGGTGTGAAAAAAGATATTGTGTTAAACCGGATTCATTTAGAGGAAGATCCCGCAAGAATAGTCCATCTTGGGAGCATTACCACTTCACCTTATGCTCTTATTGATTATAACCGATCAGGAGTGACCCTTTTAGAAATTGTTACCGAACCGGTAATAGAATCTCCCGAAGAAGCCAGGGAATTTCTAAATCAATTAAAATTGTTGGTAGATTATACCGACATCTCAGATTTAAATTTTGAAGGATCATGTCGGGTTGACGCCAACATTTCGATTAAGGGATATCCTCGAGTAGAAGTTAAAAATATCAATAGTTTTAAAGAAGTGGAAAGTGCCTTGAAATGGGAAATCACGCGTCAAAAAAATCTAATCAAGAGAAATAAGACATGTGAGCAAGAAACGCGACATTGGGATGGTAAAGTAACCATTCCTATGAGAACAAAAGAATTTGAAAAGGATTATCGTTATTTTCCCGAACAAGACTTGGTGCCTATCGAAATAAATGAAGAATATATTGAAAATGTTCGAGCGAAGCTTCCAGAAATGCCAAGAGAGCGATTAGAACGCCTACAAAAGCAATATCAACTATCTGAATTCGATGCCGAAAATTTAGTATTAAATAAAAGCATTGCAGACTTCTATGAGCTAGGTGTCCAAGCTGATTCTTCCTTTGGGTCAGAAGAATACAAATTATATTGTAATTGGTTAATGAATGATGTATTAGGATGGCTAAATGATAATAATAAATCAATAGCGCAAACAAAACTCAAACCACTTCAAATTACCGAATTAGTTAATTTATTAAAACAAGGGAAGATCACGAGCAAAATTGCGAAATCAATCATTGATGAAATGATGAAGGGTATATCCATTGAAAAGATTCTCAAAAAACAAGATATAAAACGAATTGCAGATAAAAAAGAAATTACTCGGATCGTGCGGGAAGTTATTGAAGAAAATCCAAATATCGTCAGTGATGCTGTTAAAAAACCAAAAGCCATTCAAGCATTAATTGGTAAAGTAATGAAGAAGACCAAAGGGCAAGCCGATCCGGATATCACCCAAAACACGATGCAAGAAGAATTAAAAAAATTATAAACTTTTGGTTAGATTGTTGAGCTCAAGTGCTCATGCAAGCAATGGTTCTAAAGCGTTTTTAGCTGCACTCAACTTTAAATTAATAATTCCTAATTTCGCGTCGAGAGAAGCAAGTAAGCATAATATATTTCCCTTAACTTCCGTAAATAATATTTTCCCCTTTTGGGATTCAAGAATTGCATTGCTAAATAATCCTTGTTCTAATTCCTTCGTAGCTCTTTGAGACGCCTTTAGAACTAACGTGACCATGGCAGCTACTGCTTCAGGGTCCACCCAACCAGGAAGGGCACTGCCCCTTATTAAGCCAAATTTTTCAATTAAAGCTGCACCATGAACTCCCTTGATAGATTTTAGGGATTCTAATATTTCAGTTATTTTTTCACTCATAAAAATCAATCCATATTCATATAAATTTAATAGAATTAATCATATTTAACTTTTCAAGAAAAGAATTTTCGATTTATCTTCAAACAATTTTATTTGAAAATTTTTTTGGGTGAGAATTATGATGATGTCATCATTAATAATGCTTATAAGTACATTCGCTTTATCACTTTCAATAAGCGTTTTTAAAACGGTTCCTTGATTCAATTCATGTAAGGTTTCATTAGATATTTTTAGTAAGGAATTTACAAAATCTATGATTATTTTAAAATCAATCCACGTCGGTAGCGTATTTTTTTTGATGGTTCCGAATTTATTAAAGATTGCAATTCCTATGACTTCTTCAACATCTTTTAGAGCATCAATTACCTCAGAAATATTTATACTCGGATTCATTTTGAAAATAAATTGTTTTAATCTATTTTGTTAAATTTAATGTGATTAAAGTGATGTATCTCAAATAATGATTAAGGATTTATAAAATTAAATGCTTAATATTTTTTTATTTATAATTATTGGATATTTGAAACTAATTAAAAAAAAATAGAAATTAAAGTTTGATGACTTTGCCTTTGACATCTATTATAACAGCAAGTAGGGAAATGAGAATAATCATTACTATTCCTAAGAAAAGGTCAATTTCGTAACCAATGATATCCGAAATTAAAAATTCAAGGACTACTGCAACAATATAAATTAGAAAAGGACTTTTCCCGTAACTATCTAATACGATAATTGGTTTTTCATAACACTTTTCAATTGCAATGAATATGAAGGATAGTAATATGGTAAAACCCAAACTGATGTATATATAGGAAGCAGTAACTTGTCTTTTATTGGGATACCATTCAGGGATTAATATCATGATTAATCCTACTAACAATGCTATAGCTCCCATGATCGCATAATTTCTTAATTTTTTTGATTCCACTGGTCCTTCCTGGACAAATAAGTAATCCCCGATGGATGTTGCATATATCATTATAGCAGAAAAACCAAAAATTGTACCTAAAATACCACCATGGACTGATGCAATGGCATATTCCCTCCAACCTCCAAATAATAACATTATTTGATAAAAAATTAACAGCAGGGTTGCAATAACAGCTCGAATTTTCGGTTTAAACCATAAAAATGGTATGGTAATTAACCCAACTAAACCCAATGTAGGAAGAACATCCCAAGCAACTACAACCATTCCTGATACAACCAAGGGTGCGCCATTGCTCATTTTAATTAAAGAACCTTGGTCGATGAGGACAACTAATAATCCTAACCCTAAGATGATGCCATACCTAATAGCTAAATGAAAAACTGCCTTCATCACGCCAGCTTTTTCCCTTCTCTTGTAAAAAGAAAGGGGCATTAGTAATCCCATAATTATTATGAATGCAGGCGCTCCTATATCATAAAAATTCATTACTTGAGTAGTGGTAGAATTTTCTGGATGTTCCATGATAAATCGAAGGGGTCCTTCTCGAATTGCTTTTGGTAAATACATGGTGACAACTAACAATAGCATTACAAATCCCCTTGCATGATCTAACCAGTAGATTCTCTTTTTTTGTTCAATGGGAATTTCTTTTGAAATTTCATCCTGTTCGTTCGTCTTGATTCACCTTTAAAGTAATTTTAAAAATTTTTTTATTATTTACATAATTGAATTCGATCCTATTTAATTCTTTAAAAAAAAATGGTGAAATTGAATTTTTATTTTGTAAAACTAAAAAATCTATAATTTTATATTAAAATAATTGACTGCATTATTAAAGCAGATATTTTCAATTAATTCTCCCAGCATGTTCATATCATTGGGGATTTCACCATTTTCAACTTCCTTGCCAATTAAATTGCAGAGAATCCTACGAAAATATTCGTGTCTTGGATAAGATAAGAAGCTTCTCGAATCGGTAGTCATCCCGATAAAACGACTTAATAATCCTAAGTTAGAGAGCGCATTCGCATTCCATTCTATACCATGTTTCTGATCAAGGAACCACCACGCGGGACCGAATTGAATTTTGCCCGGAATGGTATCATCTTGAAAATTTCCAATCATGGAAGCAACTAAATAATTATCCCGGGGATTAATATTAAAAAGAATCGTTTTAGCCAATTGATTCGTTCGATCTAATCGATCTAAAAATTTTGCCATGTCAACAGCTAGCTGAAAATCTCCCATAGAATCAAATCCTGTATCGGGACCTAATTGATTAAAATATCGAGTATTATTATTTCTAATGGCACCAAAATGAAATTGTTGCACCCAACCCCGTTTATGATTCAATTTTGAAACTTCAAAAAGGAAGGCAGATTTAAATCTCGCTACTTCTTGCTCATCCGCTTCTTTTCCAGATAATACTCTCTTTAAAGTAACATCGATATCATTCTCATCATATTCCTCTGCATAGAACCTCTTGATCCCATGATCCGAAATTCGACACTCATTTTCATGAAAATAGGCATGACGTATATCAATAGCATGTATTAAAGAGGAAAAGTCTTGAATTTTCTCACCTACTTCTTCTGATAGATTATTGATATATGTGATATAGCTTTTCGGATTCTCGATTGCCATTGTTTGGTCGGGCCTAAATGCAGGAATTACTTTAATTTCAAAATTATCATTTCTAATTTGACGATGATACTTAAGAGAATTAAGTGGATCTTCAGTGGTGCAAACTAATTTTACTTTCATTTTACGCAGTAAATTTCTGACTGAGAATTCAGGAGATTTAAGTAGAGATTCACAGCATTGATATATTTCTTTATAGGTGGCATGATTCAATATCTTTGTAATATTAAAATATCTTTGGAGTTCTAAATGCGTCCAGTGATATAACGGATTCCTAAGCGTCATGGGAACAGTTTCAGCATATCTTTCAAATTTTTCCAGATCAGAGGCATTTCCCGTGCAATATCTTTCTTTTATTCCATTAGAACGCATGGCTCTCCATTTATAATGATCTCCTGCCAACCAAGCTTCTGAAAGATTTTTGAAATTTTTATCCTCGGCAATATCCTTTACGGGGAGATGACAATGATAATCAAAAATTGGCATTTTTTTTGCATGATCATAATATAAATAGCGTGCAGTTTCTGTATGTAGCAAAAAATTTTCGTCCATAAAGTTTTTCATTTTTCATTTTACCTTTGCTAATTACTTGTTCATCTTTTTTTTACATTATCAAAAAATTTAAATATAAATAGTGCTAAAATGTAAGTTTTAGGTTGATTTCAATATAAGATTTGTTATTATGAGATAAAATGAATATTATAATAAAAAAAGAAGTGTAATTGATTGAAAAACGTAAATAAAGATTAAAAAAAATAGAAAGATAAGAATCTTACATCTTTATCAAGCCGCCAATTGTTCCCATTAAAGTTTCCTTTTTAGGCAATCCTTTCATTAATTCTGGCTTAACTCTTTCAGCTAAGATTTGTGGAGTGAAGGGTTTACCATTATTGCTAATAGAGTTAAATGAATGCCATCCTTGAAATACGAAAACTCTATCGCCTACAACTCGAAAAACTTCTCCGTTGATCTTGTTCGCTTTATCTGACGCTAAAAAGACAACCATTGGAGCAACATTGGCAGGATTGAATACATCGAAGCCACTCGCATCTAATTTATTCATTACATCAACCATTTGTGGAGTTGCATCAGTCGTAAGTCGAGTTCGAGCTACTGGAACAATACAATTCACAGTAGCATATTTATCTAATTCCATTGATGCAATTACAGTAAAAGCAGCTATACCAGCTTTTGCAGCCCCATAATTTGTTTGACCTACATTCCCAAGTAATCCGGCATCGGAAGAGGTATTGATTATTCTTCCAAAATTCTTCAACTTTGGATCGGCTTTAACTTTTTCCCTAAAATAAGCGGAGGCATGTCGAGAGGTGTTAAAAGTCCCTTTTAGATGAACAGCCATGATAGCATCAAACTCTTCCTCTGTCATGTTGACAAGCATTCGATCTCGGAGAATACCTGCATTATTCACTAAAATATCTAATTTACCGAATTCAGAAATCGCTTGGTCTATCATTCCTTTTGCTTTATTAAAATCAGTGACAGAATCATAATTTCCCACTGCTTTCACACCTAATTTCTTGCATTCCGCTGCAACCTCATCAGCCACTTTCATTTCGGCACCTGTTCCATCAAATGAGGCGCCCAAATCATTAATAACCAGATTGCAACCTTCCTTAGCCATCGCTAACGCTTCTTCACGACCTAGTCCGCGTCCTGCACCCGTAATGAGGGCAACTTTTCCATCAAGCATTCCCATACTTATATCACTTCTTTTTACTTTTGAAAATTTTTCCATTACTATAAATTCAATTTGATATGAATAATTAAAGTTGAATTTTAATACTTAAAAAATTTAACGTTATCCCCTTCATCGAATACTTTATCTTATAACGAAAAATATAGTGATAGTAAAAGGATTATATTTTCATAATTTCTTTTAATCAGTTTAATGAGGAATTTATATCCGTGGAAGCTATTACACATAATTTAACGGGTGTACTAATTCAAATCCTTTGTTTTAAATATTTTATAACTCCTTATAATATTATTTTAGCCATAGTTTTTGCATTTTTATCTCATTTTCTCGTAGATGCGTTAGCCAAGATTACCTATCATACACCCGAAGCGAGGAAGGAAGATAAATTCTGGGTTACGTGGCACATTATCATCCTAATACTTTCTCTGCTCTCTTTTGGAATCTTTATTGCATGGTATTGGATAGGAATCTTATTTGCTAATCTCATCGATATTTGGGACTGGTTAATCATCAGAAATATTCAAAATTATAAAAAGAAGGAAAATCCCGAGTCAAATTGGTGCCAAAAATGCTTTTTTCATCCAATTGCAGATAAAGTACGCAATTTATTATTTCCCTTTTTACCGAATTTAAATTATAAAAGAAAAGGTATAATACCGGAAATAATCATTATCTTTGTCTTATCTGTTAGCATCACGTTTTTATTAATTTAGATCCTTTTAAGCATGAAAACAATTTAAGAGTTTTAAATTATTTTTAGACAATTTGACTAATCTTTATGAGGAATTATAAAATTTTCTAATAGGGAAAATTCGTGTAGGATTTCTAAAATTTAATATTGTAAAAATCCTTATTTTGAACATTCATTACGAAATATATATTTTAGAAAAGAGGATATAAATGAATTTAGGACATGGTTCCCTTTCAGGTTTAGCTACCTTAAGAGAGGGTGTTAAAAGAAAAAGAATTTCAAGCTATGATGTATCGGGAGCTAATTTTGATTTTGTTCACATTCCCAAAAAAGAGAAGCATGAAGTTTGCAATATCCAAGGTGCCGGATGTATTAAACATATATGGATGACAATGGCCTCCCCTGATCCGCACTATTTACGAAAAGCTTTAATTAGAATGTGGTGGGATGAGGAGAAAGCACCGTCCGTGGAAGTACCTATAGGCGATTTTTTTGGGGTTGGGCATGCAAAATGCGTAAATTTCTGGAGCTTGCCTTTAGCAATGGGACCTCAAGATGGTAAGGGTTTTAATTGCTGGTTTCCCATGCCCTTTTCAAAGAGAGCTAGAATAGAGGTAGAAAATGCAACAGATACACATTTCATGTTATATTTTTATATAGATTACGAAGAATATGATAGACTGGATGAGAATAAAGGGAGGTTTCATGCAACGTGGAATCGCGTGAATCCTTGTGAAGGAAGCGATTATAATACCGCAAGAAAAGTAGAAAGTTTCCGCAAAAAGAATCCGACGCATGAAAATGATTATTTAGTATTAGAAGCCGAGGGAAAAGGGCATTATGTAGGATGCCATTTGGATATCCACAATTTATACGAAACAGAAGAGTTTAATTGGCCCGGAGAAGGGGATGATTATATTGAAATTGATGACGGAGATTATATAATATACGGAACAGGAACGGAAGATTATTTTTCTGGCGCCTACTGTCCTGCTCAATATTATTGCTCCCCGTATTTTGGAGTAACTTTACCGGGAGGACAAAATTGGAGTGGAAAAATCTCTTATTATAGATATCATATCGAAGATCCCATTTATTTTACTAAAAATATTAAAGTAAAAATTGAACACGGTCATGCTAATCAACGTTCAGATGATTGGTCCTCAACAGCTTATTGGTATCAACAAGAACCTCATAAAGAATTCAAACCCATGCTCTCTGTAGCAGAGAGAATGCCCAAAGAAAATCCGAAGGAAATTTAATACAATACTAAATCATGTGAAAAAAGATTATTCCCATTTAGAATTACTTTCTTTTTTTTATTACCATTATTTCCTTACAACCTTCCTTACTCTCCAATCCAAGATAAAAGACATTAAATATTATTTATCCCTTAAAAAAACTATTTAAGTATATTTATTATCATTTTATTTTAGTCTGAATATTACCAGATAAAGAAGAATCTGTTTCTTTTTTTACTTTGTCTCATCATTCAAAAAAATAGGATTAAATTTTTTAAAATAAAGTAAGTGGCTCTTACAGGCACAATCTGAAGAACCAAAATTTTCTATATAAGAATCTGCAATGGAATCTAATTCTTTTGCCAATACGCATTCTAAGCATATCAATGATGGAACCAAATATAATCGTGTAATCATCGTTGCGGGATCTTCAAGGAAAAAGTCAATGTGCCAGTGAGGTTTTTTCTTTTCCGGGGGTAACAAGTGTCTTTTTACTCTATTTTCTAAAGTGGTTGCGCCGTATTCCCCCATTGCACTACCTACATAGAAGAAAAACCCTTTTTTAAATGAGATCTGTCCTAATGCTCCTATTGAAACATGTTTATCGCATGTTAAATATACAACTAAGATGTAAGATCCTTTCATTTATTTACAATTCATTTTATGTTCATAAAAACATCCATCGCAGAAATAGTCACCACATTTTCTACAAACATTAGCGCATTCATCGCATATCTCGTTTCCACATTCTTCACAAGCATAAAGCTCATTTTCAACATTTTCACCGCAATTTGAACATAATTTCTTTACTTTTGGCATTTTATTTTTATTCCATGTTATTTGAATGTTTAATTAAAACTAAAATTGTATAAAAATTACATTATTAGTGGTAAAATAGGTAAAAGATAGACAATTTTATCATTCTGGTACATTAAAAAGTAAAGTTAACACCTTATAATAATAATAAATCGAAAACCTAAATTTATAAAAGGATTGAAATTAAAAGTTTATACAAATCAATTTAATCAATAATAATACTTTAATTGATTATAATAAGATGAATTCTATTTTCTTTACAAATAAGCATGTTAATCTGCTTGAAGCAGCAGAAAAGTTCTTAATAAGTGCATTAGAGCCAATTAAGGATGAAATAAATCAAAAAGAAAAGATTCCCATAACAATCATCGAAAAAATGGGACAGCAAGGTTTTTTTGGTCCTCTTCTTCCAAAAGAATATGGCGGTTCTGAATTTGGCATGATTGCTCACTGTTTAATCACGGAACTCATATCGAGTTTCAATGTTGCTGTTTCTGTAACTCGAACTCCCTGTATCTTAGATGGTTATCTTCTAAATAAATACGGGTCGAAAGAATTAAAGGACAAGTATTTGAAAAATATCGCAACAGGAAAGAAGATTTGTAGTATTTGTGTAACTGAAGAGGAAGCAGGTTCCAATGTCGCAGGAATTAAAACCACAGCCCATAAAGTAGATGATTCTTACGTGTTAAACGGTTCAAAAAGATTCATAACAAATGCTGGAATCGCAGATTATTATTTCATTTGGTGCATAACAGATCATGGGGCAAATCCCCGAAATGGAATGAGTGTTTTCTTAGTGGAAAAAGATACACCAGGGTTGAAAATTGAAAATCCATATGGTTTAATGGGAATCCGAGGTTTATGGAATGGAATTTTAACTTTAGAGAATTTGAAGGTCCCTGAAGCCAACCGGATAGGAATGGAAGGAACGGGATTTTCCAGTTTGATGGACACGTTTAACGTGGAGAGATTAACCCTGAGTTCGGAATGTAACGGGATTTCTCTCGCAGCATTGAAAGATTCAAAACGATACGCAAAGAATAGAATTCAGTTTGAAAAATCCATTTCCTCATTCCAGCTCATAAAAGTTAAAATTGCTGAAATGGCTACTAAATTGCAGGCCGCCCGTTTATTGACTTATAGTGCTGCTAAATTAATGGAAATGAATAAAAACATTACTAAAGAAGCTTCAATGGCAAAGGCATTTTCCAGTAAAAGTGCTGTCGAAATTGCTTTAGAAGCTGTTCAAATACACGGAGGCGATGGATATACAGATGTTTATAGCGCGGAGAGATACTTGCGAGACGCAAAATTCTTCATGATTGGAGGAGGGACCACAGAAATCCAAAATCTCATCATTGCTCGGGAGGAATTAAAACAAAAAGAATAAGATTTAATTGCTGGAATTACTCCATATTAGTGCTTTTACAGAATCGATAAAAAGAAAAACAAGGGAAAATAATTATTCCCTTTTACTTCCCTTTTTCTTTACTACTTTTTTAATAGTTGCTGATGGAAATTATTGATTTAATCGTTTCAAAAGCAATAAATTTAATACTACTAATACCCAAGCTGAAAGAGAGAACATGAGAAGCCATTCCCAAAAAGGAGCCCATTGCCAGAGAGGTAAAAAAGTCCAAAATGGTTCATTGATAGCCCAAAGATATGGAACCGTATAAAAGAAACCGAAGAATATTGGAGTTAATATCCAAGAATTAATAGCCAATAATACACGCGCAATAAGCGAGTGTTTTAGACCAATTTGGGTTTTTAGAATATCCGGAAAAATTATGAATTGGGATGCAACAAGAATTCCAGCGATCATAAAAAAGGTAAAAGCAAAATCTGCAACAATATCGTGCCATGGATAACCGAAAGGAAATAACATATCAAATTCTTCCCCTACATCTTCAGAAAATACTCCCGTTAAAAAGAGTCCACAAAGTGCAATATACATGCTGATTAGTGTCAAATTCGCTAAAACATTTCTCAACTTGCTCAAGCCATCACCTTTTAAGACTTTTTTTAAAAATAAAACAGCCGGAACCATTAATATGGAAGTTTCCATCATTGCAAAATCCAGAATGATTGGCATTGGAGTAAATCGTAGAGAACCTAAATCACTTATATAGTTGATAAGAAAACTATATCCCGCAGGATCATAACCTGGTCCCGCTGGATCCAATTGCGCTACAAGATATGCAAGTGCAACACCTAAAACCCAAACTAAAGTTGCACTAATGACGCAAAATTTTACAACTTTGGGATTTATTAGACTATTATAGACTTGATTTTTCTTATTCATGATTCTATCTTTAAAACTCAATTTTCTCAACCTTTATTCATTTATTTATATATTGACTCTCACAACTATATAAAGGTTGAGATTAGAATAGTTCAAAACTTCATAAATAAGATTAAAACTAAATTAAACATTTGAATAAACTAATATGAAAATTATTATCATCGGTTCCGGTTTATCTGGACTCACAGCAGGTGCGCTCTTGGCAAAAGAAGGCCATTCGGTTAGCATTTATGAACAAAATGAAAAAATCGGGGGCGTGACAGCGACAATTGAAAAAAATGGTTATAAATGGGATTGGGGACAAATGCTAGTTCCTGATCTCAGTGAAGGAGAACCTGGCAGGAAAATTTTAGACAATCTTGGAATATCAGATAGAGTCAAAACGATTAAATCTTATCGGGAATATTACTTTCCAGATTTTAAAATACAACGCCCTAAACAATATCAAGGAATTTATTGGCGAAAACAATTCCTTATAAATCTATTTCCAAAAGAGGAAAAGGGATTAGAAAAATATTATAAAATTTATGATCGTGTCTATGATTTAATTGGTCTTTCTCAACAAACAGGGTTGCTTTCCAAACTAAAATTAGCTCTCACTTTTTTACCTTTATTGAGAAAAAAAGGATGGACTGCTAAGCAGTTAATGGACTATTGTTTTTCGGATAATAAACTAAAGTCCGTTTTCACGCATATTCTTGCAGATTATACTTCTGCCCCTGAAGATTTCCCTGGTTTAATTATCCCAATAATCAACGCTGAAAATCAATTTGACGAGAGGGTCCCCTTGAAATACGGGAAGCATCAAAAGAGATCTTCGTGGGTGTTTGTTAAAAATGGATATGGTGAATTAGTAAACGCTTTAGCCCAGGCAGTAAAACAAAATGGCGGTGAAATCGTTACAAATACTGCAGTAACGAAAATAAATGTCAAGGAAGGAACTATTAAATCTATTAACACGTCTAAGGGAGAGGAAGTTTTTATCGATAAAATAATTGCAAGTGGAGGTGCTCGAGAGTTATTTTTAAATTTGATAGGACAAGATTTATTGCCTCAAGATTTTATCGAAACCTATCTCAACCATTTAAATCTGACTGATTCTGTATTCATGGTACATTTAGGCGTTGATTATGATCCTTCCATTTACCAGAACGGAGCCCCCTTATGTTATTATTATCTCTCTTATGACCTCAAGGATACGCTTAAAAAACTTAGAGAAGGTTTTTATCATGGCGGAGAGGAAGGATTTTTAGTCTACATACCTACAAAACACTCTCCAGAGATGGCCCCATCTGGGCACCATGCTATTACTATTTATACTATCGCCCCTAATGAACCTATAAATGGCACGTGGGAGGAAAATAAAGAAGAATGGGCAGAGAAGCTTCTTGACATTGCGGAAAGATATATACCAGAATTGCGAGCTCATGAAAAAACAAGATTAATCTTAACTCCCGTTGACTTTAAAAAGCGAACATTTCTTAAGCGACATGCATTTGGAGGTACTGTCCCTCATATGAAAATATCTCCTCCACCCCATGAAACGCCAATTCAAGGGCTATGGTTTGTTGGAGCCCAAAGCGAGACTTTTGGAGGCGTTACTGCTGCAATGGAAGGTGCCAAAAACGTTGTAGAAAGAATATTAAAGAATTCCTCTAATGAGACAAATCAATCCGAACAAGTAAGTTTTTCTAAATTTAGTAAGAAATGAATAGTTGTTATTCTAATTTCCCTTATGCATTTTTCCAGATATTAGCTTGCTTGAAAAATTCCAAATAGCCCATATCTCTGATAAATTCAATTGATTGCTTACATTTCTTATATTTATATCCATTTTTATTGAAAAAAGAATTTATAATATCGCAGGGGGTTAAATCTTGGCAATCAGAACAGTAGATAAGATTTTTACCCTGAAAACAACACGATTTGATCCGGCATTTTGCTCTATTGATATCTCTTTCTCCCTTATCAAATCCCAATTTACAACCGTTACAAATCTGATTAATGTATTCTTTAGAAGTTTTGCAATAAGCTCCGCAACATCCTACATATTCTTTTTAAATTTTCTTTACTCATAAATATCCTATTAATCCATTATTCTTAATCCATTATTTTTATTCTTTTTAAAATTTGAAGTCAATTTAAAAAAAAGAGAGCAATTGTTATGAAAAAAAGCTTTAAAGAGAATTTAAAAATCTTTGGTAAAGAATAATAAAAAAATTAAAAAGACTAATAATTATAGAAACCTTTTCCCGTCTTTCTTCCTAAAAGCTTTGCATTTACCATTTGTTTTAAAAGAGGACTCGGAAGATATTTACTTCCCAATTCCCCTGTTAAATATTCGCCTATATGCAAATAAATTTCATTTGAGACCAAATCGGATAATTCTAAAGGACCCATGGGAAAGTTAAACGCTAGTTTGCAGGCAGTGTCGATGTCTTCAGCACTTGCAATACCTTCTCTTAGCATGTTGATGGCTTCATTACACATCACGTAAATTAATCGCGTTGTGACAAATCCAGGCGAGTCTTTAACGGTTACAACTTTTTTATTTAATTGTTCCGAAAATTCTTTGGATACGGCCAGAGTCTCGGCCGAAGTATTTAACCCACTAATGAGTTCAATAAGTTTCATGATAGGAGCGGGATTAAAAAAATGTATTCCAACAATTCGATGTTGATGTTGCGCTTTTGAAGCAATTTCAGTGATGCTTAACGATGAGGTGTTGCTTGCCAAGACGACATTTTCAGGGCATTTTTGATCCAATTCTTGAAAAAGGTTCTTTTTCAATTCCATGTCCTCAAATACAGCTTCTATAACCATTTGCACGCCTTTTACAGCTGCATCGCGATCTGTTAATATAGTAATTCTACTTAAAATCTCTTCTGCCTCGTTTAAAGAGAGTTTATTTTTCTGAACAAAAAACCTGTCCAAATTTTTTTTTATTGACTCTTTAGCTTTCTGCAATATTTCGCTAGTCAAGTCCACCAGGTTCACATTAAGTCCATGCATCGCTATTAATTGGGCAATGCCTGCCCCCATTGTTCCCGCTCCGAGAACACATACACTCTTTATGTCCATTTTTTCCTTCACTCCCTATATTGATTAAAATTAGGTTTTCTTTTTTCCAGAAAAGCATTCTTTCCTTCAACTGCTTCATCCGTACCATAATACAAGGACAACCCTCCGACACCTAATTGGGTAACACCCGTGGTACCATCCGTTTCTGCTAAGAATGCATATTTTAGCATTTTCAATGCAGTTGGGCTTCGTTCTAATAATTCTTGACACCAGGTATTTACCTCATCATCGAGCTTTTCATATGGAACTACTTGATTCACTAATCCCATTTCTAATGCTTGTTGCGCTGTATATCTACGACAGAGATACCATATTTCTTTTGCCCTTTTAATTCCTACCGCCCTCATTAAATCTCCCGTTCCATAACCTGGGTCAAATGATCCCACACGCGGACCAGCTTGTCCAAGTTGGGCATGCTCTGCTGCAATACTGAGATCACAAGTTACATGCCATACATGACCCCCACCTATCGCATAACCATTTACCCGAGCGATAACGGGCTTGGGAAGTGTCCGAATCTGATGTGTTACATGTTGCCAACCAACTTCTAAAGGCAATTGGTATTCTCCTTTATATCCTCCTTTTTCTCTAGTAGTTTGATCCCCGCCCGTACAGAAAGCTTTATCCCCAGCACCAGTAAACACTACCACGCCGATACTCTTGTCCATGCATCTATTAAACGCATCTATCAACTCATGCACAGTATTTTGCGTGCAAGCATTATAGCGTTGAGGGCGATTAATAGTTATGCGGGCAATTTTCCCTTCTTTTTCAAATATAATATCTTCATAATTCAACTTTCTTTCACCATCAAATTTCTTCTTTTCTTGATAATAATCATTCTTTAAACTATTTAAGTATTTTAAATATGTTTCTTACATGGAAATTTAGGGGAATTATTACTTCAAAAAAGTGAAAAATAAACATGTTTTTTACCCAAAAGATTGAAAATAAAAGAAGTCTGAAAACTTTACCATATCTCTTTATTCTATCCATTCGAGTTCTCCATATTAATCAATCTCAGTTCTTAATACACTCTCGATTTCTTTGAGAAGTTGAAGAGTGGTTTTTACAATATTATAACAAGGTTTTCCTTTCAGAACTTTTTTTAATTCGGAAATAAAAGTTAGTAAATAACGATTTCTTTTATACATTGATAAATCATTATTAAATTGAAAATATTTTAAGTATCACAAATAAAGATCCACATGAAGAAAAAAGTGTAGAAAGAAGCATTCCGAAATGAACACCATAGAAAATGTATTTAGAAAGAGAAATTGAACAATATATCCAAGAAATATGTAAAAAAGTTGGGCCTCGTCCTCCTTGTAGCAAGAAAGAAGCAGAATTAGCAGAACTTTTTCGTGTTAAACTTGAAGGCTTAAGGAGTGATGTTCATATTGAAAAGTTTTTTACCCATCCTGGTGCTTATAAAGTATCGTTCAGATTACCGATTTTTTTCTATTTTCTCTCTATTGGACTGTTTTGGTACTTTCCCCTATTAAGTTTAATATTCTCTTTATTTGGTTTTTTAATTTTATTTGGGGAGATGAGTTTGTCCAAAGAAGTAATTGATATATTTTTTCCAAAGAAAGAGTCGAAAAATGTAATTTGTAAGATTAAGCCAAGTAACCCTGCAAAAGATTTATTAATTATCGGTTCTCATCTTGATTCCAATTGGGAATTTCCTTTGATCAGAAGGTTAAAAAATAAATTCATGTGGATTATTGCCTTCAATATTTTTCTTAATGGATTATTATTGGTAATGATAAGTTTGAAAAATATTTTAATTTTAATGCAAATTGACAATACATTAAGTATAATAGAATCTACGTTTTTCATAATACTATTAATTCTTAGTCCAATACCAATAATTCAATTACTCTTTATCATTTCAAATCGTCCCGTAATGGGGGCAAATGATAATTTATCTGGAATGGCAGTGTGCTATGAAATTGTTAAATTTTTAAAATCTTCAGAATTCAAATTAAAAAATTTGGAAGTGTGGATTTGTGCTTTTGGGTGCGAAGAAATTGGTTCAAAAGGAAGTAAAGCTTTTATTCGAGATCATTTTGATGACATTAAAAACGCTAAAGTAATAAATCTCGATATGATAGGATGTAAAAATGGAGAGATTATCATTGGAACCTCAGAAATTTCAGGAATAGTAAAATTGGATAAGAAGATTGTTAAGATCATCCATAATTCAGCAAGAGAATGTAATATTAAAGTAAAAACGAATTCTTTAATGGGATTCACGGATTCTTTAAGTTTTGCTAGAAGGAATATATCAGCCGCTTCTATTATAAGCTTACCGGTGAATATGATGGAATTCTACTATCATACTAGGGATGATGTAATTGAAAATCTAAGTTATGAAAATATTATTAATGTATATAAAATCTGTGTCAGAATAATAAAGAATTTAGATTGTTAAAACTTGTTTAAATTTTAAATTAAAAAACATATATAATTTTATATTAAAGTGATTCTTAAATGCCCATTATTTATAGACATTATCGTAATGGCGATGATGAACAATTAGCCGATCTATTTAATAGGGCATTCCAAATGAATGGCGGAAGCATTGTAAAAACATCCAAATCTTGGAATTGGAGGTATGTTCAATCTCCTGGCTTTGAGCCTGAAATGGTTCAAATAGCAGAGGACTTAGAATCGAATTTGATAGTGGGTTCTGTTCATGCAAATTTAATCGAAAATATAATAGTTGATGGCAAGAAATATCTAACTGGAGATATTAATGATGTAGCTTGTCATCCAGATTATACTAAGAAAGGAATTGCAAAGAATTTAATGGAAATGGCAATAAACTACATGAAAGATAAGGGATGTGCTATTTCATTACTAAGTGCGAGCTATAACAGTTTTACTAGGCAAAAGCTTTATTCCAAATTAGGATATCAAGATTTTAAAAGAGAATTATTAAGTGTTCAATTTCCAAATATTATTCAATTTTTGAAAAATTTACCGATCTTTACATTTATTTTTCCCGCTCTGCTAACCATTTCTTATCTTCCACGATTTTTTAATAGAATGAGAATAAGATTTAATTCCTTTTTTAACGATTTTTCTTATGAAATCATTTACAATAGAAAACACAATATTTACATGAATGCAGCAAATAGTATAATTCGGAAATATTATTCTGGTTTTCGAGAATATGATAGAGACAAAGTATTATGGGCTCGTATAAATGTTCCAGCTCTCCAACAAAGACCTACTTATGTCTTTATGAAAAAAGCAAATAAAGTGATTGCTGGAGCCATTCTTACCCATTTAAATCTATATGCTTTTAAGTTTGGAGTTAAAATGCGTTTAGGTATAATTAATGAAATATTTCTGGATGAGAAAATATTTAAAAATAAGAGAAATCTTCATTTTGGCTATATCTATTTAATTGATAAGGTTATAAAAGCCGCTACTCAACGATTTATTGGAATTATTATTTCAAGATCGGATTATCAAAATGAAGCATTAATGAATGGTTTTAAAGGCTTGAATTTTTTCACATTTAAAAATGACATGGTAATGATTAAAAAAATAAAAGAAGACATTAAATTTCCAAAATTAAAAAGACCATTTTACATTCCTACAAGTTTAACTTTAAGCATTCCTTAAAGAGTAAAGGAACTTACTTAAATGATTATATTTTCATTGATAGCATAAAACTATAGATGAAAAGATAATAAATATATGATTTTAAAAAAATTATAATAATGCTATTGTTTATTTATATTAGTTTGAATGAGAAATGAAAGGGAATTAACCATGTCTTTATATGATGAATTAGCTAACGTTGTAGGAAATAAGTATTGCAGTGATAAGGATTGCGTGTGCATAGCGTATTCGAGAGGATTAGATCCTTGTTTACCCGAAATCCTCCCCCAGATTGTTATTCGCCCAGAATCAACGGAACAAATAGTTGAAATTTTGCGAATAGCTAATAAATACAAGACTCCGATTCTTCCCAGAGGAGGAGGGTGTGATTTAATGGGGGGTAGTAAGCCGATTAATAATGAAACTATTGTAATTGATTTAACCAGAATGGATAAAATTTTAGATATCGATGAGGAAAATTATACAGTCACGGTACAATGTGGAATTAATTGGTCACGACTTAATTCCAGACTATTTGATAAGGGATTTTATACGGGTAACATGGGCCCTGGTTCTGGTCTTAATGCTTCGATTGGAGGGGGATTATCTCATCATTCAGGAGGCGGAGGCGGATGTGCCAAATATGGTAAATGTACCGAAAATTGCGTTGGATTAGAAGTGGTATTAAGCACGGGAGAAGTAATTAAACTTGGCTCCGAGGAAAATAAATTTGTTTCGAAACCTTTTGCTCGACTTGGTATGGGTCCAGATTTAATGGGGATTTTCCTTGGAGATAATGGTACCATGGGAGTAAAAGCTACAGCAACGATGAAGATATATCCGAAACCAATCTATTTTTCGGGCAAAACCTACCACATAGCTGATCATCCTTATGAAAATACCCAAAAAATAGTGAAAGAAATGAAGAAGTTGGGATGGTCACGTGAATTAGGCATCTATGATTTTTTCTTTACTCCACCTCCCGCTCTCATGGGTATTACGACCGACAAATTGATTGAATCTTGGGGAGATATCAAGGGAGGTGTCATTTTTTATGTAACGGAAGCGTTTGATCAAAAAGTTTTGGACAGAAATTCTGAAATATTAGAAGGTATTGCTAAAAGATATTCAACCTCAGAATTAGGTCCCAGTCTTGAAGAGGGTAACATAACAACCTGGTTTTATAAAGAACAAGGTCATTGGCAAGTGTACCATCCATTATTTTCAATTTGTGGTCCCGGATATTATGCTACTTCAACAGAGGTGATTGTCCCAGTTTCAAAATTTCCAGAAATTCTCCATAAATTGGACTTATGGGAAGAAGAAAAAAATGAAGAGCTTTTTGAGGCTGATGCCGAAGCGGGAACTAGCCATATTGTATTTTTAAATGATAATAGCTGTTATATCGGGAGCGGGTTGATTGCTACATCTAATGAGGAATTAAAAGAAGATGTCATTGCACTCTGGAAAGATCAATTTGAATATTTACTTAAAGAGGGGGGTATACTCTACATGTGTGGGCAAATTGGGTCGAATACGTTAGTAGATTCCAGAGTTTATGATGAAAGATTTTATGCTTTCTTCAAAAGAGTTAAGGATTTGGTTGATCCGAATCACATTTTAAGTCCTGGAAAATTTAGATTTTAAATTATTTTAATTTAGAAGTCTATCATAATGTATCTACGAAATAAATATTATTTAATACATGATATAAGATGTTAGAAATAAGGTAATTAAAATAAAATTTGGAAAAAAAAAGAGAATTTCGTGATAAAAACGACAGAAAAAATGAAACGTATTTCAGATTTAGAGGAAAGAATTCTTTCTTGTATTGCAATAGGGGATTGCCGAGGAGCATTAAAAGGACCTTATAGCAACCCTATTCTAGAAACTACGTGCCCAATGCGAGATCATGGGCCCGGATTCGAATCATTCTTCGCCCGGGGTAGATTTACGATTGCCAGAGCTTTGCTAGATGAAAAGATAAAACCAAGTGAAGACCTAGCAAATATAGTATTTCAATGTACTTTATGTGGTTCGTGCAGGGAAGTTTGCAATAATCCTGAAAATAAATGCATGTCTAATCCAGCAAGAGATAGCATTGAAGATCATGTGGAAATTTGGGAAAGTTTAAGAGCAGATCTTGTTGATGCGGGAGTAGCACCCATGGCACGTCATAAGGAACTCGTTAACCATTTGGAAATTGAACATAATCCTTATTTTGAGAAACATGTTGATCGATTAAACTGGATTCCTAAGAATTTTAAATATTCGTCAAGAGGGGGAGAGGTATTATTTTTTATTGGATGCACGTCTGCATTTCGTTTAAATGAAATAAGTATTAATTTTTTGAAAATTGCAAATAAATCAGATATTAATATTACGATATCTCCAGAAGAATATTGTTGTGGTTCTATTAATTTAAGAACTGGTACAGAAAAGACTTTCAAAAATTTATCCAATCATAATTATCAAATTTTTAAAAAAGTTGAAGTCGATAAGATTGTCACGACATGTGCCGGATGTTATAGAACACTTAAAAAAGATTATCCTAAATATATCAAAGATTGGGATTTCGAAGTGCTTCACGCCATTGAAATGATAGATGAGGCAATTCAACAAGGAACGATAAATGTAAAAGAAAAAGTAGATGGAATTATTACTTATCACGATCCTTGCCATTTAGGACGACATTCAGAAGTCTATGATGCCCCTCGCAATGTCATTGATGCTATTAGGAAAAATGAGTTTGTAGAAATGCGGCGACATAGAAATAATGCATTTTGTTGTGGTGCTGGAGGAGGAGTTAAATCAGCTTTTCCTGATTTGGCTCTTGAAATTGCTGAAGATCGCGTTAAAGAAGCAGAAGAGACTGGAGCAGATTATTTAACAACAACATGTCCTTTCTGCTTAAACAATTTAAGAGATGCAGCTAAAAAGATAAATTCTCCAATAAAGATTGTAGATCTACTAGAATTAGTTGAAAAAGCTATTTAATGTATTATCATCGAATAAACATGATGTATGGAATTATTTAATTAATTTACCAATTAAAATTATAATTTTTATGATTAATCAATAAAACATCTAAGATTTTATAAAATGAGACGTTTTCATATTTATTCTAATTTTTTTCGATACTACTTCTATCTAAATAAAATTAATGCCATATTGGTTTATTGATTTATAATTAGTGTATTATTCATTAAAAATGTGTTAAATCTTTCAATGTTAGTTAATACTTCCACGATAAAACTCATTTAGACTTTATATAACCATTTTCATAATACCAATCAATTTGTTCTCTAATGGCTAATCTGATATTAGTTTTGGGCATTTTCAATTCAGTCCAAGCTTTAGAACAATCAAATATTCTAAATTGTGCTGCAGCTACACTTTCCAAGGGAGTTTTTGGGTCCACGTGTTGTAATTTACAAGAATTAAATTCATCGATGAATGCAAATATTTTTGCTAATACTTTTGGTATGGCTAAAATAGGAGCTTTCTTTCTGGCAACATCTGCAATTAAACGCAGGAGGTCTTTAAAGGCTATGTTTTTATTTCCAGCAATATATCTTTCCCCCGGTTTTCCATTTTCAATCGCAAGCACGTGAGCCATCGCAACATCTTTTACATGTACTACGTTTAACTCAGTATCGACAAATCCAGGCATTTTACCATTCATAAAATCCATTACAATCCTTCCCGTCGGGGTTGGTTTGATGTCATAAGGCCCCATAGGGGTAGTAGGTAAGATTGTACATGTCGGTAAACCTTTTTTATTCCATTTTAAGGCAACCAATTCACCTAAATATTTCGATCTCTTATAATATCCCGATAATTCTCGTTTAGATGCAAACAATTCTTCATTGCCTAATGAACCATCAGAAGGCATCCCAATTGCACTTTCTGAACTTGTATATATTACTTTTTTAATCTCTTTTTGATGTGCTATTTTCATCAATTTATCGGTTGCCCTAACATTGACATCATAGAGTGCTTGAATTTTATTAAGATCTGCCCAAAACCAAAGAGGAGAAAAAACATAAATTCCACCATTGTGAATAATAAATTCACATCCTTCCATAGCGTTCTCTAATGCTTTTTCATTCCTTAAATCCCCATAACATAATTCTATAGGTAAACCATTTATATTACTTAAGTCAGAAGTTTTTCTTACGAGTGCTTTCACATCATATTCCAATTTTAAAGCAGCACGTACAATATTAGCCCCTATAAACCCATTCGCACCCGTAATTAATATTTTAGACATATTAAATATTACACGAATTTTTTATTATATAATATTTACGTCGTTTTACTTAAAGAGATTTCTTTATAGAAGGATTTTTGATATTACATTAATTTTAAATCAAGATTTTTCTAATAATTTACGAAAGTCACGGACATTATTGAACTAAATGTAACACGTAAAAGAAAATATTAGAAGTTATTTTCCCAGACCAGCAGATTGGATAAATAAGAGTATCAGATTAATTGAATAAAATACATTTAAAAGTTTTTCGTAGTAAATTTTAAAGAATGTCTATCATAATTTTTTTATTGAATAACTTCCGCGAAATATATTTGTTGAAGATCTTTTCCAAATAAACTAGCTTCATTTTTTCCTTATAAATTACATGATAATTTCTCTCATGTTGCTTATGAGCTTACATATTTGTCCATTGAGACAAAATTTTTAGCGTATTTTTCTAAAATACCTTTGAGTTGTTTAAAGATTGTTTCTAGATCTAGCATAGAAAAAAAATAAGCTATTTATTTAATCCTTGAACTTTTAATTCAAAATGAAATTAATATTAAATAAAGCCATGTAATACATAAGCTACAAAAATAAAAAAAATAAAGTTATATGATATTATATTAACATTTCTTAGTTTTCTTCTAAACGAACACCACAATGCATGCAAAATACTACCTTCCTGTCCGTGGGTAAAACATTATTGCAAAAAGGACATATCGATTTATCACTAATATCAGCTTCAATTACTTTTGGTAAATTTTCTCTCGGTAGACGAAAAGGTAATACATCAATAAAAGTTGATTTCTGTCCACAAGATGGGCAGTAATCCCTTTTCTTGCCAGTGAAATAATAAATTAACCATATTCCACCAACACAAAAAATAGAAAGCAAAACCATTGCAATGATGGGTCCGGGTTTATATTTCTTTTTAGGTCGAACAATATTTTTACATCTAGTACAATATTTCAAACCCTTCCAATTTGTAATAAATGGGTAATCTTCCATGTTGGGGGGTTCATGTTCAACCTCAATTTCTAATCTCTTTTTTGGATCAGCTTTGGCATAGTCAGCAACAGAATGGACTGTAAAGTTTCTAATAATTCTTTCTTTGAGTTTACTATGGACGGGATTATCAAATAAATATAGGGTTCTTAAATTCTTTAAATTTGATAATACGGGTAAGAACTGTATGTTGTTATTACTAATATCGAGATGCTCTAAGTCGGTTAATCCGGAATTATTAAGTGTAGAGAGATCTGATATTTGATTATTTTTTAATACTAACCTTTTTAATTTGTTTAATTTATCAAGCCCCTCAATTTTTTTAACATGATTATTAGTCAGCGTTAAACTTTCTAAATTCACTAAATCTTCCAATCCAGAAATTTTCTCGATTTCATTATTACTTAAGTTTAATTGTTCTAAGTGATTTAAATCGCTAAGTCCTTGAATATCAGTAATATTTTTAATATGTTTTCCTATAATAACCAAATTCCACTTTTTAAGCTCTCTTTTTACACGATATTTCTTAGATCCAAAAAGAACATATTTTTTATCTGAAATAAAAATGTCACCTGGAGTATTGTTTTTTCTTAAAAAATGATGATTTAATTGAAAAAAATTTGTCTAATAAAATTCTGTACAATGAATTTATAAATATATATTTCACAGATTATATAAAAACATTTTGAAATTATTTAAATAAAACATCCGAATTTTTAAATCTAGTTGATTAACTTAAGGAAATTTTATCCTTTAAGACTAATTCAGTTTGCTGTTATTTTTAAAAATAAGATAAGGACTTCGTGAAACAAAGATTTCACGAACTATTGACACCTTCAATTCCATTTAGGATAATTTTTATTGAATGATCGAAATATTGTTTTTTAGTAATTTTTAGTTGATTCAAGAGCATTTCATACTCAGATGGGACGTAAGCCGCTGCTTCTATTGAAGCACCAATGAAAAGCGTGGTTTGATAAGGATCTAAATCCGATTTAAGTGTTTTATCTTTAATTCCGGCAGAGATAGCTTTTTTTGTTAAATTTAATAGGTCAATTGTCAACTTAATATATTCTTGAGCGTTATCAATTTCATTATTAGCAATCATGGCAGCAAATCGAGGCCCTCGTGATGCTAGATTAAGACGATAATAATCTGCATTTTGCTGAATGTAGTCATAAAATGCTCTTGCAATGCTTAAAACTTTATCCTTTCCACATTTCTCCTTCTTTATGGTTTGTTTAAAAACATCTCTCAGCATGCTCATGCCTTTTATTACCACTGAGAAAAAAAGCGATTGTTTATTCTTATAATATAAATACAGCGTTCCCTTAGCTAATTCCACATCATTAGCAATATCTTCCATGGATACTTCATCATAAGTATATTTAAAGAATCTTTTCTGGGCTGCTTCGAGAATTTCCATTCTTCGCTCTAATTTCTCGCGTTCCCTGCGGGTCAATTCGGACATTTTGATATATGAAATTTCATGTGATTTTCTTTTGATTAATCATATCGTTAACTCGAGCATAAGGATGGGGATATCTCCCTTTTTCTTCTGTATAAGATTTCATGTAATATTTCGAATATATTTGGATCGCTTCTGAGGGGCAAAAATTGAGACAGGCATAGCAAAAATAACAATCAACATTAGGTTGCCAGAATGGTCTTTCTTCTACCATGGTAATTCTGCCCGAAGGACACACTTTTTCACAAATTCCACATCCCGTGCATTTTGAATTTGAATAAAAGTAATTCTTTTCTCTGGGAGCAAAGTAATGCACAGCAAAAGGAACCATGCGTTCTAATATACCATTTAATAATTTCGAGTTAGAAAATGTGACTCCATCCATATTATCAGTATAATTTTTCTTTTGCTTAATAATTTCTTCAATAAAGGTTAGTTTTTGTTGAGTTGTTTCCTCAAGGGTTAATAATTCATCTTTTGAGGGAATTTCGAATGCTTTTAATTTGGGATCATTCGTATACATAGTTATTATAAAACATGCGTTCAAGTCTTTATTTTGCATTTTAAGTAATTTTTCAAGTAATTTCTTTCCACGAAATACTGATCCTCCTCTAGTTATTATCGAAAAAATATATTGGGACGACTTGAACGAAAATATTTTTAAAAAACGCTTAATAGGAATAGGAATGGTCAATCCATGACAAGGAAAGATAAGTCCAATTATTTCTGCTTCTGAAATAAATTTATCGTTTTGAGTTTTTTTATCTTGATTATTTGTTAAATACTCCTTAAGAATTGAAGCAATGGGGATGATCTTGGAGTTAGGAAGTTTAAGGGATAATTCCTTTGCGATAAATAAGGAATTTCCGGTACCAGAAAAATAATATAATTCAATCATTTTTAATGCGATAAGAATTTTTTATTTTTAATGACCATAATTCATCAAGTGAACCTTGGTCAGTTGATGAACGATAGTCATTTTCTATATTTAAATCTTCCTATTTCACCCTAAGGAAAAATTAGTAGTGAAAAGACCATAATATGAATCCTTTAACCTTTTGATAAAACATTTAATAATTGGTCCAAAGAAATAGTCAAATAGTTAACTCTATTATGTTAAAATAAGCTAAATACTGAAAATATAATCGCGGTTATAATTCCATTTTTTTCTTAATTTCATTCAACATGTTATCTTTTTCCTTGTTAATATCTTCTAATATTTCCCTAAAAATCTGATTGATATCAATCCCTTTCAATTCACAGGCTATAAACAGTAAAGATGCAATTTCCCTCGTTAATGTTTTGAAAGATATAATATCAGTTATAGGGATTCGTATGCCTAAAGCTTTCATGTCCTGTTTTTGTTCAAGATCATATTGCTTAATTGCAATTAAAATATCATTTTTACGACCTTTCCACATTTCAGATATAGCCCTTACCGACAACATGTATCTCTTGGAAGGGCTTGCAATTCCGTGCACATCTTTCGCAAAATCCAAGGGTTCCGAATTTTGAAGAGTCTTAAGTCCAAAACTCCGGTTAAATTTATCTTGTTTATCTAATTTATGTTTCATTTGAGAAATTTCACTGGTCATTTGTTCCATTTTTAACGACAATCTCTCAAAATTCTCAAGAAACAATTCTTTACTCAATTGATCTTCAGATTCATTCATTCTTTATTAGATTTCAGTTATAATTTATACATCTATTGAATTGTTAATTTAAATAAATTATTATTAAATCAATAATCTCAGAAGATTTTTTGATTTATTATCAACAAGATAGGAACCAAAAAATCAGCTAAATACATGTATAAAATAAATAATAATGGAATGACATAGCGATATATATTTTCTGAGAAGAAGATCTCAAAGTTAAGTCTTTATAATTTAAATAGTTTTTTTTGCAGATCATTTTTTAATGTCATTAAATTATAAAAAGCATACAACATGGCAGAATCTGAAAAAAGCAGTCCTATCTCCAAATCTAAAGAAAAGCAAGGAGTTAAATCCAGAGTTTGGCCCGCTTTTTTATTTCCCATGGGAAATTCTTTCCAAGAACCACATCTCTGGCTAGCGATAAACATGATAGTAATTTCACGCATAATATGGCCATCCGATCCCATTCATACCGAACAAATCGCATTATTATTTGGATTATGCTATATTTTTGGTGCTTTTTCTAAATTAACTTCTGGTATTTTAGCGGATAGATATTCCCGTATAAAACTAATAGCTATAACTAGTATTGGGTCGAGCTTTTCTTTCATGCTATACGGATTCATGCCTGAGGGATTAGCAATGGTGACATTCTATTATATAATAGGAATTTCTCTATTACGTGAAACATTTACGGGAACGGAAACTGTTATTCCATCTTTCATAGATGATGCGGTTGATGAGCATAGAAGAACAGAAATATTTGGTTTAACTACTATTCTATATCAATTAATGTCCATCATTTCTACTCTAATAGCTTCCTATTTCTTTAGATATGTCTGGAAGCAATACTTTTTGATTGCGGGATTAGGTGGGTTAATTGTTGGCGTTATCATTTTAATAAAAGGAGTCGAACCAAAACGTGCTTCTAAAAGAAATGAGTTGTCCCATCTTTTACATTCAAAGGAAATTGAATATAAATATAATTTAACTAAGGAAACCTTTAAATCTACTATTTTCTCAAAAACTAATCTCATTATAATTGGTGAAGGTTTTTTTACCCAAATTATATTAGTTGTCCCCTATGTTTTTCTTATAGGATATCTCGAATCCCCTCCATATAATTTTTCCCCCGTTATTTTTGCTTATTTGGGAATACTCTTTGGTGGACCAGGAATGATCCTCGGCAATATTATTTTTTCAAAAAAAATTGATAAAGCGGCTCAAAAAAACATTAAAAATCGGATTTATTTCATATTTACATTTCTAATTATCTCCTTTATTGCTTGGGGGTTAATGTTATTCATTCCTTATAAAGAAATGAGTGTATTGGAAGGAGATAATTTTATAATTTTTATATCGTATCCCGCACACATCCTCGCAGGAATTATATATGCTTTAGGATTCTTGTCAATAGGAATTTTTGCAATTACACAACGTCCCTTAATCCAAAAACTTAATCTCCCAGAAGCACAAGGATCTATTAGTTCAATAAATAGTTTTTTTGAGATTTTCTCAATAGGATTAGGGGCTATCATAGCGGGGTTTATTTTAAGTTTATTTAATACCAATTATCAATTGACTGTATTGGTGTTAGTGATTATTGGACTGATTGGAGCATTAATTTGGCTTTTCGCTTTAAAAACAATTGAAACGGATGTTAACCGAATCTCTGATATATTAAAACAAAGGTCAGAAGATATGAATACTATTAATGGGTAAAAAATCTCAATAAATTATCTTTTTAATTTTTTTAAAAATAAAAATTACTAAACAATTCCCTCGGAATTCTTTAGTTTAATTTATTAAAATAATAGTAGTAATTGATATAAAACTTATAATTAGATTTCATTATTATTATTTTCTTCGTTAGAATCGTCGAATTTATTATTAGAATCCATTTTTTTGCTAACATCATCTTGCTTCCCTTCCTCAGTAGGCTCAACTGATGCATTATCTCTCGAAGAATCGGATTTCAATTCATCTCTTAATTTTGCCATTTCCGCTTCAAGCTCTTCATCTTTTAATTCGAAAGGAACATTATCATCCTCCATTTCAGCGTCTTGTATTAATCCCTCTAAAGTATCGTATTCGCTTGTTTCTTCTTCAGATCCTCCTAATCCTCCTAATTCGTCGAATTCTTCTAACTCTTCTGATTTTAATACTTCTTCCAATTGCTTTAATCCGGGACCTTGTTCTTGGACAATAAATTTTCTTAATTCATAGCTACCCACAATAACAATAAGTAAAATGAAGAAAATCAGAATTCCCACATTTTTATAAAGAGAGAGATCGGAACCTATCAATATAATAGTATCTAGTTGAAGAATATTCTGAAGAGCAGGAACGGAATTTAAGAGATCGTAATTAAAATTATTGTAAAATTCATAACAAGCTTTTGAAGCGATTAAAGTGATCATTGCCGTATCAATTCCAAAAAATCTAGAATTTAACTTTTTTACCAAGAGCTCAGCCTTATCACTTAAAATAGCGCTGACATTATAAATTAATAATCCTATATCCAAGATGTATAATCCAATTTGAGCTGTTAATGTGGTAGTTCCCGAACTACTAAGGGACAAAAAGACTTGGATTACCAAGTAAAAGGTATAAATAGAAATTAACACTAGGAAAAGCCCAGACCAACCCACTAAAATCTTTTTCTTAGCTAATACATAGAGATTATAAACAAAATAACTAATCAAGATGATTCCTACGACAAGATATACCAGATTGATGAATATAGGAATTGAAGGAGATAAAAAGATTACATAGATAATAGATCCCGTAGTAAAAATCCCTAATAAAAGTATAGAAAGAATAAATCCTCCAAATAATTCCAAACCCCTTGTAAATTTATTATACTTCCTATTTTTTAGGGTTTTATCAACTCTATTAGCGGTTAGATAACACCAATACAAGGTAAACCACGATTGAAGAAATACATAGACGAGCACTGCAACCAACGCTAAAATGACTAAAAATGCAAAAATTAATATGAGAAAAGGTAGGGATATGAAAAAAAAAATAATGATCTGATAAGTGGGATACTCTTCGACATTTTTTTTTGAAATAAGGGAGAGAAATAGAAGAAAGACTAAAAAGGCAAGCATGGGAAGAAAAATGAATACTCCTACAACCGGAAAGAAGCGCATAAATCCAATTCCTCCGATCAACCATACTACTAATACAGAATAACGCCAATTATTCTTAGCAAAAAGGTTTCTAATATTCTCTATTGTTCCCATAAATAAAACATCTTAAAAGTCCTATTTAAAATTTATTACTGTTGGAGGAAAGGGGATCCTTAAAAGTAAATAAAATCGTTTCTTTGTTATAGAAAATCAATCAATTTTTTTTGTAAACTAAAATTTGTATAAGAAAGATCATATTTCTTTTTTAAGATATTTGATGTTTCTGGAGCGAATCCTGAAAAATGATTATTTACAATGATAAAAATCTTGTACATTTTTGGACTTTTTTTAAGAGTTTGAAGCTGCTGGTCCAGATGATTTAGAGCGTCATGTTGCTCTCGCTGTACCATATTAAATTTGCTTAATCTTCGATCTCCAATCAGACGTATGTAATAATGTTCTTGATCTGGGAAATAGTATGGATTTACATTTTTCAAATAACTAGTTGCAATTATTACATTACTTTTTTTAACTATTTGAGACAGAACTCGTTCTTGAAACCAATCATCATCTCTGAATTCTAATATTAATTTCTTTTTGGTAGGAACTCTACTTAGTATTGAGAATAATTTTTGTAGATGATTTTCTGAAAATTTGAACCAAGGAGGAAATTGAAATAAATATCCAAAAATTTTATTTTCTAATTCTCTAAATCGGTCAAAAAATGAGGTGATTAATTCTTGAGATTCGAAATTGTTCATGTCGTGGGTTATTTCTTTATTAACTTTAATGATATAAATAAAATCATTGGGAACAGAATCCTTCCAATGCAATATGGTTTCTTCCGAGGGCCGATTGTAAAAAGTGGAATTTACTTCATTTACATCAAAATATTGAGCATAAAACCCAAGATGTTCGTGATTTTGTAATCTTTTTGGATAAAAAGAACCGATCCAATCCTTATATTCCCATCCTGCGCAGCCAATATAAAGTTCTATCATCGAGAAAGAGCTAATTAAAAATTTAGTTATTTTATTAATAATAAACTATATAGGCATTTAAATTCTAAATTTATGTAAAATTAATTTATAAAACTCTTGTGAAGTAAACCAGAATAAAGCATCATGAATGATATTTATTGGGATGATAATTCTGATATAGACAATCAGTTGGAAATTTCAAAATATGAAAATTTGCAGAGTTTTAAACAAATTTTAGAAAAGAAGAATAACAATAAAAAAGAAACATGGAACACTAACAATCAAAGGAATTGGAGAAATTTACTATTTTGGGAAGATAATTTAAACGTATTGTATTATCTTTTAAATGATCATGAAGAAAAAGTGGATTTAATTTATATAGATCCTCCTTTTTTCTCGGGAGTTAATTATAATATTGGAATTCAAGAGAATGGAATAGAGAAGGAAACCCTTGCGTATGGAGATACGTGGCAAAAGGATCTCAATAAGTATCTTGGCATGTTAAATAGGCGGATTTATTTAATGCGAAAATTGTTGAAAAAAGAGGGATTAATTTTTATCCACTCAGACTGGCATGCCGTTCATTATATCAGAATCCTACTAGATAGAATTTTCGGTCCGGAAAGATTTGTAAATGAAATAATATGGTATTATTACAATAAATATTCAGCGGGAAAAAAGACCCTTCCTAGAGCTCATGATAATATCTTGGTGTATTCCAAATCAAATGATTATGCTCTTAATGAAATTCGCATTCCGCGACAAAAACCCACCAAACAACTCAAGAGAGTGATGGTTGATGGAGTATTGAAAAATGCTAAGGATGAGAAAGGGCATGTCATTTATAGAATCGTTAATGATAAAAAAATGGATGATGTATGGAAATTACCTTGCCTCCAACCTGCTTCAAAAGAGTTTACGGGATATCCTACTCAGAAACATCATGATTTGATAAAAAGAATCATTACACTAGGGTCAAATGAAGGAGATTTGGTTGCAGATTTCTTTTGTGGTTCTGGAACTACTTTACTCGTTGCTGAGCAATTAAATAGAAGATGGATTGGTTCGGATCTTTCAAAGTATGCTATTTATTTAACAAGAAAAAGGCTATTGAAACTCTACAATAAAGAGAGGAATAGTTTACAAAATTCTTGCTTTTTCGAGATATTTAGTACTATCAATGAAGAAAGAAAGAAAATTATTGATTCTGGATTTTTTGATAAAAAATTTACTATTAAAAAAGCAAGATAAAGTTAAAATACTTCATAATATTAGCCAAAAAAGACCCTTCTGAAAGATTAAGTTAAGAAAAGAAGAAAAATTAAAAAAAAAAATATCGATTTATTTAGGTTTTTATTCCATAAAAGAGCAATATGCCGCTAATGATGATTCCTACCCGTACAATTGGTAAAAGGAGGCCAGGAGGGATTAAAGCATCAAAGACGGTTGCTACGGCAAAGATGATAAATCCAATAGATAAGGAGAGAAATTTTTTCCTGATTACTCCTGTCCCTTGAACTGCTTTGCGAAGGAATCCAATTCCGTTGAAAATGATAACAGACAAGAGAAAAATTGCGATCAATAGGAACGTGGGACCAATCTTGTTGGATGTATCTATTAAATCTTCTCCGGGGGTTGCAGGTAAAGTAAAATCAAAGGACCCTTCCAGATTTGTAAATAGAAAAATTTCAAATAAAATGCCAAGGATCAAGTAGATGATAATCACAATCATTTTCCGATTAGGAATTAAAAGTTCTGCCCCTAAATACATTGCAAAAAAAACGGCAGGGGCTGTCCACATGTAGCTTAGCATTCCATATAACCAAATAGGATTTAAATTTGCGCCTGTAATTAAAATGGTTAAAAAATCAGTTGAAGGACCCAACCACAATGTTCCAGTAAAAAGAATTGTACCACCAGCAACGGCAAGAAGTTTTGCATTTAATTTTCTTGATCTATAAAAGCAATATGACCCTACTATGATATCAAAAATCAATACTATTAAGGCGGTAGATCCATTTAACCAGCCTTCTAAACTTAAAGCCACTTTTCACACCCTAAATTATTATTTTATCTCTTAATTAATTAAATTTTTAACAACAAGTGTAAATAACTTGTATGAAATTATATAATTTTAAGAATATATAAATTTTTATTTATCTTATTAAAATAAAATCATATTTTTAATACATTAAAATTTATGCGAGTTAAATTCGATTTTTCATATCTTCCTTGCTTCCTATCATCTCGAAGGAATTTTTCTCAAATTAAAGCAACTTGCTGGTATTATAAATTAACAAAAGTTAAGTTTATATTATCAAAGATAAATGATTTGAAATCATGATCAAGTTTCTTTATCAAAATATTTTTCATGGATTGAAAACACCTAAACAGTTCTATTTTTTTGAACAACACATCCCAAATTAAATATGATTTTCTTCATTCTTAGGAATGAAGAATAGTTTTTAAATAGAAAAAAATCATGTATGAGCAAAGAAACCAATATGATGTAACCCCGGAAGCTTTAGGTTCTATAAAGAGAAAAATTGCTCACCTGGAACGAAAGGTGCCAACAAAGACTGCTTTTTTAGGTTTTGATGGAAATATCGATTTTCTCTACATGTTACTCAAGTCTCGAGAAGACTTGACCAAATGGCAAAAAATGGATAGCATGAAAACCCTAGCAGAATTAATTTTAAAGGTAGCCGGAAGTTCTACCAATGTAGAATTAATTTTAAAGAGAAAAGTATCGGGGGGATTTTGTGCCAATGTCAGTAAGGCAATGGGGGGAGTAGGTTTAAAAGTAAATATTATTGGAGCGATGGGCTTTCCTAAAATAGACGACGTTTTTAATAATATTCAGAAAAATTCTCAAATAACTATTAAATCCATAGGTAATCCTGGAATAACAATTGGTTTAGAATTTGATGATGGGAAAATAATGCTTACAGACTTTCAAAATCTGTTAAAAATAAACTGGGATTTAATAATTGAGAGAGTAGGGCCTCAAGATATAGTTGATTTAACAAGTAATTCAAATATTATTGGGATTGGGTATTGGGCACCAATACCAAGATTTGAAATGATATGGGATCAATATATTCAAGATATATTTCCTTCTCTAAATAATCTCAAAGAAAAATTATTTCTTGTTGATTTAGCAGATATTAAGAAGAAAAATCAAAAAGACATATTAAGGATGATTAAAATCCTCAAAAAAGTTGATGAATTCACTCCCGTTGTTTTAAGTCTAAATGATCAAGAGACAAACGATTTAGCTAAAGCACTAAATATTCAAAATAAAGCAAAAGTAAATAGAGAAAACGATGATGATTTAAATGAAGTAGGAAAATATCTTAATGATGAGTTGAATTTATCCTATTTAATTATACACTCTCCAGATTTTGCCACAATTAGCACTGAGAATGATCATTTTTGGGTAAAAGAAGGTTTCACGGCATCTCCAAGATATACTACTAGTGCTGGAGATCATTTTAATGCGGGGATGGTGATCGGATTAAGTTGTAATTTGACTCCGTCTGAAGCTCTCATTATAGGGAATGCTCTAACAGCAATCTTTGTCAGAACGGGTAATTCGCCCAACTTCCAACAATTATCTTATTTTATCGAGAACTACATGAATTACATTGAAAAAGATATTCCTGATTTTCCTTTAAATAAATGAATAAAGTAAAAATTTCATCTTTTTCTTGCTAATTCTATTTTAATCACCTTTGATCCATTTGAAATGATTTCCAAGATTTGATCCTTTTCTTTAACTTGGATGGTCTCTTCAGATAACTTAATCTCATAACCATTAGGAAATTGAATGGAAGGAACATAAATGAGAGTAGGTGCTTTTATGGAACCATTGGCTTCATAAGAAAACGAAAAATATCCCTTTTTATAATTGAATTGCATCTCCAAGGGAGTTCCCGCACACTTCAGAAAATGGGGACGACAAAATCCCCGTGTTGCTCGTCCCCCACTGTTAATATCTTTAGGATCTAACTGCTGATCTCGAGAAAACAAGGAGAGATCTTCTAAATTCCATAAATCCCCCCAATCATTACAATTATCCGAAGTATAAACCCATTCTGTCCCGTGCAAGAGATTTGCATCAAGAGCATTGTAATGCATGCTTAAAGCCCTGACATTCGTATTGAATGCTTTATCTCCAAGCTTTTTAAATTGTTTATACGCTTTTTTATGGTTCAAATCAACATGCAACCCAAATTCCCCGATTAAAGTGGGATTTCCTCCCGTGATGCGTTCTGAGACGGTCTTAATGATATTTAATTGACGATTAAACATTTTTTGGACATTTTTTTTGCCAAAAACTAATTTATCATTCATGATATCCAAGTTCATTCTAATCCAAGCTTTTTTAGTTGCAGAGGCGGCAGCATCATACCAATGAGGGGCATGGACAAAAGGACCATTCTGAGCTAAAAGGTTGTAATTCATTTGTTCGCCTTTTATCATGCGCATTTCAGGACCTTCAAAAAAAAGGATGGCATCCGGAATGATTTCATGAACCATTTTAGCATAATCATTAATAAAAGGGGACATGTAATCCGCATAGAAGTCAATTCTTTTTCCTTTTACATTCACGAAATGATCATTCCGTAAAATAATAGGCTCATCCTTCTCGTTGATTGTCCATACACCTTCTCTTCTCCAGATATCCTCTGCATCTTCAAACCAACAACTGACCTTATCAATATTCAGCATATCTCTTCTGGTTTCCTTTATTCCCACTCCCTTTATCTCCCTGTATCCCACTTCTCTTGGAATACCCGCTGCAATAGCCATTGCATCGATGGGAGCAAAATCATGACCCAAAATTTCTGAAAAACCTTCTTTTTCTCCTCCATCAACGTATTGTTCAATCCAACCCTGTTTCGGTTCATTTAAAGTATCAAACCCTATCACTGAAGGAAAGTCTTTCACGCGAACTGCGACTTCTCTTACGGAGTTAAAGTAATGCATTTGCATGTATTCTTGTACATTCTTACCCTCTATTTTACAAGAAGGAGCAAAATCTTTACCTCCAAAAAAAAGTGTCCACATAGTTGCACTGGCTAATCTTACATTATTATTATCCCAATACATGGCAGGATATGCTTTTGGATCTTCGGGATCATATCGATATTGCATTACGAAAGCTGCCTCAGATGCATCAAATTTAGTAAAATCTAATCCAACTTTTTCGAACAGCCATCCTGGTGCTCCATCTCCTCCTGTCATTCTACTCCAAGAATCTTGATGTGGATCTATGAAAATATAAAAGTCATGCTCATCAGCAATTTTTAAAACTTCTTCTAAATATTCTAAGTAATCTTTATCATAATTTCCGGGACCATAATGTTCAATTGCTTCCCAGATAATCAAAAATCTGAGGCAATTAAAGCCCCAATGCTTAATTCTAGTAAAATGTTCCTCTGCTTCCTCCAGAGGAAAAGGACGACCCACAAAAGAAACATTCTTATGATCTCTAAAATCAGTCTTTATGTGAGTAGCTCCGTTCGGATGTACTGGAACTTTCGTACTTCCTCCTAAGTTAACCCCTCGCAATAATACATTCCTTCCTTCTTTATCCTGAAACCAGTTTCCCTTAATATTTAATCTCATGATCTTGTTGAAAGAATATCATTTTTTTATAATATTATTATTAAAAAAAAAAGACGGATAGTAAATAAAAATCACTTAATCTTTAATGATTTTTACAATAATGAGATATAATTCTAAATGGATTAAATTATTACAGAAGGACCGAGGAAAAATTTAGGTTTGCTTTACATGAACCTGCACTACTTTAGAAACTAATAATTCCACCGCTTCCGCTACATTTTCCCCTGTTTTAGACGATATTTCCATGTAATCAATACAAGAAGGATATTGATGCACTAAAGATAAAATATGTTCCTCAATCGCTTTTGATGTCTCTTCATCTATTAGATCTCGTTTGGAGCCCAAAAGTAATATGGGAATCTCGCTTTGGCTTTCAATAATATTAAACCATTCTCCTATCTTGTCTAACGTACTTAAACGGGTTAAATCGAACAAAAAGAATGCCCCTCTTGCTCCTTTTACAAAATCAGATAATATAAAACGGAATTGGTCTTGCCCTGCGAAATCAAATAATGAGAGAGTAAAAATTTCATTTGCAAATTCTACTTCATTACAAAAAAAGTCAATTCCTCTAGTTAGATTGCTATTAGCATCAAAGATCCCGTTGCAATAACGATTCATGAAACAGGTTTTTCCCGAGCCGCCTTCTCCGCAAATAATAAGCTTCACGAGATTTTCATTCTTTCCCATTAACTAGTGCATAGCAATTAAACTTTTTAAAATTCGAGAAAATTTTATTAATTTGTGGCATAATAACGGATAACTCATACTGTTCCATTTTGTGGTAAAAAATAAAAAAAGTAGAGAAAGAAAGAGAAAAAGAAAGAAAAAAAGTAATTTTATTCATGAAAATATATATCCCATCCCAGATAATTCATTAAAGCTTCTTGGACAATCTCAGAAACATGTTGTAGTGTTGCTGCAACATGATGGGCGAATCCTCCAAAACAAAGAACCTTCAGGAGAGCTTGAAGGTCAGGAATTGCCACTACGCCATATCCACCATAGGTATCTAACGGGTCCTTAGTGTATTCCCCTTCCGCTAAGACACCTTTAATTTCACCGCTAAAATCATCCGTTTCTATCCTTAACATTGTGCACGGTCGAGCTTTTATTCTTCCTTCAATGGTACCATACGCTTGCTCCGGACTTTTCATATCCGAAATGATGGGATGAGCAGTTAACCGGGTTTCTTCAAAAAAAGAGCGAGGGAGATTGCTACAATGGAAAAGAACCATTTTATCAGGATCATCTCCGTAGTTATTGTTCCAATCTAAAATGGCAGAGGGAGTATCTGAAGCTTCCTGCAAAATAAGCATTCCTACTAATCCACCAACATCTACTTCACATGCGGCAGGCACTAACCCCTCACTGAACATGCTCATTACTACACAAGGTACGATTCCTAGATTATCTTGAAGGGATGGCCAACACTGGAAAGCAAAGCCATCCAACTCATTTTCAACTACCCATTGTTCCACTACCACGGCCAGTTTAGCTAACTTGATCAGACCTACTTCTTGAAATTGGTGTGTTTGAGAGGTATAATCCTTTATGAATTTAATTTTTTCTTTTACCCTTTCATCCTCATCGTTTAATCTACTTATTTCCCCTAAGATTTCTGATAAATCAATTGGTTCAATGCTAATTCCATTCAATTCCAGGATTTTTTCACTATATCGAACCGTATCAAACGCTTCTGGTCTCGTTCCAATTTGTCCTAAACGAGCATTACGGACTTTATTAACAATTCTACAAACCTTTTCAAATTTTTTAACATCAGCTTTAAATTCTTCGGATTTAATCGAGCAAGTATGGGAGGTAGTCAGGCTGAAAGGAAAGCCATATTGGCGTAATATATTACAAACAGAGAGTTTGCCACAAAATGCATCGCGTCGATATTTTCGAGACATTTTATCGACTTCATCTGACGAGGCTTGAACTAATATGGGAACATTGAGGTCCGCTATTTTTAAAGTATTTGCAATTCCTTTTTCATCTCCAAAATTTGGAAGACATATTATAATCCCTGAAATTTTATCTCGATTTTTTTTAAATAATTCCCCGCATTTTTTCGCATCCTGGTAAGTTCTTACCACACCAGAATCGGTTTCTGATTCGTCAATAATAATATACTTATAGTTCAATTCTTTCATTACTTCAAGAATTTCTTGTCTTCCCTCTGCAGCAAGATGAATGGGAAATGCATCTCTGTTACCCACGATAATACCAAACGTGAATTCAGATTTAGGTGGTTTTATAAACGACATGTTAAATACACTTCATTTTATCTATTTTTTAAATATGTATAAGAAAAAGTGTTTTTTTTCTTTTATGCTTTATAATAATTTGATGAATTTGTCGGTTAGTATAAAATGGAGGAAGGGTTGACTTTAAGACTATAATCATACCTTTTTTTCTAAATTTAGCCACATTTTAATTTATGGGGAAAGTATTTTTAGTTGCTTTTCCGTTTAGATTCCTTTTTAAATACTAACTATTATTGATATTATAAGAAAAACAAAAGTCGTTCAGATTGCTATATTAACCATGCCAGTTCATAATACCATTCTTTACGTTCATTATGAAAATCAAAAATTACTAAAAGTTTTATTTATCCAAATTTTATTTCACATAGGTTTTTTATTAATAATATGGGTTTGTAGTTTCAAAATTGAAGTGGTAATTTCTTTTTACTTCGTTAAAATTAGTCACCTAATCTTCATTTTATTAGGTAGGTATAGGCAAGGAATGGAGACGTTAGAATCAAAGATAAATAAGTGATGATTTCGTGGAAATAATACCCGCTATTGATATTAGTGAAGGCAAATGCGTGAGATTATACAAAGGGAAAAAAGGCACGGAAGTCGTGTATTATAAAAATCCCGTGGATGCACTTCAGTTCTGGATAGATGCAGGGGCAATTAGATTACACGTGGTTGATTTAGATGGAGCATGGGGTTCCGATCAAAATAAAAATTTGCTGAAAAAAATGATTAATCAAGCAACAGACAAGGTTAAACTTCAAATTGGCGGAGGAATAAGGAGTGTAAAAGCGGCAAAGGAAATAGTACAGTTAGGTGCAGATAGGGTAGTAATTGGTACTCTTGCGGTTAAAAATCCACAAGCAATAGAAGAGTTAGCTAATAATATGGGTTCTGAACGATTAGTAATTGCCTTAGATTATAAATTTGGAAAAGTATCCACTCATGGCTGGACAGAACAAACCAATTTAGACCCCTTTATTTATGGAAAGTTAATGGAGGAAAAGGGAGCGGGATATATTCTTTTTTCATCCGTCGAATCGGATGGAGCGTTCACTGGCCCAGATCTGCAAAATGTAGAAAAGATGGTTAAATCCGTAGGTATTCCCGTTTATGCTGCCGGAGGAGTCAGAAATGAACAAGACATTCTTGATCTTGAAAAAATTGGTGTTCATGGCGTAGTTGTTGGGAAAGCTTTTTATGAAAATAAACTATCTTGCTCTATAATCCGTAAATTCTAAATAAATAAACACAATTTAATTATATAGACATTAAAAATAAAGAAAAATGTCCCAAGAATAAAAAGGAAACGACGATGCAAGAATATTTTATTATTTTTTTACCAGCATTCTTGCTTGGCATTTTACACACTTTCATACCATGTGAAGATAAAACCATATTATTATTTTGGTCTTTAGGCATTTCAAAATCGGCAAGAAAAAGTTTATTTATATTAGCTCTTTATGGAATTGGTTTAATTATTGCAAATTTAACGATAGCTTTTGGTACCGTTTTAGTTAGTATCATCCCAAGAATAATCTTTCCCCAAGCCCTTTTCGATCCTTATTCTATAGTTTTTTTTGGTGCTTTATCTTCAACTTTTGTGGCAATTTTCATGCTGTTCTTCTTAACGCGAGTAGATTACACCCCCCATTCCCATTCCAAAGAAATAAGACTAATACAAAATTTAAATTGGGATAAATATAGAACCCCTCTTTTCATGGGAATTCTTGCAGGTTTTCCACCTTGCATTTTCGAACTTTTTATATATTCCCAATGTTTAACTTTGAGTCTTAGTTATGGTTATGCTGAAGCAATACTCTCTGTTTTTTATTTTGCCTTAGGAACGGTTATTGGATTATTTCCCTTGGCTTTAGCGAAACAAAGCACGGAATATATTGTAAGGGAAAAGGCTACCAGAAGATCTAAGATTTTTATTCTGATGCTAATTCTTATTATTGTATTTAATACAATCATCATGATTCTAAGTTTCCTTAGAATCCGCATTTTTCCCCCGCCGATATAGATATTTATGACCTTTTTATTTTCAATAAAAAATAACGAATAAATTAATATTTCATTTAATATTTCCAGCATTTAAAGTTTTTAAATGTTATAGATAAATTTTCAATTGGTATTTACTTATTATAATTAGGATTATCACAGTTATTAGTTGGATGAGATAGAGACCGATGTTTTAAAAAGTATTAATCTCGTTGATAATTCATTATAATAAATTTTAGAAAAAATTGGACTACTATAAAAATATTTAATATTCTTTTCTATTATAATTATAATAGAATAAAAGCATGAAAATTTGATTGGAGGAAAAATCTATGCCCAAATGTTTATTCTGTGATTCTCAAAACATTGACTTTACGTGTGAGAAATGTGGATCTTCTTTTTGTATCAATCATAATGTGTCAACGGAACAATGGCATTGTAAACGACATGATATATATTATTCCAAAGCAACTGCTACGGAAAATGGTTTTAAGTGTAATGTTGTGGAAGAAAGTAGATGTCCGGAATGCGGAGGCTCTTTAATGTTAGATAGACTCAAATCCGGACAATATTATCTAAAATGCACCAAATGCGATTGGAATTCTTATCTTAAAACACCAGGCTTGTTTTTCCCGAGCAAAGAACAACTTGCCCGTGAAGCCCAAAGATATGGGCTGATAAGAGGACTAAAATTGTGTGGGAAGAAATTAAGAAACGTGCCAGGGAAAGAAATCTGTCCTAATTGTTTTATTACCTTATTAAAAAGGTCTCCCATTACAAAATTTTCCACTCTAGCAGATACTTTTAATATCTCGAATCCACAAATAATAAAAGTTATCAATAAATTCATGGATGAAGAACGGATTTATGGAATAATTGACGAAGTACATCACATGTTCTACTATATTTCCTCCGAGCTCCGTGAAAAAATCTTAACTAAGTTTCATGAAGATGGAATCATGAAAGTCTCGGATTTATCTGAAATGTTAGATACTAATAACGATGCAGCCATTCAAGTAATTTACAAATTAATTAGCCGATTTCACATTAAAGGCTCCTTCTCCTTGGATAAAAAATATTATTATACTCAAAGTTATATTTTGGAGAATATTATTAAAAAAATCAAAGAGAAAGGACGAGTCCCGGTTCAAGAATTATCTAGCGAGTTTGGATTACCGCAAGAAAGAATTAAATCTTTTTGCGTAAATCTAATGAGGACAAAAGAAATTAATGCCTTTTTTGCGGATAAAGGAAATGAAGTTATTACCACAAATCAAATTACGAAAGAAATCCTCAATTTTGCGGACCGAGAAGGACTATTTGAACTTTCACGATTAGCCAAAGATTTAAAAATTGCGGTGGAATTAGCCCGAAAAAGTCTTCATGATATCATTAAAACCGGCAATATCAAAGGGATTTTTACCCAAAGAAGAGAATTCATGACACTTAAACACATGGAAAAAAAAATAAAGGAAATTGCAAAGGCTTATAGAACAATGCCCTTGAGAGAATTATCTAACCGATTGGGTGTCACTGAATCCAGTATTGAAGAAAATCTAGCGTTATTAATCAGCAGAAATGAAATTGATGGATATATCGATATGGCACAAAAAGTCTTTGTTGCCTATAGTGTTTCCTCACCAGAAACGGCACGAGCTAAGCAGCTAACCGTTGAACATGAAGATGAGGGTCATATAAAGGTATTAAGAGACTATGATTTCGTGGGAGGACAAGTGAGATTTAAGGTCGTTGTAAAAAATAATAGCAACATGGCTATTAACAATGTAAAAGTCATCTTGGATGCTCCCACTAGTTATAAAATAAAAGATCCTCTCATTAATATTCCCGTAATTGAATCGGGAAATTCACGAGGAGTAGATTTCTATATTGAGCCAAAAGAATGCGGAATGTCAAATATCTCGGGAACGGTGATCTATAAAAATGCGAAAGGAGATCAACGAACAATTCATATTCGAAATAAAGAAGTTCAAATCAAGTGTCCATTAGTGTGTACGGATTTATCAACCATCGAAGATTGCCAATTAGCAATACAAACCTTGCCAAATGATGCAAGAGCATTCTTAATTGCCGATTTGGATCCTCGCTTGGCGTTTAGAGCGGGAATCAGAGCCTTAAAGACTTTTGAAACGAACATGGTCACCTCCTATGAAGGAGGAAATGCACAAAAAGAATATGAGGCGGAAGCCTGGTTTTGCGCTGAAGCAAAGGTTACTGGAGGACGTATCATCACAAGAGTGTACGTATCTGCCGCAAGTGAATCATTGGAAATGAGAGTATGGTGCAATAACCCCGGACAGTTAACCGGTTTTTTAGCTAAAGCAATTGAAGTACTTTTCGAGGAAATTAACATCATTAGAAAAATTAAAAGCGAAGAAAGAGAAAAAACCTTAGATGTAATGGCAATAACTCAAAACCTTGCAGAAATCAGCGATTATTGCATGCTTCGCTGGAAAGCACAAAATATTCGCACTAAACTACATGATACTTTTGTACGACTTCAGAAAGTGATAGGCGAAAATGAAGCTATTTTCGGAAGATTTGAATTTTGGCTGACCCGTTTGAATGCTTATGAAAAGGATGATAATATCTCGGATGAAGACGCTGATAAACTTGTCAATGATGTGGAAAAATTCAAGGATCTCCTCGCACGTACTATAAAAATATAATTTATTTCAATATCTTTTGTTTTACCTTTTTTAAAAAAATACTTGTAGTGTAAGAATTGTCCTGTTTTTCTTACTTAAGGATTACTTAGCAATTTAGTCTTAAAAAGATTAAGATCGATAATTGGACCATTCAAGATGTTTACAATGGAAAATTAAATATGTTACTTATAAGGGATTTTAGTAAAAATATGGCTTAATTTCCCTTCAAAAACATGAATGTAAAAATATTTTAAAAAAAATCAATTGAGTTATATAGAGAACATATATATAAGCATCATGATTAATTAACTAGTAATAGAAAAAAATTATTATTGAATTAGTGTAAATTTAATAATAAATTAAAATTATAAAAAAGTCGGAATACTTATGCCCATTATCAGTATCAGCCTTAATAAAAGTCTGGAAAAATTTATTAATAAATTAGTTTGCGACGACCAGTATCAAAATAAATCAAAAATAGTTCGAGATGCCTTGTTAAGGTTGATGTCCACCATGGACGTTTCCGATTCGATTGCGGAAGGATATGGCGAACTGGTCCCTATATCTAAAAACATCATGGGGAACATGATCATCATCGTTGAAAATGATGTTGAAATTCATAAAAAGTTAAATAAAATCGAGTTGGACTTCAAAGATCAAATTGTAAGTAAAACTCAGAATTTTTCTCCAAAAGAGAGCTTAATTTTCATAACATATGAAGGAACAGTAAAAGATTTCCAAAGAATGGTCGTGGAGATCAATAGCATAAAAGAATTAAAGAACTTTCGTTATTTAATTGTAAATTAAATTTAATTGCTTTAAGATTAAATCTAACCTACTTTTTCTTGTTCACCCCATTTTTATTTAATTAAAGTTAGGACGTAAATAAAATTGATATCTAGTTTTTATTTCTTTCTTTCACGTTAGTTTAACTTTCAAAGTTTATTTGACATTCATTGTTAATTTTATTATCATGGGAAAAAATAAATATGGAAAGGGATACCAAGATAAGAAAAGTACCTCAGAAAGTTCCGGTAAAAGTGGAGGTGCACCCATTAAAGGAGGAAAAATAAAAGCGTCTCATATTCTCGTGGATAAGTTGAGCCAAGCGCAAGATATACATGAACAACTTCTTTCGGGAGCAGACTTTGCAGACCTTGCAAAAAAATATTCTACTTGTTCAAGTAGAAAGAAAGGTGGAGATTTAGGAGCATTTCCTAAAGGAACCATGGTACCCGAATTTTGGGATGCTTGCGTGAAACTGAACATTAACCAAATTTCCACTCCCGTGAAATCCAGGTTTGGATATCACATCATTAAACGTACGGGATGATTTCTTTAATTCTTATAGCATTAAAATAGTCCCGCCCGGATTTGAACCGGGGTCTCGGGATTTCTCCACGTCCGAACGGCTAATAAGAACATTTCAGAGTCCCAAATGCTTGGCCGCTACACCACGGGACTTGAGTATTTATTTAAGCAATAAAGTAATAAGGAATTACTCGAATTATTGAAGTCAAATTCATAGATAAAAATACTTTAAATTGTATAATTTAACGAAATATTAATTTTTTGTTATTTTTTTTCTTTACTCGTCCTCGAAAAATATTATTATAATGCCAAATAATGAGAAAGTGAACCTACATGTCTAAAAATTAAGAAAACTCTAAATTCACTAGAGATAATTGTTTTATGTCCTTTGATCTTTGCTGAATAAAAAAAGAGACCTTTCGATATGGTTTTAAGCCCAATTATAATTATTATTAACCTATTAATATGCTTCAATAGTTAGAATTAGTTAAGGCGTAAAAAAAAGATCCCATATGTATCCCCTCGTTTTAAGGAGCAAAATAGTTAAATTATCCATGTATGGGTAGCCAATTCAATCATTAAAATCTCAATTGTTTGAAATCCCTTTGCTACAGCTAATGGAACTCGAAAGAAAATTTGAATACTTCAATTATATTGGTCTTCTCGAAAACATAGAATCTTGAAAATAGAAATGCAAATGGAAATTTCATTTTAATAGTGGTCTTAAATTCAGATGAATGATTTCTTAGAACATAAGTTTTTTTCGAATATTTTTGATAATTTATATATATTAAAGATAGATTTATTAACGTTTATATCTATTTTATTACTAGGATTACACATTCATGGAGAATCGAAAAAGAGAGATTCAGTTTTAAAAACTTATTTTTTAACCCTTTTTTAGGAAAAAAAACCCCGTGACTTACTTAAAAAGACTGAAAAAAAAACCCTAAAAACTGGATAATCTTTAAAATTCTCCAGTGTAATCCGCTTTAATAATTATTTAAATTCTATTATTTAAAATTGATGTAATATACAAACATGTATGATATTTGATCTGAAGCATGTTATTCCTTTTACCCATTGAAATTATTTATAATTAGGTTATGTAGAGTATTGTTCTTTTTCTAGGTGTTAAGCAATGCTATAGTGAATCAGAATAAAGATTTATCCCTGCCCAAGCACAAATTAGAATTTTTTGAATTCAAATGCAAGGTAAAAAAATTGCAGTTTAATCTAAACTTTTCGTTATAGATTTATAGACATGTTTAAAATATTTATCACTCATCCCCGACACGTAATCTCGAACAATGAGAGGCAAGTTTCCTTCTTTTCGAAGCGGCTCGTAATATGTTGAATATTTTTCATCATCAATATACTCTATGTGATCCTTGAAAATAGGAGCTTCATAATTTTGTTCTATCAAATCCTTGAGACTAGTATCAAAAATAAGTTCAAATTTTTTTTTCAATTCTTCTAAATAAGTTTGATTCGAGTTTTCTTGTTTCACGAAAAGATCTCTCCTGAGATATACATTTTCGTGATTAAAAATTTTTAGTTCTCTTAAAGCTTCAAAGATTTGTTGAGAATAACCTATGGAGTCATTATCAAAGCTAAAAGTAAGGAGGTCCATGATTAAAGTATTCATGATACTGCGATTCGTGTCCCCCAAAATTTCCCGACATCTATTAGGAATATCCTCTCGTTTTATAAAATTTAATAGAATAGCATCTTCCAGATCCCTTCCAATATATGAAATGGTATCTGCAAATCGGACTGCAATCCCTTCATAAGACATCGGAATTCTTTTAATTTTATGGTCTCCGAAACAATCTTCATATTCCTTCTCATGATCGTTCCATGTTTTTCCATTAATTTTAGTGGGTTTTAATTTCTGCTCATTAATTTCTCCATCATGACATAAGATGCCATCCAGAACTTGTAGAGTCAAGTTCAATCCTTTTGCGGGTTGCTTGGGAAAGCGCCTTTCTAAATAGGATAGCCATCTAACGCTTTGGGCATTATGGCTGAAACTTTTCATGCCATTTTTCCTGCTAATTTCATCCAAAATTCTCTCTCCTAAATGTCCAAAAGGACTATGTCCAACATCATGCCCTAAAGCAATGGCCTCAATTAAATCATTATTTAATTTTAATACTCTACCAATTTGCCTAGAAATTCTTGAAACGAGAATCACATGTAAAGACCGATGGGTAATATTGGCATTGTTAATTTCAAAAAATACTTGAGTTTTATCAATATATCTCGCATAGGCTTTGCTATGGACGATTCTATCTACATCTCTAAAAAAAGGGGGCCTAATATCTTTATAGCCTCTTTCCTCTTCATCTTCTTCATATAATCGGGAGGCTTGAGAATCTAAAATGCCATGTGGAGCAATATCAGAATCTTTTCTTAATCGAACACGCAATTGTTCAATCATTTTTTGATCCATATTTAGCACCTTGGATGGAAATTACTTATATTTATACTTTACCTTGGATTTTGGGATTGAATTAAATTCAAGGTCACATGGCTTGTGTAATATTAAAGAATAAAAGATATTCATAAAATTACCCAAATTTTATTTCAATAGCTAAATGTGGGCATTGTTCTTTGCACGTTAAACAGAGATTACATTCCCCTTTTCCATTAAAGAACTCAAAGGGTTCATCTAAAATGCGGATTTGTTTAGGACACACTTTTTCACATATTCCACAATTGGCTCTGCCCACGCATCTCACGGGACTTCGGGATAATTTTAAAAAAGAATAATTGCCAATGTATGCAGCAAAAGCTCCGAATGGGCACAAATACTTACAATAGGCTCTTGGATACCAGACGGAAATAACAATGACGATTAAATAATAAATAAATATGAAAAAAGTTAGAAAATCCTTAAATAAAGATTGTAAATTGGCTTGCTTTAAAATTTGTTGGATTAGATTGGGAAGAAAATAGAAAAGATATTCGGACAGAGAAAAATATCCCATGGGCTTATTTCCAAGAGCACCCAGATTATCCCTAAAACTTTGATAAAACTCAGGATCTGTATTATAAGTAAACGCTAAAGGAATGGTGATAATGAATAAAAGAATTAGTATAAATTTTTTAATTCGAACAAGGAAATTGTGCATGTCTTTTGACACCGTTTTTTTATTTTTAGTGGGAATCGCCACTAACGCATCTTGAATTGCCCCTATAGGACAAATCCACCCACAAAAGAATCGGCTGGTAAATAGCAAAATTAAGACGAGCGCGCCTATCAAAAACCAGGGATAAATTCCCTCCGTTAGGGAGAAAAAAATAAATTCTAAAAAACCAGCGCCATCTGAAAGATGATTTCTGGGAGAATTTAAGATAGGTAAGATTTTAATTAAAACATCATATTCAGAAAGGTTGATCGAGAAAATATATTCTATGATAACAAAATTGATTACAATAAATGCAATAATTTGAATGACATGTCGAATTTTCGTGGTAACATGTTCCGTGAATTTCATTTTCTTAAGAGTCAATACATCCACTACAAACCAAGTTTAAATTATTTAATCTTTGTTTTTTAAAAAAAATTCTCATAATCACATTAATCTTTAAGATAACTTGAACGATTATCTTAAAATTATTAAATAGAATTATGAGTTGGACGGTAAAATTAGGTATTAAGAATAAATTTTTAATATTATTATCTCAATAAGATCGTTTCACAATTTCGCATTGCTTTGGTCGCCTTCCTGAGCTTTTTGTGCACCATCGTGGAAAGACTAATTGTTTTACTCTCCTCTCCGTGATTAGTTAAAACTACTTTAGGGCGGGGTTGAATTCTTCTGAGGAATTGCGATATTTGGGATCTTGATGAGTGCCCACTAAATCCTTCTAATGTAAAACTATTAAGATTTAATCTTACTAATTGTGTTCTCCCCTTTTCATCCACGTATTGGAATTCCTTGAATCCTTTTTGTATTCTATTACCTAATGTTCCCGCAACTTGATAAGAAACAAAGACCAAGGAACTATTTTTATCTTCAGCCAATCCTTTTAGATATTGAACAGATGGGCCTCCAATAAGCATTCCACTGGTAGCCATGATGACGCATGGACCTCCCCCAAGAATATCTAATCGTTCTTGATGCGTATTAACGGTGGTGAATAAATCACTGAGAAAGGGATTTTTTCCTTGATGTAATATTTTTTCCCGTAAATCGCTGCTTAGAAAATCGGGATTGGCAGTGTGGATTGCGGTTGCTTCTGCAATTAACCCGTCTAAAAACACGGGAACTTTATCGATTAATCCTTTTGAAATAAATTCTTCCAGGACAATAATTAACTCTTGTGCTCTTCCTACTGCCAAGACAGGGATCAATATTTTTCCACCTCTATTAATGGTAGAATTAACGATTTGTCGGAATTCTTTTTCAGAATCTTGCCTGCTAGGGATTCTATCTTGGGGTCCACCATAAGTAGATTCAATTAATAGACCCTCAACTCTTGGGAATTTTACATTTGCTTTCTCTAATAGCCTTGTTTTTTGATATTTCATATCTCCCGTATATACGAAATTAAATCCTCCTTTTCCGAAATGTAGGTGTATCATGGAAGAACCAAGAATATGACCAGAATTATGAAGAGTTAATTTAATGTCAGGAGCAATATCCGTTACTTTTCCCCAAGATAATGGGATAGTATGAAGTACCGTGGTTTTAACATCACGTTTTGAATACGGAGGTACCACTCCTTCCTTTTCACAAATTTGCACGAAATCTAATTGTAGCATGGTGGATAAATTACGGGTGGGTAGAGTACAATAAACTGGTCCCCGATATCCGTATTTATAGAGAAAGGGAACCATTCCACAATGGTCTAAGTGTGCATGAGATACTACCACAGCATCTAAATCTCTTACACTGAATTCGGGTAATTCAAAATGGGGAAACATTTCCGAATTATTACCCACATTTAATCCACAATCTAAGAGTACATTACTATCTCTAGTTTGCATCAAGATGCACGATCTTCCGACTTCTCTAAAACCTCCCAAGGTGGTTAAACGAATATTCAGATCATTAAAAAGTACGGGCCTATGAATCCTTTTTCCAATTCTTAGTAAAATATCCTTTTGAGTTTGTCTTTCATTTGCAAGCATCTTTCTTATTAAAGTGATGGTTTTTGATTCTAAAGGCGGGGTTCGGATGGTTTTAGGTTGCCAAAACGTATTAGTTCGAATTTCCTTTAGATTAACTCCTTTTTTTCCAATCACGATACCGGGTTTCCCGCTTTCAATTATTACCTCGCCCCTAGTATGATCAAATTCAATCGCAGATACTTCTGCCGCTTCGCCAACAAGATTTCGTATATATGCTTCTGTTTCGGCTGGATCTTTCCTTTCTTCTACGTTCCATCGAAATACAATTCGCTTTCGCATTTTTTTGGCAAGTTCTTTTAATACCGAACTATTTTCAATGGATTCGGTATCATGATTTGAACTATATACCGCAATTTCCGGACCTTCAAATTCAATGCGATGTACATCGACATCAGGAGGAAGACTTTGAATAATTTGGTCCTTTATTTTCTGTAATGCAATATCTACTGACATTGGGATTATTAAGGTTATCTTCTCTTTTTTTAGTATAATTTCTTTAGGAATTAATAATAACGCTTTTGAATTTCTTAGTATCTAATTATTTTCAAAATATTAGATTAAATATGATGATTAATAATATTCTTTTTAATTAACTCGTATTAGTTAATTGGCGTGTAGATATGGTTTTATTTGCTTTAATAATTAGGTAGCGTGTCAAAACGCTAATTTCAGCGTTAATAAAACAAATTCAAAAAGAAATTATTTCTTAATTTCTACTTAAAATAAAACATAAAATAAATAAAAACCTTTCCATTTACTTGAGAAAAACCTTTACCCTTAATAAGATCCACTGAAGGACAATTTGTTAATTATCTGGTTAAAATTTGTTTTTCCTCCATTAATTATCTTTAATGCCTTCATGATTCAAAATTTAAGGTGTTATTATTTCAAGGGTAATTCAACCTTTACTGGTTATTTCACTCGATATCTTGGGTCAAACTCTTATAATTTTGAAACATCTATACTCAGATTTTAATCTGAAGATAATGGATAATTCTCCTTTGATACAAAATTTTTTTATATATAAAAATTACAGATGAAATATGGACAAGGTGAAAATTGGAGCTATAGCTTCTGGATCGGGGTCTAATTTTGAAGCTGTTGTTAAGGCATGTGAAACGGGAATTTTAAAGAATAAGGCAACCGTGGAAGTGCTAATTTGTAATAAAGCAGGAGCGTATTGCATGGAGAGAGCTAAAAGCCATTTAATCCCATATTATTTAATAGAATCAAGCGAGCATGAGGGGACGAGAGAAGAATTTGATGCAAAAATGGTTCACGTTTTAAAAAAACACGAGTGTACTTTGGCCATTTTAGCGGGATACATGAGATTTGTAAGCCAATATTTTATTGAGGCGTTTAAGGGTAACGTCATGAATATTCATCCCGCTCTATTACCTTCGTTTAAAGGCATGCATGCCCATAGGGATGTTCTAAATTATGGCGTGAAAGTTTCGGGATGCACTGTTCATTTTATTGATGCAAAGGAGGATCACGGTCCGATTATCATACAAAAGTGCGTGCCCGTTTATGATACTGACACGGAAGTAACTTTAGGAGCAAGAGTGTTGGAATTTGAACATAAAATTTTTCCTAAGGCAATTGAACTTTTTTGCGATAATCGGCTTCATGTAGATGGAAGAATAGTACGAGTTGATGGAGAAGTTACTTTATAGAGAACTTAATTTATCATCTTTTTTTTAATATATTGGGAAATGGCAATTTATGATTGTTCTGACCCATCTGATATTGGAGTTTTCAATAAATGAAGAAGATCTTGAGTTCTGACTTTTTTATTCCCTCTCCTTCTATATTAGAGGGAATAAGTCATTTCCCTTTACATTTTCCTTAATTTATAACACCAAACTTTTAATCAAACTAAATATGAATTTTATTAGACTTTTTTAATTAGGATGGAAAAAAAATGCCCCGTCGAAAAGAAATTTCGGAAATATTAAAATTAATGGAAAAACCCGCTTCAACAAGAAATTTTGGACTCATAGGACATATTGATCATGGTAAAACCACCCTTTCTGACTCTCTCTTGAGTGAAGCAGGGTTGTTATCTCCGGAATTAGCAGGAGAAGCTCGAGTGCTGGACTATTTAGAAGAGGAACAAAAAAGAGGAATTACGATGAAGTCTACAAATATCTCCTTATATTATGAAAAAACTGCGGAAAAGTCTGAGCCGTTCTTGATAAATTTAGTAGATACTCCGGGACATTTAGATTTTAGTGGAAAGGTCACTCGGGCATTACGACTAATCGACGGTGTAGTGGTCGTGGTAGATGCTGTAGAAGAAATCATCACGCAATCAGAAACGGTCATTAAACAAGCATTGGAGGAAAATGTAAAGCCGGTCCTTTATATAAATAAAGTAGATCGACTCATTCGAGAATTGAGTCTCACGGATGATCAAATAAAAGAAAAATATGTTCGGATCATTAAAGATTTTAATACTTTAATTGAACGTTATGCTGATGAAGCATTTAAAGAAGAATGGAAGGTTTCTCCTGCAAAGGGCACGGTTGCCTTCGGCTCAGCCCTTCATAAATGGGGGTTTACCTTAAAAATCTTAGAAAAAAGCAGCTTGAAATTTAAAGATATACGAGAAAGATACAAGAAAGAAACCATATCAGAAAGGAAGTATGAAGATCTTCCCGTATATTTTCCCATTCATGAAGCCATTTTGGAGATGGTAGTCAATCACATGCCAAATCCTCAAGAAGCTCAGAAATATCGTATTAAAAAAATCTGGGATGGAGACATGAATACAAAAGCGGCTAAAGCCATGGTATCCTGCGATCCAAAAGGACCTTTAATAATTTGCTTGAGCAAAGTACAAGCAGATAAACATGGTTTGATCGCTACCGGAAGAATATTTTCCGGTTCCTGCACGGAACGAAAAGAAATCTTCTTAATGAGAGAAAATGAGTATGGGACTATTCGAAGGGTAGCAATTTTTATGGGACAGCGAAGAGAACAAGTGAAGAGCATTCCTGTAGGGAACATCGTGGCGATTGAAGGATTAAAGATGCTTAAAAGTGGAGAAACTCTGGTGGAACCGACAATTCTCAATGAAATGGTACCATTTGAGAATGTAAAATATGTATCAACGCCTGTTGTTACTGTTTCTATTGAACCGGAGTATTTAAGGGAATTGGATCAAATGAAAAGAATCATAGAAGAATTATTAATAGAAGATCCTAACCTAAATTTTGAAATTAATGAGGAGAATGGAGAATTCCTATTGTCAGGAATGGGCCCGCTCCATTTAGAAGTTACAACAAATGAAATAGAAAAAAGAGGAGTTAAAGTCTCAACATCTCCCCCGCGTCCCGTATTTAAAGAATCTTGCAAGAAGAATTCTTCGCTCATTGAAATTCAATCTCAAAATGAACAAAATAAGTTAAAAATTTATATTGAACGATTGGACGAAATAACCGTTCAATTTTTTCACAATACTAATTATCACTCTATAAAACCAAAAGAATATCTTAAATCTGTTTTGAAAACGAAAACATCTCTCAGCGAAGAAGAAGTGCAAAAATTCTGGCAATGCGATGAAGATCAAAATCTATTATTATGTGATAATTATGAACAACTGGATGAGTATATACAAAAAAATATCCTTGAAATAGTTCAGAAAGTTCATTTAAATGGCCCTCTTGCAGGTGAAAAGCTCACTCAGGTAAAGATTGCCATCAAGGAATTAACTTTAAACGACATCAATGAAGATACTGCTTTTACGGAATTATCTGCCCTATTATACGAGGGAATAAAACAAGGGTTGAAAGAAGGAGAAATGATTTTCATAGAACCGATATATAGAACTGTTATTCAGATCCCCCCAGCATATATAAAAAATACTCTTACTATTTTATCTAAAAATGGTGGTAAAATTAAAACCATTAATCAAGAAAAGGAGTATCAAGCCAGCATTGAAGTACTAATTCCCGTTAGAAAATCCCTTACCTTTGCTGAAGATATTCGTTCTTCCACTTCAGGTCGCGCATTTTGGATGAATGAGTTTTACGCCTTCATGGAAGTACCCCCTCACGAAGCACAAGAAATAATCAGTACTTTGCGATTTAGAAAAGGATTATCCTGGTAAAAATGCGCCCGCCGGGAATTCCGTTCGACTCGAAAAGAGCGCGAGCTTCGAACCCGGGTCACTGGCTCTTTCCGCTATTTTTCATGCAAGAATAGGCAACAGCATGGGAAGCCAGCATAATACCGTTATACGAGAGGTGAGAAATGTGACCTCTTCTATACAACGAGCGCCTTAGAGATTTAATATTAATTTTAATATAATCGTCTGTCATAATTAAACCTTATTATCTTCTTTCTTGAGAGAAGTTAAGGATATAATTTTTAACTAAATAATTTGGAACAGCGAATTCGGCAGTTCCTCTTTCAATTGCTTCTCGGGGCATTCCATATAAAACAGCCGTTTCACTTGATTCTGCAATAGTTTTTCCTCCTGCCTTTTTGATGGCACCCAAGCCTGCAACTCCGTCCGCCCCCATTCCGGTGAGCAGAATGCCCATGGCTCGATGTTTAAAAACTTTTGCAACAGAATAAAATAAAACATCGATTGAAGGCAGACAATAGTTTACAGGGGTTCCCTTATAAATTCTAATACTTGGCTTTAGTCCAGATAAAGTAATCTCCATGTGCCTATTCCCTGGGGCAATGTATACATTTCCAGATTTGATTTCTTGGTTATTTTGGGCAAGGTGTATTGTCATTTTACCAAAATTGTTTAAAAATTGAACAAACGAATCAACAAATCCTGCATTTAAATGCTGTACTATTAAGATAGGGCAGGATAAATTTCCAGGAAGCTCTTTAAGGATTGATATTAATGTTCGAGGGCCGCCAAGGCTCGCACCGATTGCAATTATATTTGATTTTAACTCAATGGTATCCGGATGTTGACTTGTCTGAGAAGAAGGGAATTCTTGGGTGACCTGATTCTCGAGTGAAGCATATAAAGCTTTTAAAGGTGATGCACTTTTTTCCTGTACTTTTTCCTCGAGTTCTTTATTATTATCGAGGATTATTGATATTTCATCAATCTGAATTTGAGGAGGAGCAGAATTCCTCTTTTTGGAGCTTACTTTTTTAATTATGGGCTGCTTTCTTTCTTCTTTTTTGAATTCAGTTTGATGAGCTTTCTCAATATTTTTTAACTTTTTTATAGAAATTTGGTTTTCATTTTTGAAGTAAGAAAGAGGTTTTTTCTCGGCAGAAATTTGTTGAAATATCTCATTAACAAGCTTTTGTCTTAAAGGCAAAAAAGAATTGCTTTTTGATGCATTCTTTTTTTCTTTTGAAATTAAAGAGTTTGTATCCATCTCTATTTCTTGACTATCACTTGATTTCCATCGAGTAGATCCAAAAAGTGGATGGGCCCTATTGAGATACTGCCCGAATTTGAAAATATCATTGATATTGCGTTGCCTTAAGGTTTGTAATTTTTTAACTTTTAATTCTTTGGTATCATACACTCTTTTTATTTGCGATTGACAGGCCAAAATTACTTTATTCAATAACTCTTCTTTAAAATTGGGAACCTCCATTGCACCCAAACCTCCTGGTTTAATAATATAATCAAAGGCTCCTAGTAATAAGGCTTGGACACTGGCGTTCATATTTTTTGGATTTATTGCAGATAATATAATCGTTGGCAAGGGATTTTCTTCCATGATTTCTCTAAACGCATCTAATCCACTCAATAGAGGCATGATGAGATCCAAGAGCAAAACGTCTGGTTTGTGTTCTTTAACTTTTTCAATGGCCTCTAATCCATTTTGGGCTTCTGCTATAACATTTATCTCAATTTGACTTGATAAGATGTTTCTCAAGACTTTTCTCATGAATTTAGAATCATCCGCGATAATTACCTTTATCTCCATTGAATTTCACGCCAAATTCATTCTCATTTTTAATATTTTCTGGATGAAGGGATTCCCGCGCATTCTTGGATACCTCTCTATGAAAGGGTTTAGTTCATACCATGTATCAATTTAGCTTTCTATAATATTTTTAAATTTCACTGTAATTGAATATTTTTTATTACTCTAATTTAGATTTGGTTAGATTTTAATCTTAAAATGCTCGAAGAATCTTTGATCAATTTTTTTATAATGTAAGTCATGAAACCTTGTACATCCCTGATCGCTTAGATGCAATTTGTAGCTAAAAAAGTGAATACCTCGTCTAATCCTTCTCCTGTGTGAGCAGAGGTTTCAAAAAAAAAACAATTATTATGAGATGCAATGCTTTCTGCCTTTTGCTTAAGTTGGTCTCTATTTTTGGCTAAATCTATTTTATTTCCCACTAATAAATAAGTCACCGCCTTATTTCCAACAAATTGCCGAGCTTCTTCAATCCATTCATTAATCGTGTTTAAAGTTTCTTCACGAGTATAATCAAATAGAATAATTACCGTATTTGCATCATTATAGAAAAATCTTCTAACCTTAGAAAAGCTTTTAAGCCCTCCCAAGTCAAAAAATATGAGACATATCTTTAATCTATTAGTTATTTGTAATTCTTTTTCTGCTAGAGAAACTCCTATCGTCGGCTTATAATTATCTATAAATTCGCCATTGATGTACATGTTTAATAGACATGTTTTTCCACAATTTTCCGGACCAATTAATAAGAGTTTATTTACTTTACTTTTTCCCTCATCGGATACATCTATATCCTTGGGAATAAAATTACCGGTAGAATTTAATTTGGGTAATTCTGTGGATGTCTGAATATTATTTAGAATGAGGGAGACCTTCTCTGCTACTAAGTAAGAATATGAAGTTAAACTCTCTATTTTTGAATAGGGGTCAGCAACTAGTACAAATAACCCAGTGCCTCCCAGTTCTAAGTAAAACAACCTAAACTCATTTGTGTCAAACGTGCCACTTCCGTAGGAAGTCTCAGCAAATCTTTTAATTTTGCTTAATGTTTGTTCCAAAACGCTCATGATAGCTCCAATTATCTCCTCATTAAAGCCTTCTACCGATTGTTGTGCAATAATTAAACCTTCCAAATCAACTACTAGCGCAGCTTGGAGATCACTAGCTTCATTAAGCAAATTTGCTAATAATTCGTTTAATAAGGGAGCTTTTTGCATTTTATGAACGGATATGTTTTTTCTTGCAATGGTAATAAAAGTAATTCTTTTTAAAATTCTCTAAATAGAAAAGTCGAAAAACAAAATAATATTAAAAAAAAAAAAAAGAGATGTTTAGTTTCTGGGATAAGAGATATCTTTCATTATAAAGATATCTTGGGAACCAAGGTTCACGGTTATACCAGAAATTTTGGCTATATCTCCTTTAAAATGTTCCTTTTCTTTCATTAGAAATTCATTTATCATTTGATTTGCTTTATTCATGACCAAATCATAGTTTAATTTAAAGAGGTTGACAACCTGTAAGTTTTCATCTTCAATGGCTAATATGTCGCTAAGTCTTGGAGCATAATTATTGATCAATTCACCATGGAGAACCATCCTCGTTGGATCCATGTTGGAATTATCGGGAGCGATTTTAAAATCTTCGGGACTTCCCGCTTGCTTTAATGCAGCCAAGAATCCCATCATTGCCCCGCAAGAAGAAGTAAGGTTTTGTTGCCCCGGTCGAGCTAGTTTTCCATAGATATATTCTCCTTGCTGATTCTTAATAAGACCCACATGAGGACTAATAAAAAAGATCAAGTTCCCGTGCTTTTTTTCCCCATTAGATTTGTTGTCTGGAGAGTGGTGCGAAGCGGCAGTTATTCCTGAAACACCCCCCATCGGATAGGCGCCTAAGCCTCCCAAGTGAAACTCTCCGTTATAATTTGAGGTTAATGCATTTTCCACGGAATCCACTTCATCAATTCTATTCACATCGTCTGGACAAACTGAAAAGACGAGTCTAGAGTTATGCTTCTCAAGTCCATGATCCGTCAAGTTTTTCCTAACTTCAAGCATAAAATTGTTAATTGAAAGGATTTTTCCCCAATTTCCATAAGTTTTATTTAATTCATTAATGAATTCGTTCAATTTTATTCTTCCCCTAATTTGTTAATTAAATTTTTTATACTAACTTCATTGAAAAAGATTTTTTATTTATAATTTTTGAAAAACAAAACACCATATTCGGGATCAGATTGAAATTTATTATTATCGTTAAAGATAACGTTGAAAAATTAAATGGTTCTGTCTCATAGTTGATCTGATTGAATGATAATTCTCCTTTCAAATTAATTTGGCTTAATTCATACTCCGGTAAAAATATCGAATGAAAATTAGAATAGCAAATAATGCTTATTATGGGAGAGGTTTACCACAATTCGAACATTTCTTAGCAAAACTGGGGTGAACCATTCCGCAATGACTACATGTTTTAATGAATGACTTTCCATAATTAAAATCGAGAGATACAGGTTCATGGGCTTTAATTTTCTCACTTTGGATATCAGAAGTGATATCCTCCATTAACTTTCTTCGTCGCCGTTCTCTTTTTATTTTATCCTCCTTTGTCGGAAACAACTGAGAATAAAGTCCTTTTTGTTTCCTTCGCTTCAATAAAAATCCTCCGACAAAAAGGAACAGGAAGACTATAATTAAAATAGAAACAATGGGATTGGTATTTAATTCCGTTAGATAAATATATAGAATATAAAGAATGATGATATTGATCAATAGAATTAGAATCTCCACTACTATTTGTTTACTGTATTTCTTTTTAAGTTCTTCCCGATTTTCTACTTCATTCATTCTTTCATTTATCTCATTTTTTGGAGTTAGTATTATAAGTACTTGTTGATAATATACTCGCGAGCTCTTTCAATATTTTCTTGCGCTTTTTTAATAGTGATTTCTTTTTCGATTTCTTCAGAGATTACATCTACCTCATAATCCGTGGTTATTACTATATTTGAGAAATCGCTCTCCAAGTAGAAAGGATAAAACTCGGTTCCTGTGCCTTGGTAGAATTTAAAGAAAAATTCATAGAAATGTAACCTCAACGCATTGATGAATGCCAATAAGCCCTCCAGTAAAATAACCATGACATTTCCAAGAATTAACCCTATCACTTTGAAAATTTGCGTTAATATACCCGTAGCAGTAAAGAGGCCTATAATGGCTTCAATAGTAAACATTAAAGCAATATGTGCTAAGGCGAGAGCTAATAATCGGATATAGGAAGCCACGTTACTTAAAACCGATAAAAATGTCTCAAAAGTTTCGAATGAACCCTCACCAAATAAGCTACTATAAGATTCGATATTCAAATATGATACTTTAAGAGCTTTTCCCAAAGGTTTGAAGAATATCAATAAAATTCCAGGTATTATCGGTAAAAGGATAGGAAATGGCTCCGCGAACCAAGCATTTAAATTAAAACCCCATACAAATAATAGAATAGTACCTCCCGTAAGAAGAAAAATCTTAGTTAAAGAATCAGTAAATGCTAAATATCTTCTTTTTTGCCTCCAATAGTTAAGAAATTGAATTGACCAGCCAAAATTGATTTGAACAACCCCAACTAAAAGAGCGAACTTTAAAACCATGGTGATATTATTTAATGGATTATAGAGAGTAAGAGACCCAATATGTACAGGAACCAGTTGATAACCGAAAATATGGTTTTGTCCAAAGAATTCTCCATAAAGAATTCCTGCCAAAATTGCTCCCCATCCACAATAAAAAATGATCCATGAAAAATTTCTCAGATTTTCACTTTTTTTCCTAAAAAGAATTCCTCCCATTAATCCTGCTATGACCAAACAGAGACCATGACCAATATCTCCAAACATCAAACCAAATAAAAACGGAAAAGAAATAGCGATAAAGGGAGTGGGATCGGTCTCACCATATGCGGGGACTCCATACATTTTCACTAGCGTTTCAAAAGGGCGAATTAAGAAGTTATGTTTCATAATAGTAGGCGTTTCTTTTCTTAAATCTTCCTCTTCCTCTTTCTTTCGAAATTGTGGGACTTTTCCATCTTTTCCTTCTTTTTTAATTATCTCCGCTTCCGTGATTTTTTCTCCTTTCTCAATATTAACAGCATCCACAATAATTTTATCTTTAAACGCTTTTAAGAGCCGATCTTTCACCTGTGTTTTATCCCTTGCAGGTATAAAAAACTTGAGAACGAAGGTCGTTGGAGATACTGCTTCAAACTGACGCTGGACCCAAAAATAATCTTCAATATTTTTAATGACCTCTTCAATTGCGGCGAATTTTAAAAGGTTTTCATTTCTAATTCGTTGCACTTCTAGTTCATATTTCGTTAATGTTCTTTCGATGTAATCAATTTCCTTGTAAATGCGCTCAAAATTAATTTTATCATACATTAAATATTTCTTATAAATGTGTATCTCTTCTGCATGAATTAATTTAATTCGTTCATTTAATTCATTTTCTTTATCTTTCGGATAAACAATAAATATGATGATCCTATCTTCTGAGGTTTGTTCCCATTGATATACATTAGGAAATGCTTCAAAATCAAACAGGTTCACTAAATTTTCAATATTTTTCGTGAAAGTGGTATACACCCTAAAATTCAATTGGGAAAAATAAGATAAACTAAACCGATTTAAATTATAATTTTTCAGAAAAGAATAACATTTTTCATTAATTTTAACGTTTTCAAGCTCTATTCGAGCTTTAGCAATATAACGTTCTAATTCATTAATTCTGTTAGAATAAAAATTTACTTCTTCCAGCGTATGATTAATTAGATCATCCAGATTTTTACCGGTAAATGTTTCTTTTTGTTCAACCTTTAATTGATCAAAATCAGACTGTTTTATATTTAGTTTTTTTAGTAAGGTATCAGAAATTTGTCGTAATTTCTTAATCCTATCTAAACTGGATTGATCCTCCTTAGTTTGCTTCTCCTCTCTTTCTAATTGATCCAATCTCTCTTTGATGTGAACATCATGGATTTGAGAAAGTTCATTTAATAGTTGATCCTTATATATCCGACCAATCGTTATACGGAACAAACTCATGTAATTTTGTCCTGGCATTGTTTTATCCCTAACTGTTTATTTATATATTAAATCTTTAGTTTTCTTTAATCGAATAAAATTTTCCCTATCTACTTCTTCTAGAATTTCTCTTATTTTTTTTATTTCCGCTTGTAATTCAGGAATGATGATATTTTTAAGACCATTTATCCTACGATTTAATTTTTGAAAATTATGAGCAAATTTCAACATCATGTCTTCCTTCTGTGCTAAGGAGACCATTAGCTCAAAAAGGGTTATCATCATCTTTATCAAATCATCCAAATGATGGCTTGTTTGCATGAAAGAATATGCGGGAAGTTGTTTATCTTCTTTAAGTTTTAAAGTAATTTCGGGTAAAATGTTTCCCATTTGTTTAATATAAGTAACTAAAATTTTTGGAACAAATTGAATCTTGCTCATTTTACTAATCAAATATAAATTTCTGGTGCCCATTTCCTTATAAGTTTCATATAATTTCCCCATAGCCCTAAGGTATAGTCTCAGAAATTCCTTTCTTAAAGATAGATATTCGGGAAAATAAATCTTTATTTCACTTATGATTTGTTCTCTTTTGAATTCGAGAAAATTTTCCCCTCTTACCGTAAAACGGAGTCTTTTCTGTAATCCAAGCAGATTAGTCTTGGTAGGTCTTACTTTCTTAAAGGAAATACACGAACACCTCGTTAAAACTGTTCACGATAATATTTATCAATAAATTTTTCTTTAATTCTGAATAATTGATTCTTGGGAAGAACCGAGAGAATGTCCCAAGCAATATCTAAAGTTTTTTCAAAACTTCGATTTTCGTTTGCACCTTGATTCAAAAATTTATTTTCAAAATCATCGGCAAACGTCAGTAAATATCTCTGCTCCTGGTTCAATCCTTCTTCTCCCACAATAGAAATAAGATCTCTTACTTCTAAAGAACTTGAATAGGTAGCTAGTAATTGAGAACTAACATCTGCATGATCCTCTCGAGTAGTTTTCGCTCCAATAGCATCCTTCATTAATCTAGAAATGGAGGCTAACACTTCAAAGGGAGGATAAACCCCTTTTTTATGGAGATCCCTGCTAAGCACCAATTGGCCTTCCGTTATATACCCCGTGGTGTCAGGAATGGGATGGGAAATATCGTCGTTAGGCATGGTTAATATCGGAATTTGAGTAATAGAACCTTTTTTTCCTTTAATCTTACCTGTTCTCTCATAAAGAGAAGCGAGATCCGAATATAAATATCCAGGATATCCTTTTCTGCTAGGTATTTCCTCTTTTGCAGAGCTTAGTTCTCTTAGCGCTTCAGCATAATTCGTGATATCAATTAGTACGACTAATACATGCATGTCCTTATCAAATGCAAAATATTCTGCCGTTGTTAAAGCGACTCTAGGAACGATTAGACGTTCCATGATAGGGTCATCAGCGAAATTAATAAACGAAATAATGTTTTGTATGTTTCCACTTTCTTTAAAGCGATCCAAAAAAAAAATTGCTTCATCTCTAATAATCCCAATTCCACAAAAAATGATTAAAAAAGGTTCTTCAGTTAACACTTTTGCTTGAGTAATTATTTGAGCAGCTAGTTGATTATGAGAAAGCCCTTGTGCGCTAAAAATGGGCAACTTTTGGCCCCTAATTAAAGTAAAGAGCCCATCAATAGCGGATACTCCCGTTTGAATGACATCTGAAGGATATTGTCGAGCAAATGGATTTATTGGAGCTCCATTTATATCTCTTTCCTCATCTGTTAAAATGTTGTAATCTAATTCCCTCTTTGTACTGATGTCTATGGACTTTCCTAGGGAATTAAATACTCTACCAAGCATGTCCGGAGATAATTTGATATTAAAGGTATTTCGAGTGAAAGAAATTTTCGAATTTTCAGAAGAGAGTCCTTTAGTACTTTCAAACACCTCAACAACGATCGTATCCTCATCAATTTTGACGACTTCACCGTTGCGTTCGGATCCATCTTGCGTATATATTTTAATAATTTCCCCATATTGAACATCATGCTCATTTTTCAAAAAGATTAGAGGACCTATGATTTTTTCAAGTCGGCTATAAGTAACTTTACTCATTTTCCCTCATCTATTCTGATTTTTTTCATTTTTAACATTACTCATCCTTTTCTCATCTACTTTGAATTGATTTTAAAGAATCCATTTCTTCTATTAATTTATCTCGTAATTGTTCCATTTGGGAAATATCATCATTTTTAACATTAGAGCTGACCCGTTGGAGATCATAAATGATCTCGAGACTCTTGATATCCTCTACTAATACTCCTTGATTGATCAATTCCCGTGCTTCTTGATGAAATAACAATATAAGCTTAATTTGCGCTAAAAGTTTTTCCGGAGAAGTGAAACAATCGATATCATTAAATGCATTTTGTATTAAAAATCCATTCTTTATTATTTTCGCAACGAATAAATCAAGTTGTTGATCATCAGGCAAGTTCTCTTCTCCAATAAGTTGGGTAATGTTTTTTAAATTGTTTTCTACAGACAAAATATCATTTACTCTTTTTCTGCACTGGAACCAATCTAATTCTATGTTATGCCATTCAACATCTCTCTCATACCACCAATCCGAGATGTAATCGGGATAATTGGAATAAGAATCACGCCAACTAATAGCAGGATAATGTTTGGAATATGCTAAATTAGCATCTAATGCCCAAAAGGCTTGAACAAATCGTTTTGTGTTTGATGTGACGGGTTCATTAAAATCTCCGGAAGGAGGAGATACCGAACCAATAATGGAGAGAGAGCCAAGATTTTCTTTCTCTTCAGATTTACCTAATACATTGACAATTCCCGCTCGTTCATAGAAACTTGAAAGTTTAGAAGGAAGATAAGCAGGGTAACCCTCTTCAGCAGGCATTTCTTCCAATAACCCGGATATCTCTCTTAAAGATTCCGCCCATCTAGAAGTACTATCAGCAAGAAGGGCAACATCATAGCCCATATCCCGATAATATTCTGCAATCGTCACTCCCGAGAAAATACTTGCTTCTCGAGCGGAAACGGGCATGTTTGATGTATTAGCGATTAAAATAATTCGATTCAATAACTTCTTTCCCGTTCTAGGATCTTTTATTTCAGCGAATTGTTGTAAAACATCAGCGATTTCATTCCCTCTTTCTCCACATCCAACAAATACAATAACATTAGCATTACACCATTTTGCCAAGGATTGCTGGATTATCGTTTTACCCGTACCAAATCCTCCGGGAACGGCCACGGTCCCTCCTTTAGCAATAGGAAATAATAAATCGATAACCCTTTGACCAGTAATTAAGGGTTCAATTAAGTTTAATTTCTTTAAGTATGGCCTACTTTCCGTTACAGGCCATTTTTGTATCATGGTAAAAGATTTTTCTTTATTATTAGTTTTTATACGATAAATTTCATCATTAACGTGATATTTACCATCTTTCACCACATGAGTAAGTATTCCAGAAAGATAAGGGGGTACCATTATTTTATGTTGAACGGAATCTGTTTCTTGCACAATTCCAATTGTCTCCCCCCGCGTTACCTCATCATTTACACTTTTTAACGCTTTGAATTCCCATAATTTGGTTCGAGAAAGGGAGGGTAATTCTAAACCCCTTTTTAAAAACCCTTTATTCTCAGTTTCTTCTAAGGCAAATTCAAGAGGTCTTTGAATGCCATCAAAAATGTTTCCAACGAGACCCGGACCCAATTCCATCGAGAGAGGTTCGTTTAGAGATATTACCTCTTGGTTAAGTTTCAGATTAAAAGTATCTTCATAACATTGAGCAACCACGTGATCTGCATGGATTTGGATGACCTCTCCCACAATATTGTTCTTTACTACTTTAATCAAATCATTTAGACGTGTAATTTCTTCAATTCCTTTTATTTTAATTAAAGATCCGTTAATGGATGAGATGTATCCCTTGCCATTTTTATGATTAGATTTGATCATACTCTCTCAAATATTCCTCTATCTTTGATTTTTGCGTTTGAATAAATACTGCAAATTCATGCTCTATCTTTTTCATCTCTTCTTCAGAAATTAATTTCAAAAATTCTTTCTCAATTAAGGATGAATTATTATTAATGATTTCATCAATCGAATAATCTCGAGCTATTTTTTCGGCAGGTAATATTATTCTATATCCCCCAATTAATCCTTCTTCTAACTTTCTTAATTGAACTTTTTCTCCAAATAAATCTTCGTGTTGTTTCTTGTTTTGTGTAAAATAATCATAATCTTTGGAATTAAAATGGTACTCAAGGGATGATTCCCCTTTTAAATCCTTTACACTTTCTTCCATATTCTTAATCATGAACTTGATATACTCCGAATAATTTTTTTGGATATGCTCATTAACTTTAGCTCGGATATCTTCATTTAATTCATTGTTCAACCGATTTTTAAGGTTAAGAGAATAGTCCTTGGTTCTAATAAGATTGGAAGATAAAGAATTATTGCAAAATTCATTATAAGTATCGATAAAAGTATTTTTGATTTGTTGGGAACGCTCTTTGGTTTTTTCAAGATTTTTTTTTTTGATTTTTGCTTTCTGAAATAATACTAATTGATTCATTTCTCTAATTTCTTTATCCGCTTTTTGGACCAAGTACACTCCTAATTTTCCCACTCTATTTTTTAATTCTTTCTCTTCAGAAATGTCTCTTCCCACCTTTTTAAATTATTATTTTATGAATGATATCATAAATTTTGTTATAAAATATATCCGCACTGTCAATATTAGGTTCAAAAATATTAGGAACGTGAAATACAAAAGGACTTCTATTATTTATTTTGAAATCTAATAAGAAATCAATATCATTTGGAGATAGTTCCATTGCGATGATAATCATGCCTATTGATTTTTGTTTTATTAATTCGTTAAATACTTTAATAAAATCTTCAGGTTTTTCCACTTCTTTACCTTCTATTCCCAAGAGCCCAAATAACCTAACTAATTCAGGATCTCCCATTATAAACATTTCTTGTTCCGGCATTAAAATTCAAGCTTTAGTTTTTGTAAAATTGTATCTATTAATTGTTCTTTATTCTCCAAAAAAGCATTTTCGATATTTTTCAATGCACTAATAAAACGAGCATCAAAATTTTTTATTCCGACATGTACATCTTCAGAAAGTTCCTTTAACGCAGTATTGACGGTAGCGTGTTTTTTGTCAATTACATTTTCCATGCTGGTATCTTGCTCTTTCCGATAATTTTTCAAATCAACATTATTCTCTTCCTTAGCATTTTCGATCAAATACTTGTATGTCTCCTCAATATCCTTTATCCAATCAAATAAGTCAACCAATTTTTTTCAATCCTCAATTATATTTCTTTATTTCTTAATAATTCAAACTTTTTATCAATTAATTGCACCGCTTTGGGAAGAATATCAAATTTAATTTCTTTTTCCTTCATAATTAAAAGCTCCAATATTTTATAAATTGTAATATATTCAATATCGCCAATTTGCAGACTAACCTTTGTAAAAAAATATTCAATATAAAGTGATTCTAGCGCCCAATTTAGATGATCCTCATCAAAAGAGGATTCATGATAGAGATCTTTTATTTTTGAAGATGAACTTAAAATATATTTGAGATTGTCAATGAAAGATTCAGTATTTTCCAATGCAATCAATGTTTTTATTATTTGTGGGGTTAAAATTAAATAATTATTAATAATTATTTGACTCAAGAGATTTCTGTCTACATTATTCTTGATCCCTCTATAAATTGTACTTAAATTGTAGACTTCTACAGCATAATCTACAAACAAATTAATGGCGTTTCTTTCCTCTTTACTTGTACTATGCCCTATGTAAACCAAATTTCTGTAATACAATTGATCTAAGAATGCATCTAACACAAAAATCTCATGATTGTTCCTAAAATATAGCAGTCCTTCTCTTATGACTTCATAATATCTAGTTTTTCTCATGAAGTATTCAATTTCTTCTAGAGAATAGAGCTCAAGTAATTTTTCGATGAACTCCTCATTATCTAAATATTCTTCTACAGTAAAATTTACATTTTCCTTCCTTTCTTCTTTGCTTAATCCTACAATAGTTCCTATAATTATCTGTTTGATATTGTAAATTTCATATTTTAATAGAAATGTTCTAAGAAAGTGGCGCATATCATCGGGCGAATAGAGCATTATTTTTCCAATAACTTTTATAAAAATATTATATAATTTACTTTCCACTTCCTCGACAGTGGGGGCTTCGATCTTCATATCAGGATAATATGGTTTGATAAACTCCAAAAACTCTTCAAAGTTTTCAATGCTCCTTAATTTTTTTAAAGCTGGTTCATCCATTATTATCATTTTCAGATAACCTATTTTAACATAGGTATACGCGTATGAAGGAATTTGAAATGTCATAAGATAACACCACGATTACATTTTTTAAAATAAATAATAAATAATTTTTATCTCCTTAGCAATTGGTAGAGGTATAATACATTAGAATGTTAAAAATTATAGCATGTTTCTATTAGCTAAGTTAGGGTAATGAAGGAATTTTAGTCCATAGTAAGACTGCCATGATTAATCCATAAATTGCTAATGCCTCACAGAGTGCTACTACGAGAAAAGCTTTAAAAAAGACTTCTTCCTTCTCAGATAATGACGCTATTGCTGCTGTACCCGTTGTTTTTAATGCTGTACCCGCACCTAAAGTTGATAACCCTATGGCTATGCCCGCTCCTAAACCGAGCATCCCAGCAGTGTTGGCACTATAGTAATCATAATTAGAGGGTTGCTGAACTTGTGCACTAACAAAACTAATTATTCCATCAACGGAGAAAAGAACTACCATCACCAGAAGAACTTGAAATACCGCTAGTAATAAAAAAAACTTCTGTTTACCATTCATCAATTTCACGTATTATGATTTGTTCTTAATTAATATTCTAAATAATTTTAAAATATTTTAAGTCTTCCTAAAAGAAAAAACTATTGCTTAGATTTATAATGAATGATATGAAAGAAACTAGTTTCCAAAAAAATTATATCGTTAAAAACCTCTTTTGTTTCTCACCTTCTTTGATTGCTACTAAAATTTTAATTATAAGCATAAAAAGCCGAATATTATAATATTTAATTAGAAATAGTAATCTTTGAATATCTGCCATTTTGAGACTAATATTATTTTCCTATTATACTCATGTAGAGGAATATTTATAGAATCTTTTTATCTTCAATGTTTTAACATATTTTTTTGAGTCATTTTTCGAAACCGAGAGATTTAAAAGCACGTACCCCATTAAAATTGCAAATTAGTCTCATGTAATTATAAAAATATAACCCGATAAACAAAAATGATATATCAAGGATTGTTCAACATATTAGACTTGTATTTAAACCAAATGCACTCCTTTTATAGTTCTATTGATAATTATTTTCAGCAGAAAATCAAAAATGTCTTTGGAACAACGGTCATTAGCAATGAGATTAAAGAAACTCATGAGAAAATCATTTCTATGATTTCGGAAGATTTGAGCGAATTAGGGTTAACAATGGAGGATATTGATTGGATCTTTTCAAGAAGATTCTCCAATGGACAAAAATCTCTTCTTAGCAAATCAGAGATATATGTTACTGCTTTAGAGATTTATAATGCTAAAATATCCTCCGTGCTCCATGAGTTTTTTTTAGAAAAAATATTTGAGTATTTAGCAGATGAACCAACGAGTAACTCAACAATAATGTACTTAAAATCTAAGAATTTCTTGACTATTGAATTCATGATGGAATTGCGGAATTTAAAAAGTTTATATGATAAAGCCCCAAAAAAGAAAAAAAACTTAGGAAAATACCTCAAAATTCGGGAAGAAATCTTATACCTCTTGAAAAAAAATAGAGAAAAGATAGAAGAACTCGAAGAATTTTCTGATCCGAGAGATAGATTGCAGTTATTCTACATGATATTTCGGATTATCGACTTTTTTGGAATTCAAACGATATTTGATTTTAGTAAGATCAAGAATTACATCCAAAATAATATAGAGGAGTGGCTAGAAACCCTTCCTTTAGTTACCTTAAAGAATCCTGACCTCTATTATTGTGGAATCTATTTAGCAAAGGGGTTAGATTTAACTTTTAAGGAAGAAGATGAATATACAATCAAATACTTTCTACTAAGTATATATGATGAAAATATTGATGAATTTGAAGCACCAGTAATTGAAGCTACTAATAAAGTGGACTATTTTCTTAGATCTTCATTATTAATGGACTTAGAATTATCAGAGGAACAAGTTAAGGAGCTCCTAAAAATACCTCCTAAATTCTTAAGGGGTAATCATCTAAAAAATTTAGAAACATCTCAATTAGTCCTTATCCTACAAATGTATAATATAATGAAAGTAAAAAATGTAGATAGTACCATTGTAAAAATGATAATGAATGAGATTGAACAGCGCATTTCAACGGGAGGAATCAAGCAATTTAGAGAAGGATTTATTACTTCTGAGGCAACTTATTATGTCATGTTATGTAATTATATGCAAAGTACAATGAATATTTTAAAAGATTATGACTTGATTGATAAACTAATCTCACGAATTTTTAGAAACTTAGGAATACTTGTTTTTACTGAAGAAACGAATTATGATTTATTGAGCGAGATCTTTTTCTCTTGTGAAGCTTTAAAATTATTAAATTGTGGTGAATCCATAACTGCCCTTATTCATCTAGTAAAATATTTATTTCCACAAGACGTATTAGATAAAATTTTGATCAGGGGAAATAAATTTAAGCAAGATATCAAATTCAACAATTTAAAAATTAGTAGACTTACAGGAGAAAACCTCCATTAATATGGTAGTGAGTCTTTATCTTTCCTTTTTAGTTCCATTTGGAAAATATCTTTTTTTAATTTTAAGCAAATAGAATTATTTTTAATATAGCGTAAGTTGAATAATAAAAAATTAAGATAAGTGATTCCCGAACAGTTAAAGTATTATCAGTCCATAGAAAAATAAGACTTAAGAAAATTGCTCCCAATAAAAGAGGAATATCAAACCATATTAAAGAGGGGGGAACGATAAAATCTACTATTATTGCACCTGATCCAGTAGCTAATAAAATATCACAGATATTTGATCCAAGGATATCTCCTATCGCAATTCCGGAAGATTTTCTTTTTAAAGCGGTTAAATCAGCTACTAGTTCTGGTAAACTTGTACCTACTCCAACCAGAAATAACCCTATAATGTATTGGGGGATCTGTAATATTTTTGCTAATTCATGTGCATTTAGAACAGTCAATTCTGCGCCGATTAATAAGATAGTTAATCCTAATAAAAAGATTAATAGATTCCTAAAAACTTTATTCTTAATATCTGGTATGTCTTGCTTATTTTCCACATTTTTTATAATGGCAGAAGATTCATCCTCAATTTTTTCTTTTAAAGCCAAATATTTACGAACTTCTTTTTCCGCTCGTTCGTTTTTTTTTTCACTCCAAATTATAAAAATTAAAAATAAAAAATAAGAGACAATATAGATAATTGCATCTATTCTTGAAATGATTCCATCCATCGCACAGAAAAAAAATATAGCAAGGGCCACGATCATCATCAATCCTTCCCGTTTTAGTTCCCATTTTGAAACAAAGATGGCTTGAGTCAATCCCAATATCCCTAAAATTAAACTTATTTGTGCGAAGAATGATCCTACTTTATTTCCTATTACGATACCATCAATTGTGGGATCCAATCCCGTTACTTTATCAAAAGCACCCATTACACTAACTGCAATTTCGGGAAAGCTCGTTCCTATAGAAAGAATAGTCAGACCTATAAGAATATGACTAATCCCAAACTTTTTTGCTATGTTTTCTAAACTAATCACGGTTAATTTTGCTCCATAAAACAAACATATTAGCCCTAAAAAGAGAAACAAAATCGTATTTACAATCATTATTGCTTTAATATACAATACTTTTTTAAAAATTTTGAAAAGCAAAAAGCACTAAAATTATTATTTCTTAATTGGTTTCATATTCACAATTATCAAATAGATTAATAAATATTTTGAATTCCAATAAACATGGATAATTTGTGACAAAATAAAAATTAAGGTCAATAATTTTTTAATACTATCATCAAAGACTCAAAAATATCCTTTATGTTAAAATAATTAATAAGCAGATTAAGGAAAATTGATAATAATTTATTTAATGATTTTCTGAATTTCGACAATCCTTTTCGAAATGTGTTCTAGTGAATATTTAATATGATTTTGCATTTCAATTATTTCTGATAATATTTTATTAATATGGGTTTTTTGAGAATTTGATAAGGATTTTTGCATTTGTGAGGATTTTATGGAATTCTGCGGATTCTCTTCTTTTTTTACGATAAAAGTTCTGGATTCTCCAGGATATTTAAGATCCACGCGTCCTTCAATAATTTCATTATAAATTGGGATAAATTCTTCTGGCTCACGACCTTGCTTGATTAATTCATATTGATAATCATAATATTGCTTTTTACCTTTTAATTTTCCCGCCCAATTCGAAGCGATATAACGATGAAAGAGCCGGGATTTTTGCCCTGCCCATAACCATATGGTTTTAATGGTCTTATCTATAATTAGATAGACACCTTCAGGCTCAAAAAAAGTAGTGATTTCATTTGATAAAGATTCCCCGTCAATAATATAACAATATTCTGAATATTCCTTGCTTAACATTTTATTCTCTCTCCTTTGCTAATTAAAAAATTAATCTAAAAATTCCTAATTAAATTTAACGTAAAGAAAAGGCACTTGTAATAAAGAAAAAATAAATAATAGCTATTTAAATTAGGGAAATTAATCGTTAAATTGCTAAAAGGTACTGATTTTAAGTATATCAAGATTAAAAAAAGAAAATAAAGTGATAATTTATTATTCATAAAACTGTTCCAATGCCAATAGTAAGTCCTTGAGGGTGCTTAGATCCGGTATGAAGAGAAAAGTCCCAACCATTTTTATGTCCGTTATCAATACATTCGTCGTAATAACCAAGGATAATTTCTTTAAGAGCCCGATTTCTTTTTGTAATATTTTAAATAATTGCTTACCTGTATCAACGCTAATATCGGGAGGTTCGGTCATTAATCTTAAATTAAGAAGATCACCAATCGCGTTAGCATAATGGCTGGCTAAGATGTGTCCCAATTCTTTCATAGCATCTTCATAAATTTCTGGAATATCTTTTACAGCTTCGATCTTTTTTCGCATATCTATCTTCTTTTTATCCTTATCGTCTATGATAATCGATGTGAGATCAATGAAATCTTTAATTTTGAAGATCGATAATACCGTTGCCCTCGTTTTTCCTATGACATTACTCCAAGCGATAAAGAGTTTTTCATTTTTCTTACTAATTTCATTAGCATATTTATCCAATTCTACCATTTCTACCGATGGTATATTGATATCCACTCTTTTATTGATCATTTTGGCTAATGCATTAGCCGCATTGCCCGCCCCCATATTTCCTACTTCTTGAAGGGCATCCCTTTGTAATTCAGTCAATTCTATTACCTCTATCTCTTTTTCCACAGTATCATTTTTAATTCCTTTAATTAATGGTTCATAATCTATTTGAAGCTTGTCGAAAAAGTTGTAAAGCGTGTTGATATCGGGAATAAAGAAAAACACACCATTCAACCTTAAGTCCACCACCTTAATGGAAGTCTTGATAATCACTACAAAATCCGCAATGGCATTTATTTCTGAGCCTAAAAATTCTCCTAGCGATCCAACATTAGTTAAAGCAAATTCGGGCTTTTCAAGCATCATTTTCATTTTTGTTAAATCCGCTAATGCAGAAACGTAATGTCCCGCCATGATATTACCCATTTCTTCAATAGTAGAGATGGCAAAATCATCCAAATCTTCTTTTCCATTAACTTTACTTGGGTCTACTTTTGTATCCTTGCCCGCTAAACTCGCCACCAATTTCATTAATGGTCTCACTTCAAATACTTGAAGTATTGTCGATTCCGAAGGTCCTTTAATTTTTGAGAAAATACCGCAGATTTTTTCTTGAATTCCTCCAAATTGGTTACTAAGTTGTTCAAAGGTAATTATTCCGACATCTGTCAAGTCGACATCAATTTTTTTCTTTATCAATCGAGAAAGAGCGGTAATTGCATTACCGGAACCGATATTCCCGATTTCTTTCAATGTATCTTTTTGATATTCAGTTAGCTTCAAATCCACTTCAGTTGCGTTCGAACCCCGCTTAAATGCAAGAGGTTTCGGTTCAGGATGAGGAATTCTTGGGATAAAATCTTCTTCTTGTGGAATTTGCTTAAATTCTCCTTGATTGACCTCTTTTTTATTGGGGAGCGACACAGGTTTAGGTGCCATGGTTCTAAGGGAGGGGGGGACAATTGCATCTAGGTCTAATAAAATGTACGTCGTATCATCCAATACTCCTACCGATTTGATAAACCTGTAATCAATATAAGTCTCAATAATAGTACTCTTTGTCTCAAAAATCGAGAGGGGAAGCTTTTTTACGCCTATGACTTCATCTATCAATAAAGCAATTTTCAAATTACCCATTTCTAAAAGTACAATTCTTGACTTTTCGGTTAATTCATAATCTGTTACTTTTTCATATAATTTATGCCGTAGGGAAATGATGGTATAAATTTCTCCTCGAATATCAATGAGACCTAATATACTTTTATCTGCTAAGGGAACGGGAACAATATTCTCTTTAGGAATGAAAATTTCCTTCACATTCTTTACTTGTAGCAAATAATTTTCATTCCTTACTTTGATGATGATTGTATTCACGTTCTTGACTTCTTCTGACTCGATCATATTTTTTACCTCTTTCTTTCAATTGTTTTTTTTAGATTTTCACGTTTTTATCATAATACCTTTCCAAATTAATTCAATAACTTGTTCTTGTTCTTTTACCACTTCAGAAAAATAACCTATTTGCCGGAAGATAGCAATTTGCCCTCCATCTGACATCTTATAAATGTAATCCAATAAGTCTTGAATATCCCCGAAATTAAACCCTGCAATCTTAAATTGTTCCACATCGTTAAGCATGACGATTATTAAATCTTCCCCATTAAAATTTTTTTCAGGATCCATGTACTCTACCCATAATTCGGGATAAATTGTTTTTTGTTTCAAGTTAAAGGCTTCATTGATAGGTATGTTTCTAAAAGTCTTATTGGTAGCAATGATGACTCGATCCGGTTCAATATTTGAGACCGTACCATAAGTGATGATATTATTAATGGTTTCCATGTAAAGAGATAAATCTAAAGTATCGCAACACGTAATGAAAATTATTTTATCATCTTTATCTTGAACGCCAAAATCGATATCATTACTTTCTAAATCCAATTTAATAGATTCTATATTCATTTTTTTTGTATATTTTAGATATTTATATAATCGCCATTTAATGGCCTTTCTATCATTTAATTCCTTACTTATGAAGATTTTGTATAACAGTTCAAGTTGAGCATGATTTAATTTGGAAAGATTCTCATTATTTCCAAATTCGCCGGTTAGTTCATAATACCTTTCTTTAGATATTTTATCATTTTCACCTGCTAGATCATTCAGAATTACCGAAATTTCTCCTGCAGTAAAGCCGGGAGTAATTCTTTTTAATAATTCTCTCAAAAAGTCATCTGATTTATCATACAAGGTGTCATAATATTGATAATTCATTTGTTATCTTTCTCCTAATATTCTTTATTATATTTATCCAAAAATAAAAGATTCTAATTCATCATATTCTATTTCTTTATCATCCATTTTTTTCACATAATAACGAATTTCCTTTTCTTGATAAGGTTGAATTTTTTCTATAGTAAATAATATCGTGTCGCCTTTTTCTGCTTTAGATTTTTCCAATTCATAATTAATATTGGAGGAAATAAACTTAAATGATTTTGAGAGGGTATCCTTAATAATTACCTCCTCTACATCTACATCCGAATTATTCCGGACTATCACGCTGATTCCGAATTCATTTAATTCTCTTCCGGGAAAAATTTCCTTACCAATCAATAAATCCCTGCGCTTATGAATTACCTTTAACTGGGGTAATAACTTTGACGGCACGCTACTTTGAATGATATAATATAATATTTCCGCTTCCTTTTCGTGCTGGTGAATATATGGGAAGTAAATGGTATAGTCCAAGGGAAAATTATATGCTTTTTTATGGTTTGGAGTAATTGCCTTTAAAGGATACTTTATCTCGAGAAAATCATCGACGTCCATTAATATAGATTGACTATCTTTTTGGAGATTCAAGGATAATTCTAGTTGATGAGATTTCGTAGGATCCTTATCATAAGGTATGATATTCACTTTGATAATATTTGAACTTATCTTACCCGAAGAATTCCTAACTTGGAATTCTGAGCTATCAAAAGAAGGAAGAAAATCCGAGGGAATCATTTCAATCAGATTCATGCTCTTAATTGCAATTGTACCGAGATTTTTGATCATGACGACATTCTGCAGGACGTTCTCTTCAAAAGATTTTATTTCATGCTGAGAGAATTTTTTGTCTATGCGTAAATCAGCAATATCAAAATAGCGATCATCGAATTTGAGAGAAACAATAGATCTTTTCTCGATTTGATAAGTTACTCCGTATTCTAATTTTCGGTAAAACTTCGGTTCTTTTAAACTTTCAACCATCCACCCTTCGCTTTCGTATTGGGAACCGGGATGAATTATGCTTGTTGAATCATTCGAATCAAAATGTAGATCTAAATAATTTTGTTTTCTATTTTCATCAACAACGTTTATTGATTTTAATAGAATATTAAAATCGCTATTATTTAGAAATGTGAGAAAACAGTGCCACTTATTAGGTTCTTCCTCCATTTCTTTTAAATTCATAGCATGCATCACGTGAGAATACCCTGAAAAATTCTCAATATCTAATCCAGAAATCAGTTGGCTTTTATAAAGATAAGAGATTTGAACTGTCCCTGTACTGATAATCTTTCTTTCGGAGGGATATATTTCTACAAAAATAATAATTTCTGCTTTTGCCCCGGGTTTTAACTCATTTAATGTACAAAATAAGGTCCTATTTTCAATTTCAATTCCTTGTACAGCATCACTTTTATATTTAAAATCATAAAAATCTTCAGAGAATAACTTTCCTAATTTTATATCCGTAATAATACTATCAGATACATTTTCAAGCTTAAGGGTAAACTTGACGGAATTTTTCTGATTAAATAATAACAATAATTTATTTTTTGCCTCATAGCTCTCTAATTTTTCCACATGTTCCAAAAAGGAAGACTTTTTTGCGTCCTCCTCTTTATAAATTTCTTCTAATTTCTCTTTTAAGGTGAATTCTCTTTTATCCTCATAATCTTGAACTTCATTTTTGAGATTAATTATTTTTGATTCTAGCTCATTTTTTTCCTGAAATAATTCGCTGGATTGGTCACAAACTTTGTTATATTCTTTCTTCATCTCGTTTAACTTGGATCTGAATTCTTCTAAAGTTGTATCATGTTTATTAATAATGGAATCAATTTTCTTGTCGAACTCTTCTTTAATAACGACATTATTTCTTAGGCTCTTTATTTCCTCATCTTCTAATTTCGAGAGTTCTCTCCCTTCTTTGTCTATTAGGTTTTCTTTAGTAGCAACCAGCTCTTCAAATATTTTTCTCTTTTGTTTAACTAGATTATCCAAATTTTTTCTTTTTTCTTCCCATTGATCAAGTTCTTTATTAAATTTTTCATAAAAAGACTCTTCGCTTTCAAGCTTTTTTTCAAGATCATCAAGACTCTCTTGAAATTTTTTTTCTACTTCAGCTGAGTCTAATCCTTCTTTTTCTGCATTTTTCAGTTCTTTTGATTTATCTTTCAATAATGATTTTTGATTTTTTGATAAGTCTTTAATTAAAGTCTTTTTATCTTTATTAGTCTGTTTTAACTTATCCGCCTTTTCTAAGGCATCTTTCAAATCTTTTTCATTTTTATCTAATTCTAATTGAATAGCCTTAATTTGTGGATCATATTCCTTATTTAAATCTGATATTATTTTATTTTTCTTTTCTTGAAAATTAATTTTCGTTTTCTCAATCCGGTTATTCAATTCTGACAATTCTTCTTGATTTTTGACCTTAAGTGTCTTAAGGTCCATTTCTTTTTCAATCGGATGACTTTCACTTAAATCTTTCAAGTATTTAATTTGAAGCTCTATCTTTTTTTGTACTATATTATTTATTTCATTTTCATTCTGTTCAATTAAATTGCTTAACTGTTCTTTTTGATTAGAAATATTATTAAATTGTTTCATTACATCACTATAATATTCTTCCTTAGAACTCACATCTGATTTTAACTTTCCCAGTTTTGTATCAAAATTCTTAGCGATTTCTTCATTTAGCTCGTCTTGTTTCTTGGAGGTTTGCTTTTTAATCTTTTCAATTTCTTCCTCCTTATTTTCAAAACGAAGCTTTTTTATCTCAACATTAGTAACTTCTATAGTTTCGGTTAATTTTAATGGAGGAGCAAGTTCCTTAGTATCAATTAAGCTATAATTAACATTTTTAGTACTTCGGGGTTCAAAATTACCTAAACTGATAGTATTTCCTCCTTCCAAGTTAATATTATTCATTCCAGTGAGTGTAAGTTTTGAATCCCATACTCTATCCTTTTTTGAACTATTTAATGCTCTTATTACTCCTGTACCAGAAAAATTGGTTAAATTTTTTTCTTTATCATAAATATATTCAATAATTTCTTCACATAATAGAGAAAAGTCTGAAAATAATTCTATACTTTCTTTCTTTATTTCGCTTTCTCCTTGCTGCAACTTTTCTATAATTTCCATCCTTCTAATTGGCATTCCAATAAATGCTGAAGCGATACTTGTTTCTAAATCCTTAATAGTCACGTGTTTAAATCCCATAGGTTAATCCTCCATTTTTTTAAATTCTTGTCATTTTAAAAAATTGTTTTTTTAATTTAAGATGCATCAATTGATTCTAGTTTCTCAAATACATGAGTAATTGAAGAAATGATGTTTGGCACATCAAGAACAATACAGATTGATCCATCACCGGTAATCGTCACTCCCAATATTTCCTTAAAAGAAGAGTATTTTGATCTAAACGGTTTTATCACCAAATCCATTTGTTGCAGAATTTCATCTATTATGAATATTGCTGAATCTTTTTCATCTTTATTACAATAGATTGCAATTTTTCCTTTAGATTCTGCATCGGATTTAACTCTTTCTTGTTTTTCATCATCTTTTGGAACTTCAGGACTTTCGATTGAAGGATCTGTTGTGAGAATTAAGTCCTCTATTTTTTCTTGTTCCATTTGTGTTGAAATATTTAAATATCGGTCTAATCTGACGATGGGTACTAAATCAGAACCAAGACGGTAATATTCTTCACCTTTCACGTATTCTACCAACTCACGAGAAAAGAAATAAATTTGATTGATATTTTCAATGGGAATCGCATAGAGATCTCCAGCCACTTTAAACATTTGAGCTTTTAAAATAGCTCTTGAAAAAGGCACGGTCAGCGAAAAGATAGTTCCTTTCCCAGGAGTAGAAGCTAAGTTAAGAGAACCTCCGAGTTCCTTGATTTTTTCGGCAACTATAGCAAGACCCATCCCTCTCCCCGAAATCAGATCTGCGCTGGATAATGTTGAAAATCCGGGAGTGAATAACACTTTTTTAAGATCACTTTCGGAGAGTTCCGTTGCTTCTTCGGGGGTATATAATCCTAATTCTATTGCTTTAGTTCTTGTTCTTTCATAATCTATTCCCTTACCATCATCTTCTATTTGGATGATTACTGAACCGGCTCTTCTAAAGGTTTTAAGTTTAAGGTTCCCCATTCCCGATTTTCCCAGGCTCCTTCTAATATCAGGGGTTTCAATTCCGTGATAAATAGCATTCCTTAAGAGATGAATCAAAGGACTATTTAATTGTTCAAGAATCTTCCTATCAATCTCTACATCCGTTCCTTCCAACAAGAATTTCACATTTTTATTCGTTTCTTTTGAAACATCCCGGACCAATCGTCTATATCTTCTAAATGCTGATTCTACACGCACAAGTTTTAACTTAAAAATGATCTCTTGTATTTCTAAAAATAACTTATCCATGCTATCAAAGTAGCGATTCACCCCCCAATCTCCACGTGAAGAAAGAATTTGACTTAATTGATTTTTAATAATAATGACTTCTCCAAAATAATCCATGAGTTCTTCTAATGTTTCTATATTTACCTTAACAGACGTGATTCTTCCCAATTCATCTTCAAAAGAACCAGTTGTGCTGGGAACTCTATCAATACCTTTTTGTTCAATGACTTGCTCTTCTCTCCGAGCATCTTTTTTCAATTTAGAATTGGCCTCTAATAAAACATCTTTGAATTGCTTAGACGAAAGGGGTGCAATTGATTTATTTTCAATTTCTAAGATTTCATCTAACACTTGCGTTATTTTTTTCGAATCATGCTCCGTAAGATAATAGATTGCCAATTTGAGGTCAAACTGACCATTTTCTAATAAATATGGTTCTGGATCACTCCAATATATTTGACCAATCTCATTTAACGCCCTAAAAATAATAAACAATCTAACTTTTTTAAATACGCAGGTAGATTGTAATTCTATTGTTATTTTATAAAACCTATTTTTTTTATTGGTGGTCAATGAGTCTATTTGATCATTGGGAATGGTTTTAATAAAGGTAATTTCATAATCCGATTGAAATTCTTCAAATCCTTCTTTTAATTCTTTAACCATTCTATCATCTATATCTTTAATTTCTCCTGCCTTGGCCTGCTTAGTTACAAGTCTCAAAACATCTAGACTTTCGAACATCAATTCTACTATTTCCCGGGATTTATTGGCTGATACTTCTTCTTCCTTTGCTTTATCAAGTAAATTCTCAAAATTATGACAAAATTCGGAGAGATTGTCTAATCCGACCATGGCAGTCATTCCTTTTAATGTATGGAATGTAAAATATAAATTCTGGATTGCTTTTTTATTATCTGGATTTTCCTCTAAATTTAACACGTTATCTTCAATAGTCTGAACTAAATCTTCTGTCTCCGAAAGGAAGATTTTCATATCTTCATTTGACGCCATATCTTACATCAACTCTTTTATTTACCTATTAATTCTTATTTTTTATTTTTTTAACAATCTTTCCAAGACTTCCTCTACTTGTTCATTTTTAAAAGGTTTTTGAATAAAATCTTTAGCACCTTTTTTTGCTGCTTCTAACACTAATGCTTCCTGACCCAATGCAGACACCACCACAATGATTGCATTTTTATCAAGCTTTAACAATTCTTCAGTAGTCTCTATTCCCCCTTTTTCAGGCATAACTAAATCCATGGTGACCAAATCAGGCTTCAACTTTTTATATAGTGTAATGGCCTCATTCCCATTTACAGCCTCTCCCACCACTTCAGTATAAGCCGTATTATCTATAATTTTCTTTAACATGTTGCGGGTGAAAGCAGCATCGTCCACGATAAGAACCCTTTTTTTGTTATTTGACATTTTTGTTAACGCCTCTATTTATTGATTTTTATTTTTTATGGTTTTTAATTTAAATTAAATAATAGATTTTTGATCTTGTTGAAGAGAAATTTGTTCTGCTTCTGATAATATTTCGCGTAAATCTATGAGAATTCTCGGTCTATCCTTGAATTTAACCACGCTTTTTATGTATTTAATATCACTAAGACCCGTCTGAAAAATTGGACTCAGTCCAACCAAGTCTTTTCTGGTGATGTGAGAAACCTTAATGATCCGATCTACATAGAAGCCAATTTGCATGTCCCGTATATTCACTATAATGATAAATTTCTTTCCTGAATCGTTTTTATCGTTTAAATTTTGAGCTTTATAAATGTCATAATCATCCAAATTCAATTTCTTTTTTAAATTAATAATGTGAATGATATTACCCCTGTAATTGTAAATACCTTCTATAAAATCTAGGCTCTTGGGTAATCTTCTAATTTGCCCGGTTTGAATAATTTCTTTAACATCCAAAAGATCTATCACAAATTCCTCCCATCCTACTTTAAAAATAATTAAGGAAATCTGTTCTTCAAGCTGTTGTTCTCCCATTTTCTATACCATCCTTAAATTTTACTCAATTATTATTATTAAATTTTAAATTATTCTCATTTTATTTCTTGATAAATTTTTCAACCATAATCAATTCTTTATTTCAATAATCTTAAATTTCATTTCTACAAAATATTTTTATCCACATTATCCAATAAAATAAAATATAAATGGAAATTAATCCAAATTTAAAAAAATTTTTTTCATTCGATGAACCTGAGGTCCATCCTTATTTATTAATCATTTTGTTACCTTTGCTTCAGCACTTGCTTTCTGTTCAACAGCATGAATATCCAATGTTTTCTTCAACTCATCTGCTAAAGTACCGAGTCTATTAGCGGTAGCTGCGATGTCATCCATAGATGCTTTTTGTTGATCTGTTGCCTTCATAACTGCCTCGATGTTTTCTTCATTTTCTTCTTCATGATGTTCGACATCTTCAATCTCCTGAGTAACTGCATCAATGGCAGTGGTAGTTCCTTCGATTAAACTTTCAATAAGGTCTATATTTTTTGATGATTTAGAAACCGATCCTTTTGATTCTTCCGCGAGCTTTCTTACTTCATCGGCTACTACTGCAAATCCACGACCATGCTCCCCCGCCCTTCCCGCTTCAATGCTTGCATTAAGGGCTAACAGATCCGTTTGTTCAGATATTTTTGTAATGATTTCCATGACTTGATCAATATCTTTAGTATGGGTGATTATTTCATGAGCATTTTTATCGATGGTTTCTGAGTGACTCTCTATTTCTTTTAAGGCCTTTACTTGTGCCACGGTTGCATTATCTAATTTATGCATCCTTTCGGTGATTTCACCTGCTGTTGCGTCAACCTGTGTAGCACTTGCAGATAATTCTGCTGCGATGCTGGACACATTAATAGCGACTTCTTCGGCATGATCAACGATAGATTCCATGGAAAATTCTTTTTGTGCAAGTTCTTCCATTGTTTGAATTAATCTATATTCAATCATAACAACTAATCCTGTAGATAAGATTAGAACTGCTGATGCTAAACTCATCAGATCAGAAATTACATCTGCCATTCCTGCTTCAGTAAAAATTGCTATTCCATTCCATCCAAATCCAATGGTGAGATTCAAGAATAAAATCATAATTAAAAGCCGACTCAAGCTACTAGTATTGCGTCGATATGCATCGATCATTAACATAGCACTAATGCCAAAAAAGACAGCTCCCATAATAAACATTAGACCTGAAAATACATCTACCATGTTATTTACCTCCTCTTACGGATGATTCTTGAGTTGTCGTTTCGGTTTTCTTTAAAGCCACACGCCTATAATATACGACCCCGACCAGGGAAAATATTCCCGCGAGAAAGAAACATAATGCTTCTACTGTGGGATTGCCAAGATACATGAATAAAACTGAACCAGCCATCGAAAGGAATGTGAGAAGAAATATGCGCAATTCAGGTTTTCTATAAGCATTGATTATAAATATAATGATCCCTAAGATGTAATAGATTAAAACCATTGGATCTATAAATGCCATTATTGCTGATTCTTCAGCTGTTGCTGTTTGTAATATCATAAGTTACACCTCTTTTTTTTAGTCTTACCATTTTTACTCCTTTTATTTTAATTTATTATAAGGATATTATTTTTGTTGTCAAAAAAAATTACGAGTTATAATTTTTTATATACAAAACACAAGAAATTCTATTTAAATGTTTCCTTTAGAATAACTATTAAATTTTAAAATATCAATTCTTTCTCAATAGAAAATAGATATTAAAGGTAGTAGGTAAAAGGGAAAAATGTGATAAAATTATTTTTTTAATATTCTAAAAATATTTTTGGAAATAATTTTGTAATAAAAAAGAAGTTTTGTACAAAAAAAGGTAAAATTGATTGATAATCTTTTTTTCCTTATCATTTAATTAATGCTTATTTTCATTAGGATTTTTGATTCAATGAAGTGAACCTTTCAAAAATATATAAATTATTAAGCAGAAACCATTATATAATCATTAATTTTTTGCTTCTAATATACTTCAGATTACCATGCGAATATTACCTTTTTTATGAGCGAAAGCTTGAAAGTCAATTTTGTGATTAATAATTAAATTTTTTAAAAAAAAGATATAAAAAAACCTAACTTTTTTCATTCAAACTTTACTTGTGTTAAAAAAAAGAGCGTTCAACTTGAGCATATAAATTTTTTTGAATACTTTTGATAGTAAATTCATTACATTAATAAAATCATAAAGAAAGTTTATTAAATAAATGTTGAATATTAATATATTAGAAAATATTAAGTTATATAATGACTGAAGAAAAAAAGTTGGAAATTGAAAACAATATTAATAGGAAATTACTTCTCATAAAAAAAACATTGAAAAATATAGAGGAAATTTTCATTTTATTCAAACCCCTTTTTGAAAAAATCATTGAACTCGAGGAATCTGAGGAATTTATAAGAGATGGATCATTTCTTCGAGTATCATCATTATTTGGAGAGATTTCGAAGGATTTTAAAGAAATGGGGGGATTACCGATTTCCAAGGAATTTTTAGAAAGTCTTTTAAATTAAAATTTAAATTGGGTTTTTTGAATAATTCTCTTTCTATAATATTTCATGCTTCCTCTTACCAATTTTTATAAATAATTTGAAGATTATTTAATTACCTATTCAATAATAGTTACAGCATGAGCTTTAATTAATGTTGAATTAATAGATTAGTTATAACATCCTTCATTATGATTTATTCAAGTCAAGAAAATTATAAATGGTAAAATCAACCATGAGTAAATTTGATACTTTATCAAACAGACTATTTTCCAAAGTTGCAGGGGGTATTTATGGATTAATTTCTTCTGTTATCGCGGGATTAGGAGATATACTATCACTTCAATTTTTTCCCAATTATAGTATTGTTAATGACATGGTTTCAGAGTTAGGGATAACCAGTGGCGGTATTTTTTTTAATTTTGGTCTTATTATTTCCGGATTAATTGGTCTCGCTTTTTATTATTCGCTAAGTAAAGTTTTCTTAAAAGAAAATCGATTGATAAGAAAATGTGCTTTAATTTCCTCTTATTTATCTTGCATTACGTTTTCTTTAATCGGAGTATTTCCGGCTTACCAGGAAAAAGAATTAATTCTCTCGCTATATTTGCACGGCACATTTGCTGCCTTGAGTTGGATAACGGGCAGCATGTATTGCTTCTTTTTTAGTATATTGATGATGAGGAATAAATTCTATACTAATTATTTAGCTTATTATGGATTTTTCTGTTCCGCTTTATTTATTATTCTTCTTCTGACTTGGATACCAATTTTAGAATGGAGTCTCTCGTTTGCTATTTTTGGATATGTTATTTTTAATTCGATATATCTCATAAAAATAAACACTGAAGAATTCTCTAATTCTTCATAAATCAATCCAACCATTTTATTAATAAATTTAAAGAATATATTAATTAATTTACTTAGATTATGAAAAATAGTAATATAATTTAATGGGTGATAATCATGAAAATTGAAGAATTAGAAATAACTAAGAATTTGATCATAAATGAGTCGGATGCATTGCTTATTGTAGATATGCAATATGATTTCATGCCAGGGGGGGCTTTGCCTGTAGAAGGGGGAGATCAAATTATTGCTCCAATAAATGAGATTGAAAAAATTTTCAAGGAAAAAGGGTGTCTTATTGTTTTAACTCAAGATTGGCATCCAAAAGAACATTTATCCTTTGCGAGCAATCATCCTGGGAAAAAACCAGGAGATTCATTCCAAACAGAGGCAATAGGCCCCATTTTATGGCCGGATCATTGCGTACAAGGTTCAAAAGGCGCTGACTTTCATAATAAACTTGAAACAAAGTTAGCTCAAGCAATTATTCGAAAGGGTTATAGACCCATGGTAGACAGCTATTCAGGATTTTTGGAAAATGATAAGAAAACGGAAACAGGTTTATCAGGATATCTGAAATCTCGAAAGATCAAACGTTTGTTTATATGTGGATTGGCATTGGATTATTGCTGTTATTTCACTGCCTTGGATGGAATCTCTTTTGGTTTTGATATGGTATTTCTCATCGATATGACACGAGGTATAGATCAACCGGAAGATAATATTTCAAAGTCTTTAGAAAATATGATTTTAAAAGGTATAAAATTTGCCAATAAAGATAGTTTTTAACATTTTTTCTCTCTCGTTCAAATCTTTATTTTATATTACCAATTAACTATTTAAGATTTTAAAGGATTTTACATTATTTTTAATTAGCATTTATTTTAATCAAATTAAAAAAAAGTTAATGAGAAAAGATTCTTTCCCTTTTAAAAGCATATTAGTGGCTTGTAGTGTAAATACGGCTCGCAGTCCCATGGCAGAGGGATATTTGAAGGAATACATTTCCAGAAAAGGCATGGATGTACAGATTCAATCAGGGGGAATCGCTTCTAACGCTAGAGATGGAATGTTAATCTCTTTAGATGCCCGATTAGCCATGAAAGAAGATGGTATTTTACTCCCCGAAGATTCCTTATCAGTTGATTTAAAAAAACACTCCGAAATTATAGATCAAGCAGATTTAATATTGACTTTAACAGAGCAGCATAAAACGGAAATACTGCACCATGTAAAATACAATAATAAAGTAATCCTTACATTGAGAGAATTCGCGGGAGAATGCGGTGATATAGAAGATCCCTCCATGAAAGGAATTGAAGGATTTCGCATCGTAAGGGATGAGATCAAAGAATGTTTGATCAAGGGGTTAGGAAAATTCTTTTAGTTTCCTTTTAAAGTATAGAAATAATAGTAAAATTTGAAATCTCATTTAACATTTATAGTTTATACGAGAACGAGAAATATCGCAAAATAAGAAGAAATGCTGATTGAATATATTATTATAGCAATTTTACAAGGTCTCTTGGAATGGCTACCCATTTCATCATCGGGGCAAGTGATGATCGTTGCAATGACCCTTTTAAACCTGCCTCCTGATGAAGCTTTTAGCTTATCAATTTGGCTTCACTTAGGTACAACTATTGCGGTGATTGTAAAATTTAGGACCAATTGCTTAAATATGATTAAAACTATCCTTCCTAAAAGAATAGATTATCAAAAAGAAGATGTGAGTAGGAGAAATTGGTTAATATTTGGTACGATAGGTTCAGTAATCACGGCAATTCCTTTTTATTTTTTCTTTAAATTCGTGATAGGGCAAGGTTTTGGAGCATTTGAAGGAGATCTTGTTACTTTAATTATCTCTGGATTATTGGTCATCACGGGAATTTTGCTCATCAGGTCAAGTAGAATATTTGGAACAAGGGATTTTTCCATTCTATCTAAGGAGGAAATTAGAAGAGATAGCTTTTTAGCGGGATTGATGCAAGGTTTAGCCATTCTTCCTGGAATATCTCGTTCGGGAGTAACTACTTCGACAATATTATTCGAAAATCATCAAAAAGATACCGCTTTAAGATTAAGTTTTTTAATGTCCATTCCGGTTACTTTTGGTGCCATTCTCTTTGATATTATTTTTGGGGAAGGCTCAGTATTTGGAATATTAAATCCAATTATCATTTTAATAATCACTGCAATTAGCTTCATTGTTGGATATTTATCCATTGAAATATTGCTTAGAATAGTTAAAAAGGTTCAATTTGGCTATTTTTGTATCTTATATGGAATTATTTCATTTATAGTTATCATACCTTTTTATATCATATCTCCTCTATAGAAAAGATGTCATGATCCGATTATATTTTTAAATAAATTAATTAAGTTTGTAGTTGCATTTTCCACATCTTTATAACCGGGAAATTCGTTTAAATCCAAAAGGAAAAACACTTCATTATTGTTACTAACCAAATCAAATCCGAATAATTTTAAATTTAACCTCTTCGCCAATATTCTACTTATTTCCTTAATATTATTAGGAACATCCAAACGTTCTCGTTTTAAGGTGTTAACATCAATATTATTAGGATGTTCTCTCAAAAAGAAATAGATGGGATTTTCTCGTTTTATTCCGAATATTTCATCCCCAATCACGTAGATTTTTCGATCCATTCCATCACATTCGATAAATTCTTGAATGTATACATCATAATATATAAATTCAGAATATCTCTCGTAAAAATAATCTATTTCCTCCTCCGAATTCACTAAAAAATTAAAACGATTGTGTTGATCTTGTTGATAATGACTTTTTATTACCACGGGTAAGTGCTTTAATATCCATTGTTTAAAATATGGTCGATTCATCGGATTTTGATTCCACGAACGGGGCATTTTAACATTTTTGAAGATTTCGGGTTGAGATGCCATGATGTTCCTTAAATAAAGATCCAGGGCAAATTTATTTTTACAAATCAAAACTGATGCTAAGTCGTGTAGAGTAGGGATTTGGTATAATTCAGCAAAATACAACAAGTTTAGGGAATTCTCATTCGCAACTTTAACAAAAATAAAATTAATATCCTGAAATTGTTTTCTGATTTTTGAGATTTTAAAATAATCTTCTGCTGGATCATGATATATTATTTCCACATCTTGAATCTTCTTTAATCCAAAAATAACATTTTGGATTACTTCATCATCTCTTTTAGCGGAAAAAAGAACTTTTTTAACCATTATTGATATTAACTCACAAGCATTCTTAATTTTACTTTTAATATTTTTAATAAAGTTTTGATTTATTTAATAAAATTCAAAATACTTAAATAATTTCAGAGCGTCCTATTTTTATGGAAGAAGAGGAGAGCATTAAACACAATTTTTCTCAAAAAAGGTTTATTACGTTCCAAATCATAATCATTGGCTTGATTTATGCGGGAGCATCAATATTTGGGTTTTACGAATTCTCTCTTTTCAATACATACATCGAACACGTGTTACATAAAGAGTATATATACATTTCATTAATGGTCTCAATGAGCGGAACCTTTGGATTTATTTTCTTAATTATTTTTGGGACTTTAAGCGACAATACGAGGAGTAGATGGGGAAGGAGAAGACCATACCTACTTTTCGGGGTTATTGCCGGAATTACAATGTATGCATATGCTTTTTCGCCTAATTTCTGGTGGTGCTTTTTCTTGGATGCTATTGTAATTGGGGTGGTCTCAAATGCATTTTATGCGGCTCAGCGCGTGCTAATACCCGATATTATAGAATTAGAACATCGAGGGAGAGCAAATGGGGTCGCGCAAATAATGAGCCTATTCGGATCCATGATTCCCGTCATTTTAACGCTTTATATAAATGAATTTTATGCAACTCACGTCAATGGAAGTACCGTGATTACACAAGATGGTTACATCCTCTCATTCGCCTTTGGGGGCTTTTCAATTGCTATAGTATCCATATTTGGATTTGCGATGATTAAAGAAAAGCCTATTTCCTCCTTACCCAAGAAAAAATCTTTATTTGAAGATCTTAGAGCAACCTTTCATTACTCGGAATTAAAACAACATAAAGATTTCTTTATTATCCTCATTGCTTTATCCATTTTTAACATAGGAGTACGCATAATCTTGCCATTCGTGTTTAATTATTTGTTTGAATTGGGGCTGTCCACCCTCCAGTTAATTATACTTTTTAGTGTTATCATTCCTATTGCTTTAATCACTATGTATTTATTAGGAAAACTCGCGGACAAGCATGGGCGGAAGAAATTTCTGACCCCATTAATTTTGCTCTCTTCTGTAGGATTCATCGCCATCCCGTTTATAACTCCCAATACTATTATAAACTTCATATTGTATGCTCTTGCTTTTATTTTGATATTAGTAGCATTAATGGGATTACTCGTTCCTTTAAATGCTTGGCAACAGGACCTGCTCCCAGAAAATGAACGAGGCAAATTTACGGGCATTTTAAACTTCATGGATACTATTACTCAGATTCCCGGGGCCTTTATTGGAGGTTTGATGGCTGATCTCTACGGTGTGCAATATATTTTTCTATTAGTCCCCATCTTTTTAATTGGATCTATCCCCGTTTTCAAAAAAGTTAAAGAAACTCTAATTATAAAAGAAGAATTGGAACCAAAAGAAAACTCTCATTGAAAAGTAGGAGAAGATGACGTCTTAGTTTCTTCATTAATATTTCTTTCAAATTTTAAAAGATTTTTACTAATTCATGATGGCAATTTGGAATTTCTCTATTTCTCTAAGATCGTATTAAACTTAACGTTAGAAAATTGAATATCCCTTGCATAAAATTTATATATCGTATAAAAGAATATAAATCATAAATGTTCTTTTTTTGTTAAAAAGGACATTACCGTAAGAAAATGCCAGAATTTGAGATATTTGAATTTTTAGCTTTAATTTTTTTATTAATTCCATTCATTTTTGGCTATCATATTGCAAAAAAAAGGAGAGATCTGCTAGTATTATTTCCTGGTGCATTGTTGATCCTTGTATCTTTCACGTGTACTAATTTAGAAGCATTTTTTGCTCCAAACATTTTCGATTTCATTGAACATTTATCCATCATGCTGGGAGGATTCTTATTTTTGTTTGGAATGGTATATCGATATCGACATTATCACGAAAATTATGATTAATTGAATTATATAAAGTGAAATTTTTTGATTGAATTATTTGATGGAATATTTAACAGCGTTGCAATGATCTTGTTCATTGGTTCGATGTCCATAGCTCTTAGGGAGTTTTCTAAAAAAAGAAATGTATCTAGTCTGACTCTCGTTTTACTTTTCTTAGGAGCAACCCTTTTTTCATTAGGTAATATTCTTGATAAATTTGATATTATTGATGAAATGATCGCTGATGATATCGCAGAAGCATTTAAGATCTTTTTCGCGGTAATTGGATTTTTTTGGATCATCATTCCCTTGATGGAAGCGAAACTAAAGGAATCTGAAATTCTTTATAAAAATGCTTATAATCGTGCGAATTTTTATAAAGATTTATTTACCCATGATATGAACAATATCCTTCAAAGCATGCTCAATTCACTAGAATTGTATTATATAGACCAAAACCAGCTTGATGATGATAAGAATGTAAATCAATATATCTCAATCCTTAAAGAACAAACAGATCGAGCCATTTTATTAATCAGTAATGTGCAGAAATTATCAAATCTAGAAAGTGCTGACTTTTATATGGAAAAAGTAGAAATAATAGAAGTTCTAAATGATGCTCTCTCCTTCATAGAAAAAAATTTTCCAGGTAAAGATATAAAAATCACCGTTCAAGCGAACGACGGTAATTATCATATTCAAGCGAATGAATTACTTCTGGATGTATTCGAAAATTTATTAATCAACTCAATTAAACATAATTCTAATCCCACGATTAAAATGAAAATCAAAGTTTCGAAAAAGCTCAGGAATAATAAAAGAGAGATAAAAATGAGCTTCATTGATAACGGTAGAGGCATTCCAGATTCAAGAAAAGAAGAGATTTTTAAAAGATCGCCTGAAGTTAAAAGATCAATTGAAGGGATGGGAATGGGATTATCTCTCGTTAAAATTATCGTGGATAACTTTAAAGGAAGCATTCAGGTAAAAGATAGAATTAAAAATGATCAAATTAAAGGTAGTATTTTTATTCTCTATTTTCCTGATGCCGGTTAAATTTCAGATTTTTGGTCTTCATATTACTTGCAACAAATTTATAATAAAAGGATCAATTCCTTAGTTCGTTAAAATCTTTAATTATATTTTCTGTTTAATTTCAAGCTCTAAAAGTAGTAACTTTTTTGATAATGGTAAATTTAAATTCGATTCATGAATTTATTCACAAAAATTATATTATTAGATGAAAAAATGGAAGATAAAACAAAAATAGACAAAGTACTTGATGAAAAATTAGAAGAAAAAACGAGAGTAGGGAAACTTCCTAAGTTTATATTCCTCGAAGCAATCATAATCGGGATTGTCGTTGCTGCAGATCAAGTTTACGGATTCATTGAGCAAAACTTTTTTAATACTTATATAGCACACGTTCTACTTCTTCCGGATATCTACGTATCAATAATGGTTTCCTGTTCCGCAGCCATGGGGCTCGTTTTCCTCTTGGTTTGGGGCATTTTTAGTGATAATACGAGATCGAAATATGGAAGAAGAAGGCCTTATCTCTTGATTGGAGGGCTTGTTACCGGTACTGCGGCGATCCTTTATGGATTCAGTCCCACTTATTTAGTAGCATTTTTGATTGATGTTGTGATTTTAGGAATTTCAAGTAATGCTTATTTTGCTGCAGACAGGGCAATCGTGCCTGATACCATGGATCAAGAGTATCGCGGTAGAGCTAATGGGGTCATTACATCAATCGGTAATTTGGGTGTATTAATTGGAGTCACTCTTTTTTTGGTAAGCGATCTCTTATTCACGGTACCAGCCCCTTCAGGTGAAGGTAATTTCTTAACTCAAGAAGGACATCAATTTGTGTTAACTTTTGGTGGTATCTTCATGATCATCGCCTCTATCATCGGTTTTCTACTCATCAAAGAAAAACCCGTATCAGAACTCCCACCAAAAAAGCGATTTAAGGAAGAATTTGTAGAAATGTTTAATTTCCAAGCCATGAAAGAGCATAAAGAGTTTTTTAAAATAATGATAGCATACATGGTCTATCAATGTGGAGTCGGAACCATAATGCCCTTTCTCTTTATCTACATTTTCGCACTTGGTCTGACTACACTTCAACTTTTTATTGGCATTGTCATAGGTTTTCCTTTACTCATCTTAATTACAGTTTTATTGGGAAAAAGTTCGGACAAATATGGTCGCAAGAAACCGATCCCAATTGCAATTGTATTGATGAGTGTCGGTGTTGCTTTAGCTTCATTCGTTAAAACAAGTGCAGGTCCTAATGTGCTCCTCTTCTTCATATCATTACCTTTTGTCTTGGTGGCACTTCTTGGAATGCCGGCTCCTATAAATGCATATTCTCAAGACTTACTCCCTGAAGATCAACGAGGAAAGTTTTATGGAATATTGAACATTGTTTTCACAGTCCCGCAAATTATCGGTTCCATAATCGCTGGATTTGTTTCAATGATCTTTGGATTACAATGGATTTTCTTAGTTGCAATAATATTCTTCTTAGGTTCAATTGTTTTCTTCAAGTTCGTCAAGGAAACAATGAATATTGAATAAAATTAAAATACTTTCTTTTTAATTTTTTTTTACATTTGAATTTTTTTTATGTTCTTTGCGGTTCTACGATTATTTTAATCCATTTTTCTCTATCATAATACTTGAAAGCATCAACCGCTTCTTCTAAAGTAATCCGCTTGGTTATCAAGCTTTCCAAATCCAAGGTCTTGCATGCAATTAAATCCAAGGCTTGGTCCCAGTATTCTTTATCTGCTTTAGAATTCACCATTGCTTCGGGATAAACTAATTCCACTCCTTTTCTTCGACAATTCACGTAAGGAATATACTGCATTTTTTGAGCTCCAAATACTACCACTCGATATCCTGATTTGATTAAATCAATAGCTTGCAATAAGGTTTCATTATGCCCTACCATTTCAAACACCGCATGGGCTTCACCGAAATCTTTTTTAATCTGTTCTACTACGGAATAATTACCATGAGTGGCTCTTGTAAAATTATCGGGATTATAGACTTTTGCGCCCCACTGTTCTGCAAGATTTCTTTTATGATGATAAGGTTCAGAAGCTACAACTTCTATTCCATTATTCAATAAGATTTGGGTCAAAATAAGTCCGATTGGACCTAATCCAAGCACAATTGCTTTTTTTTCTCCTTCAATTTTATCGAACTCTGCCCGTTCATAACAATTAATGGCACAACCTACGGCATCTGCGAAAGAGATTTCCTCTAACGTTAAATCATTTCTCACGATAGGAAGAGCTCCCGTTTTTTCATCCTTTCCGTGACCCACAACATTTATATGAGTGGAGTATTCTGCATATCCATATCCCATTCTTGCCAAATGATCTCCTACCCGAATTCCTTTTACATTTTTTCCGACCTCAATTGCAATAGCTCCCGTTTCATGACCATGACCCCCAGGCTCATGGGCAATAATCCAGTGTTCTCCTTCGTAAATTCCTACATCGCTCCCGCAAATCCCAACAGAATGTATTTCTGCTAAAACGTCATTCGGTCCGCATTTTGGAATATCTATATTAACTAATTCTACTTTCCAGGGTTCTGGAAATAATAGAGCTTTCATTTTACCATTCATTTCTAATAAACCTATATTAAAATAATTTATATTTTTATTTTAAAATTAAGGAAGAAGAGAAATTCTATTTTCCGCGTATCCCGTCAATTAGAAGCCTTAATGCTGTCATAATGTTCAAGTTCATACCTTGCTTTGGAAATTTAAGTTCCTTTGTAGGATCAAAATTTGCATTCACTTTTCTTACCCAATCCATGTAAGTTAAATCCAATAATTCAACGACCCCAAATTCTTCTTTCAATGCATCAGCATTTTCCTTCAACCGTGAAAAGTTATCTTCCAAGTTCGACGCGTCTTTGCTTTTAAATAAAACTAAAGGAGGGAGGGAGAAATGATTCGCAAAGGATTGCTTATCCTCGGGAGGAGAATCTCCTTCATATGGCATGATAACTAATTCAAAAGATACGTTCTTACCGCTGAACGTGGGCGCAGAAGATTCCAAAGTACCAAATAGGGTAGGAATTAATTTTTGACCGTGTCCCGTACCAAGGGTCCAATAATGCAAATATCTTCCAAAATAAGTTCCAAACGGATTGATTCTAACTTGCTGTGCCTTTTCCCTACAATCTCCAAATCCCTTATCTCTTATCTTTAGGGGAGTAAATGCGAAATTTGCAGCTTTTAAAGCATTATAGCCAATTAGCATGCCTTTTTTCCTATCTGATACTCCCATCCATCCATCCGTAACATTTGCCACTAAACAATCAATATCCGCATTTTTCGAATCTACTTCTTTCATGTCCAGGTCAAAGTAAGAGAGCCTTCCTAAATAATTATGTTTCCATATTCGAAGGAAATTTTCCTTCCCCATGATCATTGGTTTTATCTCACAAGGCATTATTTCTAACCATCTCTTATCATACTGTTCCTCTACAAAAGAAGTTCCATCTGCAATTACCTCCTCTCCTTTAATATCACATAAATCAATTGAAACATCGACGAAAATATAAGCTAAATCAGCATATATTTTGAGGACTTTTTCACCACGCACGAGTGAACCGGGCAGTATTTCGAATTCGCTTTTTATTTTCACGGATGCCGAGAATTCATCGGTGCCATCCCTGATAATTATAATATCATCCCTTTCTGACTCGAATCTTCTCTCCTTGCCTATTTCCCCAAAGGTAATTGCAGATTCTAAAAATCTAGGACAAGCGTATTCCATACCTTTAAATTTAAAAGAAATTATTTTTCCTTTTTCATTGAATTTTACTGCAAGGAATTTATTTTTTAATAGAGATGTTGTAGCTATTAATTCATTGAGTTCACTTTTTTTATCACCGAATTGTTCTAAAGAAATCTCCATGGAATAATTTCCAAATTCTTGAAAATTTGAGGGAGAAAGGATGGATTCAATACATAATTTTGAATCTAAATTATCTTCATAAAAAGCATACTTCACATTTTTATCTTTTGAGATGAAATATGTTGACTTAAATTCTTTTTTTCTATTTATTAGATCGCGAGCAAATTCAGAAGGAAGTTCTTCTTTTATCAGAATTTGAGAATCTACCGGTTTTTTTTCTTCCACGGATATGCCTCTATTTATTATGGGATAAATTACAATACTCGATTTATCTATAGATGACACTTCTTTTGAATTAAAAACAAGTTCTTCTTTTGCTAATGCCATCGCATTCAATGAAGCATATAATGCTCTCAATCCATAAGCCATTGCAGTCTTCTGTCTTTGAGGATGTTGGAACGGCATGGACAGCCCAAAATTAGTAGTCGAAGCAAAAAGAACCTTATTTCTAAAATACGTATTGGATTGATCATTCCCATCTCTTAAATAAGAGTTAATTTGAGGAGTAGATTTCCTCACGTGACCTTCTTCAATTAATGTATCTGCCATGCATTTGAGCCACCGTGCTTTTTGTCCCACAGTCCAGAATTTTGTATTATCATGTTTTTGAGCCCAACTATAAAAGCCATTCCAATTTCCATCTGCAGCATCTTCTCTTAATATAATATCACCCCGAATCTCCATCTTAGGAATTATATCCATGAGGTTTGCGAATTCAACATAATCATGTTGATCTACTGCTTCTGCAAACTCCATCAAGCCCCTAGAATTGGGCATCCATTGAAGAAAAGAGGGGAGAGGTACGGAAAGCCATAAATCGTAATCCATATCAAAATTCAAAAAGATAAGAGCATGCCCCTTTATATCATCTCTTTCTTGTGCCTTTCTAATATGCTTAAACCATCGTTTTATGGAACAATAATCTAAAACATCTCCAAACCCATACATCGGAATCATTAATATTGATGCATCGGAAACAGCTGAATTGAATTTTACAGGCCCGTATCTCTGATTCCAGTCTAGTCTGGGATTTAAAAAGGGTCTAGCTACATCAAATTGATACACGGAATAATAGATGCAAATTCCTTCAATTCCTAATTTATTATATACTTCAATCATTCCTTGAGTAAACATTGTTTCCTGTGTGCGAGCATAAGGGGCCACTCTTCCTTTAAATAATTGTCTAACGCCGATATCCATGGAATTTTCTTGAAACCAGGTTTGATCTTGGATTAGTTCCTCCGTGTCAAGAATGGGCTGAGCTACATTCGCCCACGAGCCAAAAAGCACCTCGTCCTTTCCCTTCTTGCATCTCTCTATAACTCTGTCGAGAACATCTTGTTGATATTCTTTTTGCAATTGGATGGACCAGAAGATATCACCATAATCCCAAGAAATTCTCATATCTCTAAATGAAAAACCCTTATCCTCAATCTCATCTAATTTGTCAAGTATACCTTTCATTAAGTTTAAATCTTTTCCAAATCCGGTAACTCCTCGGGAGTCACCGCGGTATGAATGATAATAGTTAATGTGTGGACTCAAGGCAAGATATATTTTCTTATCTTCTAAGCGCATGATATTTTTAATCAGTCCAATAAATCTTTTCCATTGTATAGGAATAAAAGTGTAAGAAATAAAATGTTTTAGATAAAAGTCTTTAAAATCAAGGGAAGAATATCTATATAGTTTGGATTATCCATTTTGATGACGGATTTATTATTAATATCCTTCTTAAGATTTGGGTATTGTAGTTGAATAAATATGTATCGAGGATTTTTCATATATATTAAGATTTAGGTAAATCAAGACTTCAGTTCCAAGAAAATTTAAGAGTGGGGATTAATAATAATATAAATGCCCGAGTCATTTAATTCAATAATATTAAGATTAATTCCATCAAATATACTTCTTATTAGTATTATAAATGATTTAAATAATAACATTTTATTGTGACCATTACCATGGCGAAAAAAATTCGTACGGCATTAATAGGAATCGGTGATGTCGCCTCAGCATTAGTTCAAGGAATTGAAAATTATAAGGCACATCCCGAGAGAATTATTGGCATTTTACCCGAGATTACTGATTATGCAATTAATGATATTGAGTTTGTACTTGGAATTGATGTGAACTCTGAAAAAGTAGGAAAGGATCTTAGCGAAGCAATTTTTGCGGAACCAAATTGTAACGTGGAGCTTTTTAGACCGGAAAATTTAAACGCTCCTGTTATCAAGGGACCCGTATTAGATGGCTTGGATAGTAATATAAAGAATATTGTTCCAATATCCGATGAGCAATCACCGGCCGATATTGTTAATGAAATCAAGCAAAAAAGTGTTGATATAGTGGCAATTTTATTACCAACGGGATCTCATAGAGCTGTAAAATTCTATGCCATGAGTGCACTTGAAGCGGGTGCATGTGTCGTTAACGGAATGCCCACTAAAGTAGCAAAAGATCCTGAAATTATTCGTAAAGCAGAGCAATTAAAACTCTCCCTAATAGGAGATGATGTAAAATCTCAAATTGGAGCCACGATCATCCATCGCTCCTTGGCTAACCTGTTTCCCATGAGAGGAGCAATATTAGACCGCACCCTTCAATTAGATTGGGGAGGATCTAGCGATTTTTGTAACTTATTAACTTCCATGCCAAATGGAACATTACGATATGAACAAGGCAAACGCCAATCTAAAACGGAAGCGGTAATTGCTAACTTACCTAATAAGGAACAGGTTGATTGCAAAATTTCCGCGGTCGATTATATTCCGTTTCTTAAAAATCAAAAAGAAGCATACATGAGATTAGAGGGAAGGATCTTTGGAGGTGCTCCCGTGAGGGTAGACATTACCATGTTTGTTGAAGATGGAAATAACTCGGCAGGTATCATTGCCGATTGTATTAGGATTTCAAAAATTGCAAAGGATCGGGAAATCGGAGGTGTTTTAAATTCCGCTTGCTCATTTTTCTGTAAGCATCCACTTGAACAAATGGAAGATGAAGTTGCAAAAAGACATTTGATAGAATTCATTCGAAAAGAAAGAGAAAATTAATCCTAATTTCTGAGCTTCAATAAGATTACTACGTTAAAATGCTCCCATGATGCTTTTTGAAAGCATTTTATATTCTTTTTGGGTTACTAAATTATAAATGTAGTCAGAAATTAAACTCACGGCTTCTGGAATCTTTCTAAAACTTGGAAAGTCATTAATGTCCAGGATATAAGGTATGTTATCTTTTATCACGTAGTCAATTCCAAATATTGGCATTCCAAGCACTTTACCTATTTTTAGGATTTGATGCTTAAAATTTTCATCTACAGAAACTCTCATGTGTATCAATTCTAAAGGTGTGAAGTCCATGATATCGTGTAGGCGATTCGTTGATGTCACCGAAACAATCCATTTATCAATCACGTATACTTTGTAAATGATTTCAAATTCTCCTAAATACTGTTGGCAAAATACTTCTTTAAAGTGATAGGGTTTGATCAAATTGAGAAATTCTCTCTTAGTGGATGCTATACCTAATATCCGATCTTCCTTTTTAATCTCTTCAGCATTATGTACATCTAATTTAACAATGATTTTTTCATGGTTATGGATTGCATTTAAAGCAGCTTCCATTGTAGAATAAAATCTGGGGACGTTTACACTCTCGAGATAGGTATTGATTAAATCGAAAGTTTCTCTCCGACTTTCACACGCCTTTACAGCAGTTATACTATTTAGCAATGGAATTTGGGGTGCATGGGCATGGAGGAATTGGTAAATCATTGAATTGGATTTTCTGGAAAATACTTTTAAAATAATTAAGGAAATCGGATACTTTTTTAATCTTTTCTTAGAGTATTTTACAGAAAAAGTGTTTTTGTCAAGAAGGTCGACAATTTTTATGTTGTAATATAATTCGCAAAATTCTTTTATTTCTCTAAATATCTCGCAGTCTCGTTCATTAATCGAGCCAATATATATTCTTTTACGGAATGATTTGGCCATTTTTTAATTAAACGATGATTTGATTCTATTACAGTCAATCAAATTATATAAATTTAATCATGGGAATTTTATAGATTTTAAGGATTATATAATATTAATAAAAAGAAAAATTGCCTAATCCATTAAGAATAAAAGGGGATAGCTCAATAATGAACATCTTTATTTTAATAAGTATTTTATATATAAAACTGATGCTCATAAATTAATAACAAGATTCCATTCCTCATGACGGTAAAAATAGGTATAATAACTGATGATTACCATTTTAAAAACAAATTATCTGAATTATTTAATTATTTAAAAGATAAAGCGGATATTCGCATTTATTTAGAACAAGATTATTTACTCTCATTCGAGAATTTGAACTTTAATGAAGACATTTTTTTTGTGAAAACGAAAGGGGATCTTGCTTTAGGTCTTGTAAGATTTATTGAAAGAGAGACTTCCATTCCCGTCATTAACTCTTATAGTGGAATTTTTCTTGCCATGCACAGATTCTTAAATTCAATCTATTTGCAGAGAAATAGCATTCGAGTACCGAATTTTGCATTATATCCGATTAACAAACTTCCCCCATTTAATAATTATATTATTAAAAACCTCATAGATCAGAAAAATTATGTCTTTGAGCCCCAATATAATGCCTTTAATGATAAGCATCGGGTGATTGATAAACGCGCCTTAGAGGAATCTCATGAAGAAGAAAAAATTTATCACTATTATTATTATCAAGAATTTATAGAAAGTGAATGGGAATATAAAGTATATGGTGTGGGGGATGAAATCTATTTTTATAAACAAATTCCTATCTTGATGGAGCCAAATAAGACCAAAACTCGAAAAAAGATCCCTAGGATTCCCGAATTAGAAGAAATGAGTTTAAAAGCAATGGAAGCTTTAAATCTAAAAATTGCTTCCATGGATTTTCTTAAATCAGAAAGAGAACTTTTTTACCTTACTGATATTAACAGCACGCCTAATTTCACTTACATGGAACGAGGAGCTCAAATAATTGGAGATTTTTTAATGGAACAAGCAAAGAAATGAGATGAATTAAAAGGATGCGAATTGGTATATTAACGAAAAAGACAGATGAAGAGAGTTTCATCGGAAAATTAGTGAAATCTTTACAATCTAAAGGGCATGTAATTGAATTAAGGGATGAATCTAGCATTTCCATTGATACGTCCTTGATGCACAATGATTTTTATGTGTTGAAATCCAAAGGTCTCATATTTTTATACGCAGCTTTTTATCTTATAAATAATAAAATCCCCGTATTTCCCGATCCTTATTTGACATTTAAGCATAAGGATAGGATAGAGGCATATTATCTAATAAAGAACATTCATTTAAAAACGCCTAAATTTTATGTTGGAACCCCTTCAGTATTAAAAGTAAAATTATCCGATAAAGATTTTCCGCTTGTTTTAAAATCAATGATGGGTTCTGGGAGCAAAGGAATAATCATGATAACAAAAAGAGCAGCATTGGATTCTCTTCCTTCAGAAAAGATTTTCTATTTTCAAGAATACATTTCCGGAAGTCATTATTTAGTATATTTCATTGAGGATGAGTTATCAGTATTAAATAAACCCCCCTTTTCTAATGAGCATGTATCAATGGAAGCAGTTTCACTGGAAAAAGATGTTATTGACGTTGTAAATAAATGGAAAAGGGAATATGAACTACCTTATGGACATTTAGATATGGTTCGAGAAGAAAATTCTGAGAACCTCTATATAGTAGATGTAGGATGCTTTCCGGATTTTACAAATTGGAAAGGAAAAGGTAATGCGGTAGACATGATTAGTGCAATAATCTCAGAAAAAATAGAAAAAGCAAAAAGTCCCAAATAACTGCTAAAAAACGTTAATTATATTTCTTGAAATGCCCATTTTGGCCAAAAATTTTAATGAATTTCCTTGGCTCACATGTAAAAAAATAATAAAGTAAAGTAAAATAAAAAAAAATTATTTTTAAATTCTATCTTTTTTCTTGGATTGATTCTAACTCCTGTCCCTTAGTTTCATAAGGCTTGATAAATAATGCTAATAAGGGCAATATGATTAAAATTCCGCCCACTACCCAAAAACCTACCATATCGGGAAACATCAATAATAACCCTGAAGCAATTAAAGGTCCTATGACATATCCACTACGAGATATTGTATTAGTAACTCCATTAGCGGTAGCCCTGATTCTTGTAGGAAAGATTTCATTGAAATAAACCATGATCCATCCCAAAATTATCGGCATGAATAAATAAATCATCCAATAAAAGATGGATAATGCTGTAAAAGCTAAAAAGACGAAGCCAATAAACGAACCAATGCATCCTATCAATAAAGTTCCGTTTCTCCCTAATTTATCCATGAATATTCCCGAAAGTAGTGCGCCTACCATGGTTAGCAATCCTCCCACCGTTAATATAGAACGATATTCATCATTAGTTAATCCCTGAATGCTTACATAGAAATATCCACCCCATGTGGTTCCCATTTTGAAAGATACCGTCCAGAGAGTGTATACGATGGTAGATATTGCTACATACTGTATATCTTTTCTTTTTAAAGACTTTAAAGCTGTTTTAATTTTAAGTTTTTCTTGACTATATTCTGCTTTTGAAGCTTCCCAGCGTTGCGTTTCTCTCATAAAATACCAAGGTATAAAAAGGAATAAGGTGAAGAAAAACATGATTCCATATCCCCAGCGCCAACCTAAGCTCTCTGCAATCGGGGCAGCCACGAATGCATAAAGAGGTATGAGCCCAATTAGAAATGCAATCCCTCCATAAATTGCTCTGTTATTTGCTGGAGCTTCTTCAGTAATTGGTAATTCCCAAGCATTACTTAAAGTTCCTGTAATCACCAACGCATAACATAGCATGAAGAGATGGAACGGCATTGGGAATAATATTAATCCCGCGGGTAATCCTATGGCACACATGAGAATAAGTATCCCTTTTTTGCGACCCCATCTATCAAACGCCCAGGCAACCAAAAAAACCGAAAAGGTGATGATTCCATAAATTCCCTGCCAAAATGCAAAAGTTTCAGCGCTTACCCCTAAATCTGGGAGCATGTATGGAATGAGTGGCCCTTCCACTAAACTACAATACTGGTCCAGTAATGACACGCCCCCCATAAAGAGGGTTAAAAAGATGACATACTTTTTGGATCTGGTTGATTGAAATTTTTTTTCTGCAAATACATCTAATTTTGACATAAAACCACTTTACATATTAGTTTTAATTGATTGAATTGAATTTTCAAAAAATAAAAAATACAATATATTCATTTTCGCTATACTTATTTATAAATATTTTCGTTTTTAGGACACGCTGAATTTCAACGGAGATTTATACATTACCAATGTAAAACCATTTAGAAAAAATGAAAAAGTAATAATAATGCTTCAAAGGTTTTCTTATTAAAAATTGGGAATGCTGATTTGAGGGGGTATTCTTAAATAGAATGTAATTAAAAAGAGTTAGTAAAAAAAGGAGGAAGTAAATTGATCAGTTTTTTTCTGATTAAGATTTAACCTTTTCTCCATGTTGGATTCTTTGTATTTCTGCTTTTTATTCTTGTTGCTGTTCTTGTTCTTGTTGCTGTTCTTGTTCTTGTTGCTGTTCTTGTTCTTGTTGCTGTTCTTTATTAAATTCTTCCACTTTCTTTTTTACCGATTCATCAGGCGAAACGGGAATAGGCATTTTCTCGAAAATCTCGATGAACTTAACATTATCAATTTCATCCGTCAT
>CAYLZE010000008.1:0-3075 GCA_964388035.1 uncultured archaeon
AATTCTTTTTATAATTTATCAAAGACTCTTAAAGTACTATTTAGTTTAAATTTATAAAAAAAATTGAGAGATTAAAAAAAAAAAAGATTAGGATTTTTCAGCCGTGTACTTGCTGGAGCGACCACGGTAAAAGTTACCTAACATTTCAGCAATAATTTTTATAAGGTCTTCTTGTTGGGTGATCGTACATACCATTTCATTAGGATCCTTGGTAACAGGTCCATAGAATGCTTCTTCTTGATCACGATCCGCTCCAAACACGTTTCCAAACATTTCTGTTATTCTACGGAGGTCAATATTGTCTTTAGATATTAAACGATCTGCAAGGGCTTTATCGGTAATAGGACATGCAATTGTAACTTTTTGATTTGTTTTTGTATTCATTATAGCCTCCACGGGGATGTATTTCATATCGGGAACTACGATGAGGAAATGCAGCTTGGTCCGTTTTATCATTGCTTCCAAATAGGTCATGATGGAATTTTGCGTGACGATCTGCCAAGTGCCTTCCGATTTCATTAATTCCATGGATTTTACATCTTCCCATACATTCGTGAGAGTATCTTTAGTGTTGTTTGCTTCGTTCATGACGAAATCGATTGGGTCGGATACACCTTTAACTGACGTGTCAAAAGATGTCAGCATATTATTGGAAAGCGTATCGATACTGTCCAAAGATTTGGTACCAATATTATCGGTTGCTTTACTAAAGCTATCATCAATTTTTTTGATTTCCGAATCGAGACCTGGTTTGAGCTTATCTACAGAGGAAATGAATGAATTTATTGTAGAACTTACCGCTTTTTGAGTATCTGTTTGAAGATGAGTGAGATCTGTATCTATTTTTGACGCTACCTGATCAGAAGCTTTTCCTACTTTTTGGGTAACGTTGCCTGCAACCTCCTCCACAGAATTGTTAAATTCTTGATAATGATCTGTAGTTAACTTGGCTCCCTCCTTGAAAGGTTCTGACATTTTTTCTTGAACTTCATCGGATTTTAGATTTACATCGGTAATTGCCTGTGTTACGTCTGCATTAACCTTCTCTTCATATGAAGTAGCAAGTTGATCAAAATTGGATTGTAATTTGGTTACTTGTGTTTCTAAGGTAGTTTTCGAGTCATTCAAGATATTTTGTAATGATTGCTTGGATTCACCCAAACCAGCTTCCACACCTGCTTCCAAATTAGATACATTCGAATTTACTGTCGTAGTAAAAACGGTTAGACTCTCGGAAAGATTAGCAGCAAGTGCCTCCATTAGTGCTTGTTGTTGAGACTCTAAATTAGTTGTGAGTTCAGTGGCTTTTCCCCCTACCTCGGTTTGAATTTCGGTTAAATGGGAAGAACTGGACTGCTCCAGTTTATCTATAGCCGTTGAAATAAGATTGCTGTATTCTGTAAATTTTCCTTCGATTTCAGCTTTGATGGAATCAAATTTAATCTGAGTGGTTTCCTCGTATTCCTTGAACTTCTCAGAAATGAAAGTTAAAAGGGATTGTATTTTATCATCGAAACCTTGCTTTGTTTCTGTGAAGAAATTTTTACCAAATTCGATAAATTTTGACCATTGCGCATCCAGAGTGACTCCAAAATCCTGCTTTTGCTCTACGAGTCCCGACTCTAAACCTCCTAATTGAGTTGAGAAGCTTGATTTTAAGTCCGTGAGTTTTTCAGCCATGTAACTATTGAGTTGACTTTTTTGCAATTCCAAGCTTTCATCGAGAGCACTCTTTCCCGTATTTAAAGTACTTGTGAGAGCGTCTTGCAAGGAGTTTAGATTGGTGGCAGTCTGTTCTTTTACGGTATTTAGAACAGTTTCCATACTGGTTCTTCCTGTTGTAATTCCAGAATCTAGTGAACTTTTAACTTTTTCCGATTTTGCTCGTATTTCGGATTCTAACTTTGTGGTATTCTCATTATCTTTAGCCTTTAATTCTTGAAAATTAGTATCAAGTTTTTCTCCCGTATTGGTAACAATGGTTCCAATATTTTTAGAGAGTGCTTCCTTCCAAGTAGTTAACTTTTGGACGGTTTTATCTTGCTGAGATTCATTCTCTGAGATGGATTTATTTTTTGCTTGATTAAGCGTATTTGAAAAAATAGATTTTGATTGAGTAAATAATTCTTCCACGCTTTTTTCTATACCTGAAAACTGTTGAATAATGGTATCTTTCGCTAGGTTGGATTTATTCTTGGAATCTTGCTTGAAAGAATCGATTATTGCCCCATTTTCTTGTTTTAAAGTGGAAATAATCGATCCTGATGCTTCTTTCATTCCATTAATGGAAGTATCGATTATTTGATTTGTAGAAGCTAAAGACTCTTCATGTTCCTTCTTCGCTTTATCAATTGCGATTGTTATATTTTCACTTGCCTTGGCTGCAGAACCTTTTATGGTTTCTTTTTCAGTATTGATTACAGATTCCACGTTAGTTCTAACATCTTTTAGCTCCTTCTCCGTGCTTGCTTTGATCTTCTGAAGGGCGTCTTGAATTGAAATTTTTTGAGTTTCCATTTTTGAATTAAAATCGGTTAAATGACCAATGAATCCTTCAAATGGACCTACTCCTACATATACATCTACCGATCCTCCAACTTTCTGAACTAATTGGGCCAACCCCCTCTCTACGAAATTCTCTAAAATCTCTTTTATTTTATTATAATCAGAGGGTTCTTTAAGAGATATATAAGAGCACACTTCACCTGTAGTAAGTTTTCCCTTTATTAGAAGCAACTCGTAACAGAGCGCTTCCAATTCATTAAATCCTAATTTTTCAACTGCAATTTTTTTGAATTTTTCCATTTTAAATCAATTTAAATTGATGTAAACAATAGATTGTTGAAAAAAATATAAATTTTAACCTAATAAGGATTAGTATTTCTGCAATTTTGTACTATTTTATTAAAAAATTTACTACTAGAATGCGATTGAAAGCTTAAAACTCTCCCATAATTTTAAACCCTTAAATTCTGATGAGTTCATGATTCTTTATTATAAAAATAAGTTAAATTATTGATTTTCTTTCACTTTAAATTTAAAGAGATGTAAAAGAATGTTACTTTTGAGTAAAAG
>CAYLZE010000008.1:3175-85999 GCA_964388035.1 uncultured archaeon
TTTCTTTCACTTTAAATTTAAAGAGATGTAAAAGAATGTTACTTTTGAGTAAAAGCAATGAATAATCATTTAAGATTTGGTTTTTTTTGAATTTATTTTTTCGAAATTACATGACTCATTTAAAAATGAATTACAATTATACATGAAATAAATTCTATCCATGACTAAATTTATTATATATATAGGTGAAGAAAAATGAGTCAAAAAATAAGTACCATAGCTATAATTGGCGCGGGATTTATGGGGCGGCAATTTATTGCAAAAAATGCGATTTTAGATTATAACGTTCGAGTTTTCGATGTTGAAAAAGAAGAAACAGCAAAATACGTCCGATCCATGGATCGAAAAAAAAAACGTAAAAACAAGACCGGAGACGTTTCTTTTCACGAAACGATACCAGAGGCTGTTGCTGATGCGGATTTCATTATTGAAGCCGTTCCAGAAATTTTAGAGTTGAAACGTGAAATTTTTGCACAAATTGATAAAGCAGCTCCCCCTCATGCTGTCATTGCCACAAATAGCTCCTCGATTCCTGTTTCAAAAATTGAAGATGCAGTAGAACGAAGAGATAAAGTAATTAACGTCCATTTTTATAATTTAACCACCATTCCCATGGCAGATCTCATGAGAGGGACGCAAACCAGTGATGCAACCTTTGAAATAAGCAAGAATTGGGTGGAAAGCATGGAAATCACTCCTATCATAGTTAAGAAGGAGTGCTATGGATTCGTCTTTAATAGGATTTGGAGAGCTGTTAAAAAAGAATGCATCGAGATCTGGGCGGAAGGAAGTGCCGATATTGAAGAAGTAGATAAATCATGGAGGATATTTACGGGGATGGGCCTAGGACCTTATCAATTGATGGATGCGGTGGGGTTAGACGTGGTTTTAGATATTGAAATGTCTTATTATAAACACACTGGAGATCCCAGAGATAAACCCCCAGAAACCTTTAAGAAAAAAGTTGAGCGTGGAGAACTGGGACTAAAGACAAAAAAAGGATTTTATACTTATTAAAAATATAAAAATATCTAAAATTTTTTTTTAAAATAGGCAGTTTTATTTCAGACTAAAAATTATATCTCTCTTTATCATTATCTTTTATAAAAATGATATAATAATAAATTAAATTATATTATATTTTAAAAATTACGATTATTTATCCAATTCCGTATTATTCTATAAATTCCATCATTATCAACAGGCATTTTATCTCTTAGAACCATCCGAAAGACTATATTACTAAAACATATTTATAGTATTGATAAAATCTCCTACTTACGATAGACAGTTCATTAGAACTTTAATGATAAAGAATTTGACAGAAAAATTTCTTTAAATTTTTAATTTTTTCCTTATGAATGGAATAATTATACAAAAAAAAAGCTCTAATTTTATTCTTAATTTTTCATTTTTAAAAAATCATTTTTTATCCCGTTCCATCAGCACGGAAATATTTCGATATTATATATACTTATGATGATGATTAGGGAATAACTATTAAAATAATACTTAACTTTAAATCATAGGGATATTATAAGATAACTTAAGATCACAAAATATGGGGAATTCGCATGAATAGTGATAACCAAAAAGAGATCGCGAAATTGATAAAAGGGATAATTATCTGTAAGAGTACTGGTGAGTACCTTTTAGATTTAATCTTGGATTCTAAAATTAATCCCATCTTGTTATCTTCATTTATTGGAGCGCTTTCCATGTTCGGTAAAGATAGCCTTGGTAAGATTGAAGAAATCACGATCAAGGGGTTAGACGTGCAGATGATTACAGTAAGCGCCCATGAGCTTATTTTGATTACCATTTTGGATAAAAATTTTATGTCCAAAGATGCTCGATTTGAAGCGGAAAAGGCATTGGACATGTTTTACACGTTATATCAAGATGAGATTGATAGCTGCGAGAATATTTCGAAATTCAAAATGTTTAAACTCATTTTGTACAAGCAAATTGAAGAATATTTCAACAAATTGAACACTCCTGAACAAGATAAGGATATCAAGGATTTTGGTTTTTTTACAGAAGCAATTTTGAAGATGCGCGAAGAAAAAATGGTAAAGTAAAGTATAAATCCGAAATTTTGTCAAAAATAAGATTTTACTAACTATATTCATTTCTCTTCTTTTTCAAAGTTAACAAAATCACTCATACATGGTCATATTTTTTACTTCAAGATTTCTGATAAGAAATTTTTATTTCTCGAAACGATTCTTCCATTCATGAATAGCAACTTAGATTTTAAATTTGTCGATAAAGAAATTAGAAAGAAAACTTTCGGAATATTAACGACCACTAATCCCGATGGAACACCACACACTACCGGTGTTCTATATGGCGTTTCTCCTCCCAACTCGGATTTTTTTTTCTTTATCTTAACCTCTTCAAAGTACAAAAAAGCAATAAATATCCGAAGTAATGCTAATATCTCCTTCATCATTCCATTTCCCCATCACATGATGCGATTTGTTCCTTCTGGAACGATTTTAATCAATGGAAAGGCGCAAATCGTGCCAATTAAAGACGAAATACTCGAAATTTTTTCTCAAAAAAATATTCTTCGAATGATTATTAAGGATGTTCATGAGAAATCCGAAGATTGGATTTTTTTAAAAATTATCCCCCATCCCAAGATCCTCTGTTATGCCGTCGGAATGAGTATCTGGAAATTAAGAGGTTCTCATGCAGAAGGCGGATATTCCCTACTTATCCCTGAAGATAGAAGGGAAAAATAAATTATAAATTACTTTTCATTCTTTTTATATCAAAAATCACTCGTTTTTTCTTTAAAAATTAAATCTCCTATTTTTACTCCATATTTAGTGAAAATTCTCTCCATTAAAATGCATTTTGCTTTTAATAGATAGAAGATAGGTTTGGTTGACTTTACTGTTCCATATAAACATTCAAAATTCCCTTGTCCCTTCGATAAAATTATACCTTTCTCTGAATAAAAATAGGTTTTGAACTTGTCTGAAATATTTAAAAGATCCACTCCCGGGATAGGACTGGATTCGATAACTTCAATCATCTCAGTCAATCCGACTTCAATCGCATCTTCCATCGTTGCATCATTTATTATTGGAATAGCTCTCACCGCATAAATAATTTTGATGTCAGGATAGAATTCTCTTAAAATAGTCACTAATAATTTATCAAACACGATCTCGCCAGAATTGTCTCCAATAATTAATAACTCCTCGGCGTTCTCCAGATATTTCTTGAACGCGGGATAATCATTTACCACCAATTTACTCGGCGAAAAATGCTTGAGATCCTGGAGCAAATCAATATCATGCTGGCCAGCAAAATCAATAGTGTTGCCTAATGCTGCAATTACTAAAGCCTCAAAAACTGGGTCTTCCGCATTATTGACGTGTTCCATTATCTCATCGTAATGTTCCAAGGCAAGGGCATTATATTTTTTTTTCAATTCGGAATAGGGATCAGAATTCCCTATTATTTTAGCTACCAAGCCATACAGATAAGAACCAACGTGAGGCGCGCTGATTTCATCAAAATTCTTGTCCATCAGGTATTCCATCAATTGTTTTTGTGCAGAAATCATCTCTTCGGGAGAAACAGTCTTGTTTAAGTATTTAAAGGCGTTTAAAATCTGATTAAATAGACATCCAACACATTCCGGTTCAAGTCTCATTTCTTAAAAAAAGGAACTGATTATTAAATAATAAAATAGAACAAAATTTTAATTGTTTATTAATTGTTAATTGTTTGAACCTACAGAATTCATGAATAAAAAAATGCGATATTTTTTTTTGAATCATTAAAACTATCCAAATAGCTCTTGGATTTCATAAAATTCATTGAGAAATTAAGAATATCTCGAATAATAATAAAAATATTTAATACCCTTTCTTCTTTTTCTACATAATTAATTAAATTTTTTAGAAAAAAAGTGATGAAAAAATGGCAGAACAAAGTCCAAAAGAGAAATTAAACTTGCCGCTTGTTTTTTATATTGGATTAGCATTTTTTACAACAGGGATTTCCTGGTCTCTTTATGATACTCAAGTTAACCGTCAGCTTAATGTATATTTTGGATTATTGCTAATCGTAGGCTTTTTAATGGCCTTAGATAATATCATTGGAGTAATTATCCAACCGATAATGGGAGCAGTATCCGATAATACGCGCTCTAAATTGGGCCGAAGAACTCCATATATTATCGTGGGAGTAATCGTTTCCGCTATCTTTTTTGCTTTAATACCAATGGGATTTGGCACATCGTTTTGGATTCTTTTATTATGGATGTTTTGTTTCAGTATTGGTATGGCTTTTTATCGCTCTCAAGCAGTGGCATTAATGCCCGACTTTATTCGTCCTTATAACCGCAGTAAAGCAAACGCTATTATAAATTTAATGGGAGGAATCGGAGCAGTCGTTGCTTTCACTCTTTCGCTAGTTTCGGACTATATTGGATTACAAGTAACATTCATTATTGTCTCTATAATCATGGTGGGTGCTTTGGGAGTTTTCGTGTGGAAAGTCAAGGAGTTAAAATCGTATAGTTATCAGTTACTAATTCAAAAAGAAGCCCAAGAAGGAAAAAAGATTAAAGACCGAGTGGATAAACCGCGCCTGATTGAAAGTCTTAAAGATGTAGCTCATGAAAAAGATAAAAGTACGTTATTAATGCTTTTCGCCATATTCTTTTGGTTTGTAGGTTATCAAGGAATTCAGTCGTTATTTACAATATATGCCACGGATCCAAGTATCCTTAATTTGACCCCAGGGGTTGCAGGATTCATGCTAAATTTCGTTGCGATTCCCTTCATAATTTTTGCTATTCCAGCTGGGATAATCTCCACGAGAATCGGGCGACGCCTTACAATTAAAATTGGGCTGATAATCATGTCAGCAAGTCTGATTATAGGGTCGTTTTTGATAATAGAAACACCCAATATCATTATTTTGAGCATTATTTTAATTTTTGCTGGCATTGGATGGGCATTAGTTAACGTGAATTCGATCGTGATAGTGTGGGAATTGGCTCCAAATATCGAAAAAGTAGGCACGTATACTGGCTTATATTACTTTTTTAGCGTTCTTGCGGCTATTTTAGGACCTTCGATTGTAGGGGGTGTCACTGATTTAACGGGCACTTCTTATCTCCTATTAAATGCTTCTATATTCCTAATTGTCTCCTTGATCTTCATGCTTCTTGTTCGACGGGGAGAAGTGGAGTTAACCGAAGAAGAAAAATTGGCACGGCAAAAAGTTATTCAAGAATTATAAATCTATTTTTTAATTTTTATTTTCATTTTATTACTTAACTTTTTCTCAAAAGATTTGGAACACTTTTCGAAATGAAAATCATCCTTTAAATGGAAGCTATCTCCATCTAATTTTAATCCAAATCCCCGATTTGAATTGCCCACTCTTAGATTATATCTAATAGAATAAAAAATTATGGTCTATTGCTGAAGCAATTTGTTTATCATCAGACCTACTATTTTTTCATGTATCAAGAAAAATTAAGGAATCTGCTTTCTTTCTTCACTTTGATTTATTACTTCTTAGTTCTTGAAATTATAAAAGAGGACAATTTAAAAAATATCAACTGCTTTGTATTATATCAATGTCTAGTTTTCATTTCTGTATTAATTAAAAACAAAATGAAATTTTAGAAAAAATGGATACTATTAGAATTGATGAAATGAATTGGGTGGATATTAAACAAAAAATAGAAAATGGTTTCACGACAGTAATTTTTGGAGCGGGCTCTACAGAACAACACGGGCCCTCTTTACCTGAACAAACGGATGCGCTTCAAGCAGATAGATTCGCTAATTTAATCGCAAGAGAGCTTGGAAATACTTTACAAGCACCTACTATAAACGTGGGATACTCTGACCATCATTTAAACTTCGCTGGTACGGTTTCCTTGCGGGAATCAACCTTAATTGCGATAATAGAAGATTACATAAATAGCTTGGCAAGACATGGATTCAAAAATATTGTAATATTCATTTCTCATGGAGGGAATGAAGAATCTGTCAAGGAAGCAGTTAATTCAATGCAACCAAAATATCCTGATAAAAAAATCTTTTACTATTACACTCAAGATATCTATCCTGCCGTTAGAGCAATGGGCCAAAAATATGGCTTGACTATAGGAGAGATGGGATCTCATGCCGGGGACATGGAAGCCTCCATGGTATTATATCTTGCTCCCGAATTGGTAAATAAGGATCGCTTGGTTAAGGGCTTGACTGATATGATAACCCCCAGATTAAGGAAAAAATTCAGGGCGGAGGGCTTCAATTCCATCACGGAAAATGGGGTGGTAGGGGATCAAACTAGAGCTTCTGCCGAAAAAGGAAAGGATTACATTGAACATTTTAAAGAAGTTGCACTAAATTATATTAGAAAAAGCCTAAGTTAATTTCATTTTTATTATATTTTGATTTTAGTTTTTAGACGCTCTCAATTTTAATCATTAAAAAGAAAAAAGGGAGAAAATTAAAAAGCTATTTTAACTTTAATTGATTTTTTTTTCTCGGGTATCCCTTTTGCTGATTTTAAATACCCCAAGATCAAATTAGTGAGCATTTCCTGCATCATGTCATTCAAAGGGACTTCCTCTGAATTGACCTCTAATTTAATTTCTACCATAAATTTATATAAAATTCTCTAAATAATAAAATTTTATATGATTAACTATTAATTAGGATAGTGAGCCATGAAAAGCAACCTTGCATGAAGCTTCCTAAAGATGAATTGCTTTTAGATCATTAAACAGAAAGGTTTTCTAAAGCCTTTACTATTTCCGGGGTAATGTGATGTTCAATTTTACAGCATAACTCCTTGATAATGGTCTCATCTTCTAATTTTAATATGTTAGTGAAAAACTCACGCAAGTCTTTATATCTTCGAAGAGTATATTTAGCAACATTTTTCCCATTTGCAGTTAATCTTAGAGATTTTCGAGGATTCCAATCAATTAAGTTCCTTTTTTTAAGTTTATATAACATGTCTGTTACGGAAGAAGGCTTCACGTTCATGATCCTTGCAATTTCTGAATTAGTCACCCATCCGCCCTTTCTAGACTTAGAAATTGAGTAAATTGCCTTCAGGTAATCTTCATGACTTTCGTTTAATTCAAACATGGTTCTATTACGTTAAAAATAATTAAAAAATTAAAAAAAAAAATTATTTTTCTTGTTCTAATTCTTGAATTCTTTTTGAAATATCTTCTAAAGCGGTTTGAATTCCTTTTAATTCGGATTCCATGTAGTCTTTTTCTTGCTTTAGCACGGTTAATTGATCCGCAGAACCAATAGGAACGGGAACATTATATACGGGTGCTGCTGGAGAATAATAAGGATCATAAGCGGTATATCCCCATCCATAACCCCTTCCATACCAGCCTCGACCACGTCCTCGACCCCAATAACCTCTCCCTCTTCCACGCCCCCATCCCATTCCAGGGCCTCTGGTGTATCCTGGCGTGCTATAGCCTGCGCAATAACCTAATGCTCGTCCTGTCATGGGACCCATTCCTGCGGGTCCCGTTCTATCTCCACCGGGCATTTTTTATTTTTTTCACTCCTTAATTTTGTTTTATTTTTATTTTATTTCTAATATTATGAATGATTATTCATATTTAAATATTATGAATATATATTCAGTAATTAATAAAAAAAAATCCTTATAATAATTAGGTTTAAAAAAAATTGAAAGATAATATGAAGAGACTTGCCAGGATTAATCTGATAATTATTTTATTCTATAGTTTTATATATTCATAAACTCCAATACCTTCTTAATCAGAAAAATTAAGAAAAAAAAAAGAATAAAATAGCATTTCAATCGGAGAATTAAGTTATCTCCATTTTGTTAAAAAAATGTGCTCCTAATGCAATTAAAGCAACTCCAAAGCCAATTACAACCAAGAAATCGAGCCAAATGGGAAAGAACGCCACGTCCAAAATAATAAATCTAAATAAGTCCACGGAATATGCAAAAGGATTAAAAAGCATAGCAATTTGCATGTAAACCGGTATTGTATTATAAGCAAACAGTGCACCAGAGAAAAAGAATAGTGGCATGACGATAAAGGTCTGAATTAAACCAAAAGTTTGGAAGTCTTTCATCCGAGCTCCAATTACTAAACCTAAGCCCACGATTCCCAAACTGGCCAGTAAAGCAATAGGAACATATAATAGACCGCGCCAGATGAGATCTGTTCCATAGCCAAAGTAACCAAATGCAATACTAATAAGAAAAATGATTATACTCTGAATTAATGTCTGCAATGCTAAACCAATGGTTCTTCCTAGCATCAGAATTTGACGACTGGTAGGAGACACGATTAATTCCCTAATGAAACCAAACATTTTATCTCTCATGAGCCCCATGCCTCCGAATACCCCAGAAAATAAAATGACCATTGCACATATTCCTGATGCAATGAAGGCTTGAGAACTTACATGGATGCCACTTATTGAGATGTTAAAGGAAGAAAACCCTCCGCTAAAAACGAGCAGGAACAATATTCCTTGAACAAAAGAGGAGATTATCCGCGTTTTATTTCTCCAAAAATCCAAAATCTCTCGTCTTGCTAGCACCCAAACCGCTGATAACAACATTTTCGTGTTAAAAGTAATTATTTCTCCCATTTTTTTCTCACTTCCTCAGATTTCTCAATTGAATTAATTTTTTTATATTTTGGGTAAAATCAGACTTTTCTTCACGGATCGCACTTCCCACGTAATGGAGAAATACGTCTTCCAAGGTAGGTTGATGCATACTTATATTTTTTATTGCCAATTTACTGTCATTAATTTTTTGCACGATTGAAGAGAGTTGTTTGCTCCCATTTTCACATGATATCGATAATTTAGGTTCCAATCCATCTTTATCCAATAGATTTTCTCCCTTTTTTATTTTAACAATTTGTTCCTTAACGGTATCTGGAAGTTGGTCAATGAGATTGTCCGTAAATAAGCTTGCTATCCTCTTTTTCGCTTCTAAAGGCGCATTTAAGAACATTTGCGTGGACATGGGGTATTTATTCAATGCCTTTATAAGTTTCTTGGGATCTGACATGATACCCCGCATTTGTGCCTGAATTATTTGGGGATTTAAATTTTTCATGCCAGGAGGAAGATTTAATTCCATTTGTTGGGCATCTTGACGATTCTCAGAATCTGCGATAGAGACATTTTTAACACCGCTGATCTCTTTTATTTGGGAGAGAATTTCAGGTAATTTTAAAGGATTTTCAATCTTTTCTAATTGAATATCAATGACATCTCCCGAAAGGTGCTTTTTAAGATTTTCAGAAGTATCCAATGCCAATATTTTCCCGTGGTCCATGATACAAATTCGATCTGCGAGCTCATCCGCTTCTTCCATGTAATGGGTGGTAATTAAAATGGTCATTTCTAATTCTCCTTGATTTAATTCCTTTATTTTATCCCATATTTTTCTTCTAGTCTGTGGGTCTAATCCAAGTGTAGGTTCATCCAAAAAGAGAATTTTAGGGTCATGTAGTAAGCCCCTTGCAATTTCCAAACGGCGTTTCATGCCTCCTGAATAATTTTTAACGAAAGTTTTAGCTCTATCTTCTAGGTCAACTAGTTTCAATACATCTTGTATCTTTTTTTTCCTTTTACCCGAAGATATGCCATATAAAATGGCATGGAGTTCCAGATTTTCCCAACCTGTCATTTCATTGTCTAATGCGGGTTCTTGAAACACGATGCCAATGCTTTTTCTCACCATGCCTGAATTTTTTTCCACGTCATAGTTATTGACAATCGCTTGTCCTTTAGTTAGTGGTAATAACGTGGATAGAATGCTGATCGTGGTCGTTTTACCGGCACCATTTGGTCCTAAAAGCGCAAATATTTCTCCCTTTTCAATTGAAAAACTTATATCATCAACAGCCAATACATTTCCGGTGTCATAGATTTTGGTTAAATCCTTTATTTCAATTATCTTTTCACTCAATTTTTAGGTTCACCCTTTATATATTTTTAATATCCGTTACTTTGACCCGATGTAATTTAGGATCTCGCAATATGTTTAATCATTCTTAAAAATCTAGTTCATTTCGATAGATATCTTTTATCCATCTATCATATTACAGAAAATATATTATTAATGATTAAAAATTTTAATCAGACCTTTGGTAACCAAAAAATTTATAAGATTTAAATAAAAAGTGCTAAGAAAAAGCAATTTCATACATATTACGTGATTTAGCTTGAGAAATTAATTTGATAAAATAGGTTATTTAGTAAGAATTTATGTTTCCAAATGAATTCAAAACAAGAATTAATTCTTTTTCCATCCTTGAATGGTTTCTTACCACTTTTTCTTCAATTTTCCCTTCAATTTGTTAATTCATAATTGCATCTTTTTTTTCCCTTAATGATAAATAAATAAGCTAATAGGTGGCATGCCTTCTTAATGCATTTTAAATGCTTTAGAATACTCTTATCGCTCAGTTCATTTTATCTTTCTTTTATGGAATAAATTTTGGAAGCACTTATCCAAGGTATTTTGGAGATAATGAATATTTGTATTGATATTAGAAGGATTTTATCTATTTAAATTTCAAAAATTCTAAAAATTTAAATAAAAGTATAATGGTTAAGTTATTTGGAATGAAACAGTGAACTATGTCATCACATTGGAACAAATATACTTAAAAAATGAGTATTAAAATTCCTTTAGAAATTACGTATGAGATGATTTAGAGAATAATATTTATACAAGATAAAAAAAAATTAGAAATTAAAAAATTAAAGGATTATAGTATCTCAAAACAAGTTTTAGCATCCATCCCAGGTTCTAAAAGGGGCAATAATTTTGCCAAGGATTTTCCCATATTAGATGTATGGAGTTTTAAAGCATCTGAATCCTTATATCTCTCGTAGAAAATAATCATATTTTTTTTCCCTCTAACTGTATGAGGAATATACTCTAAAGTGCCGGGTTCTGCCGCTTTAATTTGAGGAATCACTTCCTTTAAAACCTCTTTTGCTTCTTCCATTTTACCTTCTTTTACTTGCACGCTAGCAATTAATGTAACCATAATATCACTTATTCAAATTTTTTGACTGTATATTACAGAAAAATACTTCCTAAGTTTTAATGGTTAGGATTAAAAAAATACATACTGAATTATGCTTGAATCCTTTTTAATGAAGACTATAATAAAATAAATTAAAATAAGAAATTTCAAATGGTATTTAATAAAAAGCGAGAGTTTTTAATTATTGAACATTTATAAAATCGAAAATAAATTCAAGAGGAATTATATTATGACAACATTACCTAAAGCGATAAAAAAATCCCCGAGCGAAGCAGAATTAAATATGAGGTTAGAAAAAGTAAAAGAATTAATGAAAAAGGAGAATCTGGATTATTATGTATCGTTTAATCCCATTAATATCTATTATCTAACTAATTTTGCTAACTATGTCCATGAGCGTCCATTTATCTTGGTGATCCCCAAGAAAGGAGCAATGAATCTTCTAGTTCCTTTTTTAGAGAAAAGTCACGTTGAGACGAGGGCAGTTAGTCCGCTGGATATAGTTCACTATTTTGAATTTCCCGCTCCTCAAGGGCAGAATTGGTATGATGAATATAGAAAGTTAATTGATAACAGTGCGAGAGTAGGAATAGAATCTGCAATGACGCTTAGAATTTATGATCAGACTCCCGGAACAAAAATCAAGACGGATATCATTGACGAATGTCGATTAATAAAGACGGAATACGAGATAGGAAGAAATGTACATGCGTGTAAAATTATAAGTAAAGGACATGAAAAATTATTAGATGCATGCAAACCGGGCGTGCCTTTTATCAAAGTATATAATGAAGTATCTGGTTATCTTATGGGGCAAGTCTTAAAAGACATACCAAACCTTAATCCCATGGTTTCAAGAGCCGATGCAATGGTTCTCCCACCCAGTAGATCACATGATCCGCATAACATGACAAACATCTTTTTTACCATGGAAAATGGGGGACCTCATGTTTCGGGAGTGGGAGGACAAATTGATGGTTACGGAGTGGAAATAGAGCGTTCATTTTTCTTAGGGCAAGTTCCAGAAGCCGCTAAAGAACCATTTGCTGTGATGATGGAAGCTAGAGAAAAAGCCTATGAATTAACGATTCCTGGAGGCAATTTCAGTGAGGTGGATGAAGAAGTACGTAAAATCATTGAAAAAAGAGGATATTCTGACAAGCTATTACACCGGACGGGCCATGGATTAGGAATAACGGGCCACGAAGGCCCTTATATCGCGGTTGGATATGACAAAAAAATTGAACCTGGAATGATAGTAAGTATCGAACCAGGGATTTACATTCCTAAAGTAGGAGGATTTCGGCATTCAGATACCGTATTAATTACGGACGACGGAAATATTAGCTTAACTCAAGCACCCGATTCATTAGAAGAATTAACTCTCTCAATAGAGTAATATTATATGACAACAATGATTCTTGATAACTCTTGACTAATTAGTTTAAAAAAAATATAGTTAAAATAAAGTATAATCTTATTTTTTTTCTATTTCCTTCAATACTTCTTTTCGGAGCGTTACCCTATCTGTCTTTTCCAATCTTGTTAGGGGTAAAGAGTCGCGAAATACAATTTTTCTCGGAACTTTAAAATCAGCCAATTTTTGCTTGCATAATTTTAAAATTTCCTCCTCGCTAGGTTTCTTACCACTTTCCGGAATGACAAATAACCAGATAACTTCTCCATAAATTTTATCAGGGATTCCAATTGCAGCAGCCATAGCTACATCTGGATGATCTAATACGACTTCCTCCACTTCTGTCGGTAACACGGTAAAGCTCCCTACACGTATTATAAATTTTTTACGTCCTTTTACCCATAATCCTCCTGTCTCATCAAGATATCCAAGATCTCCCATTTTACACCAACCATCTTTCGTAAATCCCGCTTTATCTTCGTTGGGCATTTTAAAATAAGATTTAATGGTCATGGGACCTTTCACGAGAATTTCGCCTTCTTCGCCAGCAGGTACTTCCTTTCCATCATCATCCACGATTTTTATCTTCTGCTCGGGAAGTGGGTTTCCTGCATATCCATTTGCCAATTTTTCTAAAGAATCACCTAAAGCTGAGAAAGTAGTTTCCGTTCCTGCTTCCGTGCTTCCATACCCATTGATTATATTTTTTGTGAACTTTTCGGTGACTCCTTGCAATAATTCTAAATTCAATTTTTCTCCACTTAGTAAGACTAATTTCACGGAAGAAAGGTCATATTTATCGAGATCAGGAAGGCTCAATAGAATCGCAAGCATGGTAGGCACGCCTCCGGAAAAAGCAATCTTCTCTTTTTGAATTGACTCCAAGACGGGATAAGGAGACCAAGACTCCTGGACGACAAGTTGCATGCCGCCACAAAGTGGACATCCGATAATCTCCTCCACCCCTCCAACATGACTGGTTGGCAAATTCGAGAGCACCGTTGTTCTTTGAGGAATCCCCACGACTTCGAAATTTTTGAGAAAAGCTTCAGTTTCATAATAGATAGAATAGACAATGTTGCCTTGAGAAAGAAGTGCTGCTTTTGGTAAACCCGAGGTACCTCCAGTAAAAACAATCAATGCTCCATCATCATGAGTTAAAGCCTTTTTTGCCTTATCTAATTCAGCATCCAAGTCAAGGGGCTTTTCTAAAAGCGATTGTAATGACTGATCGATCTTCTTTCCTTCAACAGATATCAATATCGCGTTAGGACAAGCACTTTTGGATACATCCAAGACAGTAGATGCAATATCAAATTCATCAAAATTTTCCCGCATTACGATGATTTTTGGATCCACGTGAGAGAGAAAGCGTTGGTAATCAGCAGGACGATACCTAACATCCATAGGGGTTGTAATTGCCCCAATCATGGTAGAAGCACAGAATGTGAGGATGAATTCCAAGCTGGTGGGGAGGATCGTTATAATCCTGTCTCCTTTCTTTACACCTAAATAAAGAAAGGCTTTGGCTGTTTGATTAACCAGTTCCAATAATTCTCCCGCCGTCGTAGTCTTTCCTTTAAACTTAATAGTCGGAAACTCGGGGTCTTTTTTAGCCCAATATTCAAGATATTGCCAAAAATATTCTAATTTCGGTAAATCCATTTTAAGATCACTTTTCAAGTAATAATTTACGATAACAAGTGATGATTTGGTCGAATTCTAATTATACCTTTTTATTATTTGCAACCATAATTCCAATTATAAGTTTAAAATATTTAAAAAAGGAATAAAAATGGAATTTGAAACCATAAAATTTGAATTAAGAGAGGATGGTATTGGAATTCTCACGCTTAATCGTCCGGAACAACTGAATGCCATGAATTTTCAGATGTCAGAAGAACTTCATTCACTTTATGACCATCTGATGACGAATCTCAATTGTCGCGTCCTTCTTCTAAGGGCTGAAGGAAGAGTATTTTGTGCGGGTCTGGATTTAAAGGAGTCCGCCATCATGCAATCTAAAAAAAAGCCCGAGGAATTGAAGCAAAAATTCTTTTTCTTGAATGTGCCCGAAAAAGATATCATTAAAGCTAAGATTTATGCGCAATGGCGTGCTTCGCAGATCATTATTAAAATGCGCAGAATAAGCCAACCCATTATCGCCTTAGTGCAGGGTGCGGCTTCAGGAGTGGGTTTTGCGTTTAGTTTAGCTTCCGACATGATCATAGCAGGTAAAGAAGCAAAATTTAATAATGCTTTCATAAACGTGGGCTTTTCTGGATCCGATTTGGCTTCAAGCTATCACTTACCCCGGCTTATTGGCATGTCCCGAGCGGCAGAACTTTTATACACGGGCAGATTCGTGGAAGCGGAAGAGGCGGTGCGAATTGGTTTGGCTTTGAAAAGGGTAGAAAATGACAAGTTACTTGAAAGTGGCATGGAGTTAGCGAATAGTTTGCTGGCTAAAAGTCCCTTAGGGTTAAGAATGACAAAAGAAGCGATTAATCTTTCCCTTGATTCGCCAAGCCTTGAAACTATGATAAATCTAGAGAATAGAACTCAGATGCTCTGTTCCTCCTCAACTGACATGAATGAGGGTATTGCTGCCTTTTTTGAGAAGAGAAAACCTAAATATCCCCTACAATAATAAATAAATTATCTTTTTTTTCTTCAATTTCTTTTTTAAAAGCCATGTATTAAGCGAAATATTCGCTAAGTAATTAAGCTAAAGATATTTCTCATAATCGGAGCATAATAAATAAATAGGTTCCGTATCCTCCTCAATTTCCATGTAACGTCGATTTACTCCGATATAGAAATTATCTGATTTATCATCATTAACACTAGAGATTTCACCAATTAAGATCCACCCCGAGGTCTCTTTTGCCCAAAATCTATGAAAAACACGAGCGGGTAAATATATTGATTGACCCGGTTGCAGGATTATTTTTTCTCGAGGCTGTACAACTTTTTTAATTCCATCAATGGATATCATGACATTTTCATCGGAAAATTCATTTTCTTTCGTTTTATGCCGTACTTGAACTATCAATTCTCCTCCTCCTCTGTTCATTATGTCCTCGAATTTATTAAAATGATAATGCCAAGGAAGCTTTTGACCTGGAAGCCCAATCATCACTTTTTCACAAAAATTTCTTCCCGAATTATATTTTCCATTGCGTATCGTAAAATGAATTAGTCCAAACTTATAAAAGTCTCCCTTTCCATAATCCGTGATATCCCATCCTAACAGATGGTTGCGTATATCTTCGATTTCATTGCTCTTTTCTTGCCATGTGGTTAATGTCCAATACGCAAATTCGGGCAAATAAAACTTATTTTTGTTGAAAAAATCAATCGATTTTAATATTAGATTATCTATATATGATCTTTTCATGACAATAATACTAGATTGCTTAATTTTTAGAAAAATTCGAGATGTATTAAAATATCTTATTATTTGTGAGGTTGAGTTCCTTTAAATAGGTACAAACTTATTGGAAAAGGGATTTCTTTTGAATAGATATAAAAGAAGCGGCATTGAAATTCTGCTCATTTAGCACCTTTTGGTAGAAAAATGAGTATCATTTTCTGATATCTCTGAGTTCTTTAAAAATCATGTTTAATCTTGAGGCATTATTCCTAATACTTCTTTTATTAATTTTGCCGCGGCGTATCCCGTGATATTGGACACATCGAATTGGGGGCAATATTCCACAATATCAAAAGCAGATATTGGCAATTCCTCTAAATTTTGAAGTAAATCCACGATATCAGCAGTTGACAAGCCGCCCGGTTCGGGATTTCCAACTCCCGGAGCAAAACCGGGATCTAATACGTCCAAATCCAAGGATAGATAAACACTTTCTATTTCCTTTAGATGATTTTTTATTTCTTTGGCTATCGATATAGCTCCCTTCTCCTTAAACTCACTCTTTGTTATTGTCGTAATTTCATTATGCTTAATATAATCATATTGAAGATTAGTACTAGCTCGTATTCCCGCAAGAAGGATATTTTTAGGATCTATTGATGTTTCATCAATGATCCGTCGCAAAACGCAAGCATGTGAAAATTTATTATCCTCATATTGTTCGTATAAATCAGGATGGGCATCGATATAAATAATACCGACACTCTTGTTATTAAATACTTCCATTCTATTAAGCGCAGTAAAGCAAAAGAAAGTAATCAAATGATCTCCTCCTAAAAAAAGGTATTTTTTCTCATTCCCTCCCACTGTTAAAAGAAGGTCAGAGACTCTTTTTGGCATGCTGGAAGGATCCTCTTTTGTCAATGATAAGTCTCCCAAATCAAAAATCTTCCATTTTTGAGCAATATTTACTAATTTTTCTGTATAAGGATTATAAAGTTTTGCTGTGGTACTAGTTCTTAATAACGCGGGGGCATCGCGTGCACCTTTTCGAAATGAAGAGGAAGCATCCCAAGGAATCCCCAATACTGCTAAATTAGAGCTCATGGCATCGTTAACCAATGCACCAAAAAACAGATCTTTATTACTTATTGTTGTCAAGAAAATATCATCATTTAGAAAATAAGATTTAAAAGAAGAAAATTGATATGAAATAAGAAATTTTTGAATGGAAATCACTCTTTCAAAAATAGTCTATTTATAATAAGTTCTTCTGGATTAAGGAAGATTAAAAAAAGAATTTATCAGTTCTTGAAATCGGAATTGAAGAAGTTAATTTTTACTCCTCAATTTTCTCTTTAGAAGCTTTTCTTTTTTTTCAAGTTTACTCTCTAAAATCTTTGAATAAAGATCTTCAAAATCTTTAGGGGGAACTGCTTCTAAAGGTCTTCTTTTCAGAGAAATGGCTTCAATCGGACAGCTTATTACACAAACACCGCAGCCAATGCATCTATTCATGTTGACCTTCGAGCAATCATCATCAAGCGTGATTGCCTCCATTTGGCATCGATTGACACATACCCCGCATCCAGTGCATTCTTCAGCGTTCACTTCAGCATAAAAATTCGTCCCGATATATTCATGAGGTTTATACATCCGTTTTAAACCCGCGGCCATCCCGCAACAGCACGTGCAACAACCACAGAAGAAAGTAGGATTTTCCGTATTTTCTACTTGTAAAATAAGCCCATCCTCTTCATTCTTGCGCAATACTTCTAAAGCTTCTTCTCGAGTAATTTCTCGACCCCATCCTTGATTGATATAAAGTTGTGCCATCCAATCTACAGCCATGCAAATCTCCCTGCGATCTGTTATTTTACATGGCCGATGAATGAGATCGGCGCCTTTCTTGCAAATACAATCTGCAAGACCAATTGGACCCTTCGCATTTTGAATTATTTTTTTAATATCTTCATAATTTGCGATATTTTTGTGGCTTTCAATGCTTAAATCTACGGGAATCGTACGCAATTGATTAACTTTGGTAGAGAGAATCTCAAATCCAAAAGCTTCTCTTATATAATGGAAAAAATCTTTCACCAGGTCAGGAGTAAGATTTGAAAGCTGATATTCGTACATACCAACCACGATGGGCGCATTTGCCCAATATTTAAAGCCATCTTTTTCTTTAAAGCTCAAGCCACCATTCTTAACAATATGATCCAATGTTACTTCTAAATCTTTCAAAGAAATCTTTTCTTTTCCATATAATTTATGGATTTCTTCTAAATTTTTCCATTTCCAATCCAAGAAACAGGCTATTTCCGCTTGTTCGGGAGAGAAGATGTATTTCAATATTCTCAGTTCGACTCCCGATTTAGTGGAAGGATATCCTATCGGCATGCTATCAAGATGCGCTTGCAATTTCCTATAAATGTCTGATTCACTTTTAGTCATTTTCGATTCAGAGTGAAAAGAATTTAATATGATTAAACTAACACATTATGTATTCCATTTTAAATTTATCCCAATCTTTTTAAGTAAATTTGAATGGAAATTTTATTTGAATGAGTGTTTTTTTATAAAATGTTATTAATATCAACATGAGGTTCAATAATTATGGATTATAGTAAATTTGAAGCAATTCATTTTGAATTGAGGCAGGAAGGAATTGGAATTCTCAGTCTCAATCGTCCTGAAAAATTAAATGCCATTTCCTTTCAAATGGAAGAAGAACTGCATGAACTCTTGGATCATCTAATGGTTAATTTAGAGTGCCGTGTAATACTATTTAAAGGAGAAGGACGGGCATTCTGTGCGGGAACCGATCTTCAAGAAGGATTAATGCTTGATGCTAAACGACCCCCGAAAGGATTTGAACACGTTTATTTTTTAAACATTCCCGAACCCTTAAAGCGAAAAATGTATCATCAATGGAGAATCAGTCAGATCTATGTAAAGATGAGGAAAATTAGTCAACCAATCATCACATTGGTTCACGGTGCCGCCGCTGGGGGAGGATTTGGTTTCGCCATGGCCTCTGATATGCGTATTGCCAGCAGCGACGCTAAATTTATTAATGCTTCTATTAATATCGGACTCACTGGAGCGGATGTGGGAGGAAGTTATTTTCTTCCGCGCTTGATTGGATTATCAAGAGCTGCAGAAATCTTATATACGGGAAAGCAAGTTAGTGGAGAAGAAGCAGAAAAAATTGGATTAGTTTTAAAAGTGGTAGAAAAGGAAAAATTAATTGAAGAGGGATTAAGCTTGGCGCAAGAACTTTTAAGTAAAAGTCCCTTGGGGTTGAGGATGACCAAAGAAGCTGTCAATCTCTCATTAGATTCTCCTAGTTTAGAGAATATCGTTCAATTTGAGAACAGTTCTATTGTATTAACCTTTTGTTCAAAAGACGTGCAGGAAGCTTCGGCAGCATTTTTTGAAAAAAGAACCCCCAAGTATGAGTTGAAATGACCCTTGGGAATCTTTTAATCCTAACTAGAAAAATAGCAAATTTTAACAACGCCTTTTTTATTTTATTTCAAATAAAAATTTATAATTTCAAGAGCTTAGAAATGTAAACAATTCTAATCTCATTTGATTTGGAAAAATGAAACAATTTTAACGTTAAAAGCGCTATTCAATATTGAAATAAAAAAAAGATGGATTAATTTGTGTTAGAAAGTACAGTATTCACTTTTTAATTTGAACTTTGGGCTTAATGGGAGAAGCTCCACCAAAATTGGTAATGACGGGGCAATGTGCAAAAACTTTATCCATTAATTCATTTATTTTTTCTTCGGAAGCATTTGCTTTAATCCTAATAACAGGCTCTAATTTATCATAACCTGCCATTTTTTTATCATCAATTCCAAAAATTGCACCAAGATTAATATGCCCACGAGAGAAAACTTGCATTTCCTCAATGGTAATACCCATTATTAGAGCCCAAAAACGAGTCACTGCTATAATACAAGCCCCTATTGAAGAAAGAATGACTAATAACGGGGATGGACCTATATTTGTTCCGTTCAATCCTCCCGGTGCATCAATCAGCAATTTGAAAGGCTCTCCAGCAGGATTACCCATGGAGCATTCAATTTGCATGCCTTCTTTTTGCATGGTACATTCTACATTAAAATTCTTCTCTCCTGCATCCCAATTCGCTTTAATTGCATCATACGTCTCTTTAAATGATGGCATTTTTATTTTTCACTTTTTCTTTTTTGATTGTTTTTTTGAATATTTATTCGATATTCTTTTTCTAGAATGCTCATTCCTATAAAAAGGTTATGTTTTACCCCAACAAGTTAAATTCGTGGCGGTGGTAGTCAAAAAAAGTGAGGAAAAACTCGCTGGCGGAGATGATATATTCGGGATTAATGCGGGTATAATCTTTTTTCGGATTGTAATAGATGGTGTCGTGAAAATCAAAAATGACTGTTTCTTTCCCTTTTAATGTAATTTGGTCGGGAGAAAAACGGAATTATTGCCATTTAAATCACGGCGGGTCGGGAATTTTCTGATTTAGGCGGGAATTCCGACAGTCCTAACCGTTAAAAAAGTGAGAAAAATGAATCTTAATATAGAAAAAAACGGTAAATATAAAGTTAACAAGTAAAGAATTGGAATATTGTGAGAAAGTGAATAGTTTTTCTTACTATTCATGTGTTTTAATAAAATACTGAGCTTTCCATTTTTAAACTAGCAATTTTCTGGTGATTCAGATTTTGATTTATCCCTGTGTAAGGATATGCAAAGAACGACTAACTTTTTTGAAAAAAAAGTGATAAAATAAAGTGAATTTAGTGAAAAAGATTAGAAGAAAACAGAGATTAATCCATATAGTAGTTTTGAAACGAATTCTTTTCCTTTTCCTACATGTTCTTGAATATAATAGGTTCTTTTTGGATCTGTCCATCCCTTTTTTTCCCAATAATTATAATCAACAGGATTTGATAGTTCGGGATTAGCACGATGTTTTTGCTGTATTTTGAAAACCGCAAGCGATAAAATGGACGGGTTTAAAAAACTTTCCATTTTAATCCCAAAATATAATTTTCTTGCCAATTTAGAGATTGATTTGCTATATCGTTGCTTCAGACTTTCCAAGGAATCAAGAGAAGATTTAGTAGTAAATCCCTTTGATCCTAACACTTTAAATCCCCAACTGAATGTAGCTGCGCCCATCGTATGGATGGTACGTTTTAAACTTGTTGCATTAGTCGTAGCGATGAGTAAGGCACATTTCTGATAAAATTCTTGTCGATGACAAATATAAGCTAGTCTATCGATTAAAGCTTTCATGGAAGAGCTTATATCTCCTACATATACTGGACTCGCAAAAATTATTCCATCGGCATCATGAATCTTGGACTTAATGAGAGGAACATCATCTTTCCAAGGACAAGCCTCCTCCCCAATTTCCATGCAAGCACGACATCCTTTGCAATGGTTAATTTCATAATCTCCCAAATATAACTTTTCAAATTCTAATGAATCATTATCTTTTATATTTAATTTCTCCATTTGCTTTTGTATGAGAGAAACTATTTTAGATGTGTGCCCATTTTTCCTATAACTACTAATAATAGCTACTATTTTCATTTTTAAAGGTTAGATGTGTAATTCAATTTTATTACTATGATCAAATATAGTTAATAATCTACATATAAAAGGATGTTCCAGCATGTTTCAAAAAAAATGATACCTGACTCACGTAAATTTACTTTTTTCTCAACTTACTTGGAAAAGAAATGATCATTTTGCATGCTAAAATTTCTTCTTAAAGGTATCCAAATTAAAAATTATTATTTTAAACGATAAAAGTAAACTAATTATATTTTATACGAGATGAATTTTTATAGCTTTTTGGGGAAATATCGTCATAGAAAAAGTATTAGTGTGGATTAGATTGATAAAGCTTTTTCTTTTTTCATTTTAAAAAGTTATGATGTTTAATTTATTTGGATTTAATTTGATTAATTGTTATTTTTTTTGTATATTTAAATAAGCATGGGCTCCTCTAAATACCATTCGATCCGTCCCGAAAATTGCGTGTTCAACCGCCCTAATATCCGATCCTTCTTAAGAAGATTATTTCCCGCACGAAAGGGCTTTTTAAACGCCGTATTGTAATGTTCCATGTTGGCATGCTGAGCATTCGTGAATCCCGGGTGGAGGGAGGCGTATGCGACAAAGCGAAGGAGGGAATCCCGGTGGTTTTTGAGGGTCCTAATGGCAGTATTGAGCTTCTTGGTGTATTTTTTGGAGGGCTGCAAGGAATCAATTTGATGTCCGTCAATCTCCGCAGGAGGCAAGCGGGAAAGCTCTCCTACCTGTAAGGTCATTTCCCGATACTCTTTTAAACCGGGATGTCGGGCTAAAAATTCTTTCAAAAAAACTTGGCGCTGGAGCGTCATCTTTTCCGGCTGGAAAAAAAGAATGGAACACTCTTTGAAAAATTGAATGCTCTCCTCATCCAAAGGCTTCCGAAACTCCAAATAAAAGCTTTTCAACTTTTTGAGCAGCTCTGTTTTAATGTGGTTCATGCCCTTTTCCGTAAAGCGCTTTTTGGGTAAGTGGGAGGCAAGAGCTGCAAGGAAGGAAGGAAAGTACGAATCAGAACTTAGCTTGCTTAACAGGCGCTTTAAATTCCGGAAAAAGAGCTCGGGGGTTTGTACTTTAATCAGGGAGAAGACCTGTCCTGTGAGCCGGGCACAGGAGGAGCTCCGCTCGTGAGATGCTACAAAGGAAGGAACTCGAGGTAGGAGTACTTTTCCTCCCTTATTTCCTCTAATGGCTTTCTCTCTCTTTTGAAGAGTGCTCACGATGGTTCTCAAAAGGCGTTATTCTCCCCGTTCTGCATCATAGTGGCGTTCCCGATAGCGTAATAAATCCGCCTTGATGGCTCGATTTAATTCCTGCATGACGTGAAAGAGGTCAATTTGAATGACCTCTTCTCCATAGACTTCGATGATGGCCGCCAGTAGAACGGGAGAGAAATCGCAGGTGATCAGATCGGGATGGACTCCTAGCTCTTTCAAGCGGTATAAAATGCGACGGGCGTTGTCTAGGGTTTCATCTCGGACAAGGTGAGTGAGAAGGTCCCGTTTTTTAGACTGGTCAATGACAATAAGACCACAGAGCTTTTTTTTCCGATGAGTTCCCTGCCGACCGAGGTAAACGTGCCATCCAAGGAAACCGTTTTAACCTCTTCGGGATGAGTAATGGGCTTTTCCTTCTGGAGCGAAGCCAGGAATTTCTCTCCATGGGCTTTAATCCAGGTAGTAATGGTATCCAAGGGGACCTCCACGTTGAGTTTTTGATTTAAATCCTTGCAAATAGAAGGAGCGGAGCAATTAAATCGGAAATAACTCTCCAGGGCATAGGTGATGACGGCGGGCGTATATTCTAATTTCGGGGGATAGTCCGGGTGTTTCGGACTAAAGTAATGCCCGCAAGAACATTCAAAATAGGTGACTTGGAGGCGGATGACCCGTCGTTCCCGGGGCGTACCTAAATCTGCAAGGGTTCGCCAATAACTCGAGCGCTTTTTCAATTGAGGACCCCCACATTTCTCACAGGGCCCCTTAAAATAGGCTTCTATGGGAATATCCCCCTGAGTGGTTTTAATCTCCGTTGGGAACTCCATGAAGAAGTAGATAGTACACCGATAATATTTACGTGTGATATCCCGGTGATAAGGAGAATAGAAAAACAATTAAAAGTGGATTCGTTTTACAAATAATATAACAATTAATCTTTAATTTTTAAATACTTATATTTTTTTTAAGAATAGAGTTTATGGAAGAAATACACTTAGAAGCTAGAAATGAATTTAACTTTAGTTAAAACCAAATTTAAAGGGTTTTATTCAACATTTTTAGAAATTTACACGAATTGCATCCCTCCTAATTTAAAAAAGAAATCATTAAGCAAGAGGAAAATTAATAAAATTTTTCAACCAATAGATGAAATATGATTAGAGATTGAAAATTTAATCCAAATAATCGTATAGAAAAATTAAAGAATATCATGGATAATCAAAAACGTTTAAAAGAGAGTTCATCTGAACAGACAACTACTCGGGAAATGAGATTTAAGCATGAGAGAGATACCTTATTAAATATTTTGAATCAAATGAATCTTGTCTTGTGTTTAATTAATCGAAATCATGAAATTGTTTATTATAATCAAAGATTTCAAGATCTTTTTGGTATTCCAGATAACAGAAAATGTCATGAGATTTTTAAAAATCTACAAAAAGATTGTGAATCTTGCAATCTTAATACGGATATCGATTATTTAACCAAAAAACTTGAGGAAATTGAAACAACATCACAAAAAATATATGAAGTTTCCGAAATTCCATATAAAAATTTAAAAGGTGATTTCTTTAAATTAAAAATATTGTATGATATAACTGAAATAAGACAGAAAGAAAAAAGCCTCAAAGAAACTAATATAGAACTTAATAATACTATTCAGAAAATTCAACAATTATCCGCAAAATTAGAATTTCAGTCAGTGTTAATCAATAATATAAATGAAGCGGTAATTGCATCAAATGAAGAGCATGAAATCCAATTTTGGAATAAAGCCGCAGAGAATTTATATGGATGGAAAAAAAAGGAGGTTCTAGGAAAAAAAGTGCATGATCTTTTAAAAACTAAATATTTCAATGAAAGTCGAAGTAATATTATAGAAATTATTAAGAATGAAGGCCGTTGGACCGGCAATGTCATTCAAAAGCATAAAGACGGAGATAAAATCGATATTTTCTCTTCCGTGAGAAGGTTTAATAATCCCGTTAATCATGAAGTAATATATATAATCATTAATCGAGATATTCGCGATATTATTAGCGCTAAAAATAAAATTAATGAAATGACACAATTTCCACTTGGAAATCCTAATCCCGTATTAGGGGTAGATAAGGAAAAAATAGTTTATATCAATCCTTCAGCCATTAAACTCTTAAAAAGGAATAAAGGAGAACCAATTCCAATTATATTAAAAGAACTAATAGAAACAACATATGATAAAAAAGAGGTTATAACTGAAGAAATAGAAATTGGAAAAGAATTCTATGCCTTTGTTTCAATCTTAGTAGAGGAATTCAACTCGATCAATCTTTATGGAATGAATATTACAAAAATGAAGCGAGCAGAAAAAGAATTGAAGCATTCAATTACTATAATTGGACATAAATTGCAAACACCATTGACTGTTTTTCAATTAGGGATCCATAACTTGAAGAATATTGGTCATCAAATGACATCCGAACTAAGAACGGAATTATTTAGTGATTTACAAAATAACATAGATGAGTTGACAAATTTGATAAAGAAACTATTAGATAATGCTCGAAATAGCATTAATGGATTTTCTAATAATTACTTTAATCCAAATACTTAATCTATCTATTTCAGAAAAATTGAAAATCTAAAATTTTCATCCTTAATCTAAAAAAAGAAGACTAATTGGCTTCTTATATTAACTTAACCATTCTCACCTTTTTAGAGGAATTAAACAAAAATTTATGCTTTTTTTTAGATTCATCTAATTAAGTCTTTAAGAGATCTTACGAACAAATACAAGAGTTCAAATCTTTCTTTAAAAATTAATGAAATTACAAAACATGTATAGCTTAATTTTTTATTTTTTTTTCCTTTCTTTTAATATATAATGGATGAAATGGATCTCAATATAATCCTCCTCCTCTTCAATAACTCACGATTAACGTATCGTGAAATTTCGGACTTTTTAGGATTGTCAGTTAATGCTATCTATAAGCGAATACAAGCGCTTATTGAATTAAAAACCATTAATAGATTTACTGCTAGTTTAAAACCTTATGCCATTAATAGCTTGTATACGTTCATATTCGGCCAATGTAATTCACAAGACATGGAAAGGACGATTCAAGAATTGGGAAATCACGAAAATACTTGGCAAATTATTCTCTCAAGTAGAAATTATATGTATATCGGGGCAATGTTAGAAAATATCCATCAATTAGAGCCTTACACCGCTTTTATTGCAAAAACAGCCCTAATGCAAGCCCCGAAAGTAGGTTTGCTTTCTAACGTGCAATACAAAGCTCCAATTCCATACATTATTCCAAAATCAAGTTCAATGCAGTATGATCAATTGGATCAAGAGATAATTCGTTCTTTACGTTATGATTCGAGAAAACCCATTGCAGAAATCGCGGAGGATATCAACAGAACATCAAATACTGTTCGACGTAGATTAAATCGGTTGATAAATGAAGGAATTATTGATCTTTCCATTCAATTCAATCCAGAGGCTTCGAAAGATATTTTTGCATTGTTCCAAATTACCCTCCCTCCATATATAGAAAAAATAGAATTTGCCAAATATTTGAACGAGAAATATCATCCCCATCTATTTTATATTTGGTCCTTTAGCAACTTACCAAGTCTAATATTATGTTGGGTTTGGGTCAATAGCATGAAAGAATTTAATGACTTAATTGAAAATGTAAAAAGAGAAAAAATTGAGTCCTTGCTTTTTGATATAATGTACAAAGTTTATTATTTTGAAACGTGGAAAGAAAAATTGGTTCAAGATTAAAGATTATTAAACTGATAAAGGCTAATGTTTTCAGATTTTTTTTAAAATTCATAATTATTGACCCATTTCCTATTCTTAATACTTATTTTTTTTATATCCAAATCTTTTAAATATCGAATTTTACGATACTATAACAAAAAGTCATGGTAAAATATTAATATGGAAAAAAAAAGTGTATCGACCTCAAAAGTACAAATAGCTCAAATTATGATGCCCAATAATTCTAATCCTTCAGGAAATATTTTCGGAGGCGTGATCATGAGCATCATAGATAATGCCGCTGCAATCGCTGCATTGAGACACACGCATCATAATTGTGTGACCGCATCGGTTGATAGAATTGATTTTTTGTCCCCTGTATATGTGGGTAATCTGGTAATAGCAAAAGCATCCGTCAACTATGTATCACATACTTCCATGGAAATAGGGGTGAAAGTAGAAGCAGAATGCCTTCTCAAAGGCACTAAATCCCATATTGCATCTGCTTATTTAACATTCGTAGCGCTCGATGAAAATGATAAACCAACTAGCGCACCTGAGCTAATATTAGAGTCTGAGGAAGAGAAAAGAAGATTTGAAGAAGGCAAAATTAGAAGGGAATCAAGAATAAAGAAAAGAAAAAGGGTATCACCTAATGCACCCTGTATAGATAGATCAAATAGGCGAGGACTTTCATTTTGAACAATCAATAATAAAAAATGAAAGGAAAGAGTAATTCTGAAACAAAAAATCTAAAGAAAGTTAATTGGGAAAAAAAGAGGGCATAATTTGGTTCTATTTAACATTATTATGTTCTTTAAGTTCCACGTTGGATAACTTTTCTTTTAGATCCTCCGAGGGATTAAACACGTTTAGAAGACAAATGAGAGAGTCATGAATTGCATAAATATTATCAAATCCGGTATCATAAAAGATACTTTCTTTTTCAAAATTAATTTGAATGATCTCCGACAACCCTATTAGACCTTCTTTAATGATTTCATAATATTCCAATGCTTCATTAAAATCTTGTAGAGAATTTTTTTTTCCCGACATGTTATAATTCCTCGAAAATTTCAATTTACTCATACATAGTTCACTTTAATTAAATTGTATCAAGCTGGACTATAAAATGATCTTTAGTCCAATTTTTAACGAGTTATACCCTAAATATATACCGATGATCTTCGTGAAATGTTGATTTCCCGTTGATTTTAATATTTGTAGATATCACATTTTAAATTATAAGAATAAATATAATCGACAATTTCAAAATGTCTTTTGCATGAAAATTTTGATCACTTTCACTTGCGATTTCAGATAAATTTAATCATTTCTTCCTCTAATGGATTATTCTTTTAAATCAAAGCAGAGCATCAAATAAATAATCCGTAATATATCTAGTCTTTTTATCGTTTTGGGTTTTATAAGCAACATATCTATAATTAAATACACACAAAGGACAAGAAGAGATAATTTCCTCTGATTTCGATTCTTTAAGTATCGTTGTTCCGATTTTGATACTTAGCCCAGAATCCACTCCTCTTATTCCCGATCCTGCCCCGCAACACTTAGTATTTTCTTTATTTTTTGTCAATTCTTTAACTTTTGTGTTAGTCTTTTCAAGAAGTTCTCGTGGTTCTTCATAGACATCAAAACCTTTAATTTTTCGCCCCGTTCTACACGCATCATGATACGTAACGGAATTATTCGCTGGCTTAAATTGTATTTTCCCCTTCTCCTCCAATTCCCGGATTATTTGAACCACGTGCTTGACATTAATATCGAAATTCTCAACATACTTGGGATAAATGTTATTAAAAGCATATAAACACCCTCCACAAGTAACAATCAAGGTTTTTATCCCGTGTTTTTTGAATAAAGCGAAATTCTCATTAAAGATTTGTTTCGATAATTCAAGATTACCTGCACTATAGATATATTCACCGCAACAGGGTTCATTTCTTAATATTTTAAAGTCATAACCTCCTCTTTTTAGGATTTCATACGACGCACTAGCACTTTCTTTTACTCTGAAAGAGGACATGCATCCTAAAAAAAGTAGCGTATCTGATTCTTTATCTTCAAAAAGTTCATTATTTTTATAGTTCTCTGGAAGCCAATCTAAGCGTTCTTCGGGATTTCCATTTACAGAATTTCCTTTTTCTAATATTCCTTTTATTATATTTTTATGAACGTCTAAGGGAGCCTGATCTAATTCCACCAATCTTGTTTTAGAAGCATGAATCATTTCGGAAATGGGAATATCTTGAGGACAAACTAGATCACAAGAAGAGCATGAAGTACATGTATATATCGCGATTAATTCCTCATTAGTCAGAATATCGCCCGTGAACACTTTTTCAGCAATTTTTAATCTTCCATAAGGAGATTTTAAGGGATCCTGAGTTACTTCAAAAGTATCGCACTCATCATTACATACTTTACAATCTACACAGGATTGTATCACGTCCAAAATTTTTGAATCATTCATTATTATCTAATAATTTACTATATTCTTATGAATTTTTTTTATTCATTTTTTTTTCCAAGGTTCTTTTTCTAATTCTGAAATAATGAATTTCTTAAATTGAGAGCTTAAAATGAATGCATTCTTGGGATCATGGGTAAATAAATAGAAACGATAAGAATCCGAAATACGTGGGCTTACATTCCATTCATATCTTCCTCCCAAGGGATCATTGATAGTAAAAGTGTACTCTGAATTGATAGAATTGATAGCTACCCAGTGAAATCCTCTATTTAAGGTTAATGAGGGAATTTTATTATAATACTTCGCGTTTAAATGAGACCAAAGGATTTTAATTTTTTTTTCATATTTTCTGTTATCATTTTTAAAATCATTTTTAGTAAAATAAAGACTGCCCGTACCATCGGGATATTCTTGCTGTTGAGGAAAAAACGCTCCACCAAAAAGATAAAATAAAATTTTTAAATCGGCATCGGTTCGCATGGTCTGAGCAAAAATTTGTAACATTTTCGAGTTAATGCGGTTTTCCATTTGTAAGGTCGGCTCCTTAAATTCATGGATAATGATTGGCATGTAATCATGTACAAGTGACTCATTTTGCTTCAAGATATAGGCATTCAAGATATTAGAGCCTATACATTTTAATAATATATAACTCAAGCTATAAGCCCATTTTAATTCCTCTTTTAATTGATTCTTATTTGTAGAAATATAATTACTTATTTCACCCAGAATGATTTTATAATTAACATTACTCTCGGGATTAATCATCATTAAAAATGTACTAAGCCCACACCCATTGGGTAATTGAGAATATAGGGGCAAATCATATTTCTTCATTTGATAAATAATTCTAAAACTGAATATAATTAAAATTAATGATTTTTATCTCGTCAGCTCGATTCAATATAAAATATTTTGGATGGAATCAAGAAAAAAGAAATAAGAATATGTTATCATTTAAGGCAAGATATTTTAAATCTGAAGCAAGGAAGCGTCTGCTAATTCTTTTAAAAGTTTATTTCGAATAGAACCTTCAATAACTGCCTCTTCCTTGGCTTCTCCAAAACTTTTTATTAATTCTTTATCGACAAACATCGTGATTTTTATTTACTTCTTTATATATAAACTCAAAGAAAATGTATCAGATATAGGTAAATGAGTTTTTATAATAATCCAATTGGATTTCTAATTTGCTTATTTTTAAAAAGAATAAAGAATGGAATTAATAAAAAAGATTTTCTAGCTTGCAGTATCCAACTACATCATCCCGTAAAAATATTTGAAATGGGAAGGTTTTATCTTTATAGGGTTTAAGAATTTCTAAAAGCCGACCATGATAAGGGCTTTCAAACATTTCTTTATTTTCCATTCCTACACCTTCAGAATATTGATATTGCTGCAGTACAAAATTACCCTCAAAATAATTACTTTCTAAGAATTTTAAGATTAGATCAATGTCCTCTGGAACATGAAGATTCTCAACATAAGTAGTACGTACTTCAAAATCAAGACTTTTTTCTTCATTAATAAGTTCAAAGGATCGAATAATTACTTCTGGTTTTATCTCGACTTTAGTTATCCGCTTCAATTGTTCTCGTTCAAGTGGGCCTTTGATATCCAAAGCAAATCGATTCACGTGAGGAATAAGGCTCTCGATTACTCGAGGATTGGAGCCATTTGTATCAATACTAATATATTTATTCAATTTTGAAGCACGAATGCAAAAATCTAGTAGATCTTTTTGTAAGGTGGGCTCCCCTCCTGTAATACTTATTGCACTCACTAAATAATTGTTTTTAATCAAGGTAAGAAGTTCACTAATACTATATTCTTTTCCCACTTTAAGGTTTAATAAATATTTATTATGGCAAAATTCACACTTAAAATTACATCCCACCGTGAAAAAAACCATGCTTGATTTCCCAGGAATATCTTTCGTGGAAATTTCTATTATCCCGCCCAGTTTAATTCAACTTTCACCTTCTTTTTGAATTAAAGATTCTATAATTAAAATTAGTTATTGTATTAAATATTGTTTACAATGATTGGAATGAGGATACCAAAAAATTTTCTCAATAGATTAACATTTAATCTAATCCTTCTAGAGAGTTCCAATTGAAATGCATTAATATTTTCCCTTTGGAAGTAGTGATAAAGAATATAGCCTCCTGAATATGCGACGTTATAGTCATCTAATCCAAGGCCGTCATCCAGCGTGAATTTACGAGATAATTCTAATACCAATTCCGAAAAAACCCAATATTTAGGTTTTTCTGAGTCGGCTTTATTGGAGGAAGTCAATAGATATTTTAGAGAGTTTCCAAAAATATTGCCTAGTATGAAATCTGGATAATCTGATCGGGGTCGCGTGTATCCATGAATATCAATTACTAAGCACTTCTTATACTTTTCAGTACATTCATTGGAATAGTGGGTCAAGATATCATGATAAAAATCATAAATCTCTTTTGCTTCAGAAGATCCTTTAAAATATGATGAAATTGAAAGAGGAGGTCTATTAAAATCAATCTTGCTTCTATGAATTTTACTAATAACATAATAAGGTCTAATATCATGTTCATGTAAAAGCCTTACGATCTGTTTAGTTATCCAGAAGGTATTATCATCTGGTAATTTATCTCCTTTTAATTTGTCAGGGATTATAACAGGTTTTTTAAACCCTCCATGAGGACATGATAAGATAAGTGGCACATTCCCTTTCTCATGCTCGATGTATCTTTGAATCCACACTTCAAATAAAGAAATTATTTAATTTATACTAGTAATAATCAATCACAGCAAAAAAAATAATGTAACTTGAAATGCATTCCTCATCTTTCTTTGTTTTTTTATAATCAGTTAATCATTTTGCTCTTTTTTTATGTACTTTCAATTAACTATAAACATATTATATTATAATTTTTTGAGAAACGTTCGAATATTTAAATTGTCGACTTATTCAATAAATACGAGCACAGATAACAACTATATATATGATATAACTTATAGAGGCAGACATCAAAACAAAAGTTTTATAAATTCTCCTATTTTATTTATATTAAACAATTTTGTACATTTCCAGTCTTTTTAATATCAAATATAGGAATTAAATATGGGGATTTAATAATGGAATTAGATGATGTAATTTCTTTTTTGAAAAAGAAAGGATTCAAGGACACTTTTTACGTTTTGACAAAGTTTAAAAACAATAAGACCGACAAACACACCTTTTATGATGAGTTAAATAAATTCAGCTATTATAACTCATTTTTTAGAGTAAAGGAAGATCTCCTTGACAAGGGCCTTATAGAGATTAAAAATCATAATAACATGAAAACTATAGGGTTGACGAAAAAAGGGGAGAATATTTACGCGAAATTAATGGAGATTAACCAGCTTATTAATACCAAAAATACTTAAAATTTAAGATTTAACGATTCTTATTATTCTTAATTTTTTATTTATCACCTTTAATTCTTATCTATATTTCGATTAAGTGAGACTTTTATTTCCCCATGATATTTAAAAAAGTAATTATTGGACCATTAACTACCAATTGCTATATTTTCGGCTCATCTCAGACAAGAGAGGTCATCGTAATAGATCCCGCATTTGAAATCGATCAAATTCAGCAAAATATCAATACTTTAGGAGCGCGTCCTATAGCGGTATTAATAACGCATTCGCATTTTGATCACGTCATGAAGGTTAAAAAATTCTTGCGTATTTATAATGTACCTTTAATGTACAGCAAGAGGGATTACAAAAATGGAATGAGTCCTTTAGTAGAAGCAGATCGATGGTTAAATGAAGGGGATACTATAAAAGTGGGGGAATTGACAATACACGTATTAGAGACTCCCGGACATTCTCCAGGTTCTCTCAGCTATTATTGTAAAGATGTGAAAGAATTTGATGAAAAGAAAGTGGACGGCTTGATATTTACGGGAGATTTGCTATTTAGGAGAAGTATTGGCAGATCAGACGTGCCAGGTGGAGACCAAAGAATTTTATTTGAAAGCATTAAAAATAAAATCATGTATAATGGAGAATTATCTGATGATTTTATTGTCTTACCCGGCCACATGGGATCTACCACCATCGGTGAAGAAAGAAAACAAAATATGTTTAGACAATATTTCTTGTAGAAATAGGATTATATAAAGGATTTTTTATCATATTGCGACGAGAATGACAAGAAAAGTATTAGTATTTGAACCAAAAAAATGTATTGGGTGTAGACTTTGCGAACAAATCTGCTCCATGACTCATTTTAATATGACTAATCCAAAAAAAGCGTCGATTCGTATTATACGGGATACCGTGGCACAGCTTGATCTTGCAATTTATTGTCACCAATGTAAAAATCCTCCTTGTGTAAATGCGTGCAAGTTTGATGCACTTTCAATAGAACCCATGACTCATGCGATCCATGTAGAATCGGAAAAATGCATTTTATGCAGAAAATGTATCCAAGAATGTCCCCATGCTGCTCCATCCATCCATCCGACGGAGGAATATGTTTTAATTTGCGATTTGTGTAAAGGAAAACCTGCTTGTGTAGAAATTTGTCCCGAACACGCCATTCAATATCTTGAGGTTGCGAGGGCAGATAACATTTATAAATCAATTTACGTGAAAGAAATGGCGCAAAAGTTAATTCAGGAGGAAAATTAAGGTGGTTTTAGCAACAAGCATCTATGGAAAAGTTCTGAGAATAAACCTTACTGAGAAGAATTATAGAGTAGATACTTATGGTCGACAAGAAGTAGAACTCTTTTTAGGCGGAAGAGGATTGGGAGCTTATTTTTTATTCAAAGAAGTTCCTCCCAGAATGGACCCATTAGAGCCAGAGAATAAATTGATTTTTATGAATGGCCCCTTGGCTGGGACATTAATTCCAGGAAATAATAAAGTATGCGTTACTTTTAAATCACCACTAACAAATAGTTATTCTTACTCTTTATGTGGAGGACATTGGGGTCCCGAGTTAAAATTTGCAGGGTATGATGGATTAATCATTGAAGGAAAGGCTGATCGCCCCGTATTCATATGGATTAATAATTCAGAAATTAAGATTAAACCTGCTGAAAACATTTGGGGAAATACGATTCCAAAAACTGAAGAATTAATTCGAAATGAATTAGGTGATGATAATTCCATTCAAATTGCCGGGATTGGGCAAGCAGGGGAAAAATTGGTTAGTTATGCTTGTATTACTGCGGGATTATATAGAGAATTTGGTCGAGGCGGCTCGGGTGCGGTAATGGGTTCGAAGAATTTGAAAGGAATTGCAATAAGTGGGTCAAATGATGTTAAGGTGGTATGTCCAGAGGATGTAATAGCGTTAAGTAAGAAACTTATTCAAAATGTACGAAATTCTAAAATAGGTCAAGTTCGAAGAATTTATGGGACGATGGAATTAGTTGAGCGCATTAATAATGCCGGATTTTGGGTGACACGTAATTTTTCTGAAGGCCATTTTAAGGATGGATACAAATTGGAAGGTACTCAAATGCGCGAAAAAATAATTTCCGGGGATAGTTCCTGTTTTGGATGCCCAATCGGATGCGGAAAATGGACTTTCATCCAAAATGAAGAAGACTTGTCAAAAATTCAAATGGAAGGTCCCGAATTTGAAACCGTAGGCATGTTGGGTTCCAATTGTGGCATAAGTAGTTGGAAAACGCTTCTAAAGGCATCAAAGATTTGTGATACTTACGGACTCGATACCATTAATGCTGGAGCGTGCATTTCTATGGCGATGGAAGCTTTTGAAAAGGGAAGATTGACCCTAAAAAATACAGATAACATCGAGTTAAAATTCGGCAACGATGCTGCCCTCCTTGCAATGTTAGAAAAAATTGGTAATCGAGAGGGATTAGGGAATATTTTAGCAAAAGGCGTAGAACGAGCGGGAATTGAGTTAAAAATAGTTGACTTAGCAAATCATTCTAAAGGACAATCTTTTCCCGTATATGACCCTAGAGGTGCTAAAGCAATGGCTCTCACGTATGCAACATCCCCTAAAGGCGCTCATCACATGTATGCGACCACTTTTGGATTAGAACTCAGTCTTGGGAACCGATTTGAAGAAAAAGGAAAGGGTGTTATTGAAAGAAATCAACAATTTAGCATGGCCATTGTGGATTCGATTGCACTCTGTTCCTCAATGCGGGGTGGAATACCTCTTGAGGATCAAGCCGAAGCATTTTCTCTTGTGACCGGAATTCCCATGAATGTTGAAAGGTTAACTTTAGCTGCTGAACGGATAATAAATCTTGAGCGAATGTATAATGTAAGACTGGGCTTTAATAGGAGCAATGACACTCTTCCTGAAAGATTTACCAAAGAGACATTATCCGATGGTAATAGCAAGGGGCAAATAGTAGATTTGAATTATTTATTAGATGATTATTACAGCATTATGGGGTGGAACTCTAACGGGGTTCCAAAAGAGAAGAAATTGAAAGAACTTGGATTACTCGAGTTAATTACTCCTTAAATTACATTCTTGTTCCAACATTCATTCCTACCTTTTTACTTAAAACGTCTCAATTTTTTTAACTTTAGCATAGAATTATTTTGCTTCGCTTAATTAAAGAAATTGAAAATGGTAAATTTACAAATACCTAATTTTAACATTAAAGATTATGAACTACCCAAAGTTCGCTGTGTTCAGCAAGCTATTCCTCTTCCATTAATTGAAAATATCGAATCCAAAATAAGAGAAGAGTTGAAAAAGATTGGCATAAATGAAAATATAAAAATGGGAGAGAAAATTGCCATTACTGCGAGTTCTCGAGGAATTCCAAATCAAGCACTCATTTTAAAAACCATAGCTACGTACTTTAAAGAGTTAAAGACAGAACCTTTTATTATTCCCGCCATGGGAAGTCATGGAGGAGCAACGGCTGAAGGGCAACTTTCTTTATTACGAGATTATGGAATTACTGAAAAAAAAGTAGGATGCCCCCTTAAATCCTCAATGGAAGTTGTTAAAATAGGAGAAACCAATACGGGTATACCTGTTTATTTGGATAAATATGCCGCCCTTGCGGATAAAATCTTCATTTTTAATCGAATAAGGAGTCATTCTAAATTCATTGGAGAAGTAGAGAGCGGATTAAGCAAGATGTGTCTCATGGGATTAGGAAAACATGAGGGAACGAAATTATACCATCAATTTATCGAACAACAATCGTGGCCTGAAGTGGTAGACGCTATACGAAATGTAGTTTTTAATAAAGCTAAAATCATCGGGGGCTTGGCAATTATCCAAAATATTAATAATCAAATAGCAGAACTGCATGCTCTGCGTCCAGAAGAGTTTTCTACCAAAGAGCCTATTTTATTGCAGAGATATAAAGAATTGACTGAGAAAATGCCTTTTCAATATATTGATTTATTAATTGTTGATGAAATGGGAAAGAATATCTTTGGAACGGGAATGGATACTAACATTACAGGAAGAAAATCAGTTTCAAAAATTAGGATAAAATGGTTATTCGTACGGGATTTAACTGAGGAAACCCATGGTAATGCGCAAGGAATTGGTTTGGCAGATTTTACCACTAAGCGAGTGATAGAAAAGATAGATTTATCAAAAACCTATTTAAATGCATTAACTGCTTATCGAACAGATTCTCCTAAATTACCTATCATTCTCTCCACTGATAAAGATGTCTTTAACATTATCTCATTCCTCCTAGGTCCAGATGAGATGAGCTCCTTGCAAATGGTATGGATCCAAAACACGTCAAAGTTGCTTAAAATGTTAGTCTCAGAAGCTCTATTTGAACAAGTTCAATCAAACGAACTTCTCAGATTTTGCGGTGAAGCAGAATCTATAAAATTTGATTCTGAAGGATTTTTGATAACCTCTAAAAAATATTGGTAATAGAACTCTTAAATTATTTATTCAACCATAACTTATTCCGTCTGTTTCTTGATCATGATCAAGCTACTCTTGAAAGTGATCTATTTCTTAGCTCACTTTCATGTTTTTAAATATTTGGACAATAATCTCAAGCTGGAATTCTTATTCTTTTAAGTATTTTTATTTTGAAAAAAATAATCGAACATTTTTACTGTAATCAGCATCGCTCAATATGTTAGAATTATCGATAAATTGACTTATTGTTCCGATGGGATATTTAATTTTGTCAAATCTCACTTTCAATTTTTTATTAATTTCTCCAATAATGGGTTTGAAATTAACTATTCTTTGCGAACGGGTGAAGAAGTTCTGAGCTTTAAGCTCTACCTTAGGAATGATCTTCAACGAGTTGATTTTTTGAACTAGTTCCAGATATGCATTGCATATTAATTTCTCCCTCAGTCTCCAATTCCTTTCAAAAACTGTTTCGGTTAAGATTGGCTTGAGAACTGGAGCAAGAGATAGCCCTTCAAAGGCTTTTCCAAACCATTTGGGATATGGGATATATTTCTTTTCGAGAATAAATGCCATTTCCATTATAAATTTTACCAATCGATTAGTTTCAATCAATGATCCCAAGTTATCACCCGTTTCTCCTGTCCTCCCTATGAATGCCATTTCTTGAGATATTCGGTCTAATTGTGCTACAATTTTAAATAGCCATATGGAGTGAGGATAATAGGCTAAAGCCTTCCGTGCTTGGGTTAAATCTCCATAGCTATCATAAAAGACCTTTCCTGAAGTAAATTCAAGCAAAATTTGTTCTGGGATAGAAACCCACTCCAGTTCGCTTAGTTCAGGTGAAGGTACTGATAAATTCTCTCTCAGATATGACTTTACAGTGTAAATTTCAATTCGATGATTAATAGGAGATTTATCCTTTTCTTCAAGAAACTGATTCATTGAATCATTCGGATCGGGTTCCGACCAATGAGTGGAATATCCGAGAAATGACGTTGGCAAGGTTTGCCTCAAGAGTTCTTTAATTTTTAAATGATAAGCTTTAAAATCTTCGTCTTTTAGGAAGATATGGAATCTTGGTCCCCAATGATGGTCTGTTGAGATGTTATCATCATACCCTAAAACTTCAGATCCTTGACCTATTAATCCGGCGGCATAATCTAAATTGGGGTAATTATTTTCTATCTTCTCCTTTACTACCTCCTTATAAAAGCGTTCAGATAATATTAATCCAGATAAAAAAGATTTAGTCAATTAATACACCTCAAGGATATACACTTTTTATGAAAAGAAAGAAATTCATAGTAATCTTTTCGCATTATATCCAATGAGGATATATATCATTATTGCTTTTTAATTGTTCTTTATTTCTCATGAATATGATTATGAAATTATTTCTCTTCTTTAGAGTATCTTTTACTCTGAATTAGATTAGGATTTAACCCAGAAAATAAGGAGAAGTATCACTTTTAATTTCATAACGCTATATTTAGAAAAAGAAGACTTGATCATGTAATACATTAAATTTTCATAAAATATTTCGTATAGGTTTTAAGAAAAGTAACCAAATAATAATTTTAGATTAATGCACTAAAAAATTATTTTAATACAATTAATATCAATGAGCTTTCTAAGGCGATCATAATTTCTCCTTTTGACGTCTCTAGTCGGATAAATCTCATGGTACCTTCTTGGAGAGCCTCAACAACTTGTTTGGATTTTCCGATTAAACTGGTAATATATGCAGATACAGATTCCGATAATTCCGTATCGAGATTTGATTTTATAGGAAGCCCGGATGAATCACAAATAATTACTCCCCGCACACCTTCCTTTTCTTCAAAGCGTCTGATGATTGCTTTTACCTCGTTAGTGTCAATCATTCTATTTTATCACTCTTTTAATAAAAATGAATTGAGATATTTCGATTTTATTATTAATATTATAGCGTTATTTACATAAAAATCTATTTAAATTCTATTTGAAAAAACCGCAAATTGAAGTGGAAGGATATAACTTGTTTAAACATTAAAGACATAGAATTTAAATCTTAATTTTTTTATTACTTATTTAAGCAATTTCATATTAATTATATTTATAATGAATTATTTATAGAGAAGAATTTGCATGAGTAAAGAAGAGATTGAGCCGAAATTAGCTGAATTAATGGATAATGTTCCCGAATGTGAAGGTTTAATCGCTGCGGATAAAAATGGAACGGTGATCGTAGGGCAAACTATCACGGATATGGATCATTCTAAAATAGCAAAGGCTTGTGCGAAAATCATTCAAGATTCAAATGAATTAGGGAAAGATATCGGAAAAGGATCCTTAAAAGCGACCACGATTGAATTGGACAATGGTTATGCAGTTTTAGTTGGTTCAGACGAGACAATATTAATATGTTTAACGGGTATTGATGGAAAAGCTTCTTTAGCCCTATTAAAACGTAATCTTATCTCAATTTTAAAATAACTTCAATAATCCCCTATAAAAAAACTAAGTTATAAGAAGATTTTATTGCTTTTTCCTATTTTTTTTTAAATTTATCATTAAAAATAACTAATTTTGTTTAGAAGTTATAAGGTATTATTCCTTATCAAGACCCTCTTTCTTTAATAAATCGTCTAACTTAACTTTAGCTTCTTTCTCTTCTTTTTTAGCTTCTTTCTCTACCGTTGGTTTTTCTTCAGAAGGTACTTTTTTTGTTTCATCAGTCTTTAATTCTGAAACCTTGACATATTTACCTTTTACTTTTTTCACTTTGGGTTTCGCTTTTTCCAGAGGGGTCTCAATCTTACGGATCAGTTTTCTTGCATACCAAATAGTAAAAAGCCAAATTCCTCCAATTCCTATTAAGATTGATACAGTCATGACAACAGATGGGAAAGGAGGATCCAAGATATCTAAAGAAGTCTTACCTTCAGTTCTCACAATTTGTTTAGAAAGGACATTTTGTCCTTTAATAGTCACCGTAATATTCAACAAGTCATAGGTTGTATCAGGTACAAAAAAGTCTATAGTAATTGATGTAGATTCACCTGGTTTCAATCGAGCTAATTCATAATTATTTATGGCAACGATGGTAAAATTAATTCCCTTTTCCAATGCGATATTGGTCTCTAATATTGAAACTGTAGAATTCCCCGTATTTAATATAGCAAAAGTTAAAGTTCCATTTTCATTACGATACACGGCTTGATTCGGTAGAACATCAAAACCTAGAGAAAGTTCATTAAACTCGGAAGTAATATTGATAGGAATTTCATGACTTTTACTTAGAAAATTACTATCTCCTGGCCAATATAACCGAAATTTAAAATCTTCCATAATATATAGGGGCACAGTATCAATTTCAAATTCTAATATTCCCTCCGAATCAGATCTTACACCTGTAATGTTTATCCAAGACGTTCCATCAAAATACTCGCAGGAAACTATTTTACCCGCTAAGATTTCATTAAACTCTGTCTCCATGATGGAAGAAATAGTTACCGTATCTCCTTCAATGGGATTTTGGGGCGTATAAGTAATATTTACAAATTTGCTATTTATTTTAAAAATATTTGATATATTTGAACTTATTAAAATACTCATGTAATTTTCATCAAATAGGTTCACGATAAAATAGGTTTTCTTCGGAGAATACAGACATTCATCTCTTTCAAACACTTTTGTGATAGTATTACTTGAAGTATTGAATGAAGTCTTGGTTGAAATGATTTCTCCTTCGAAATCATGTTCATCTGCAAGCGTAATTAAAGAATATTGTGGACTATCAAAATAACCCACATTTTTTCCTTCAATATATATTAATACTCTTGTTTTTACTCCGCCTAACCTCATGGGACAATTAACACCTTTCCAGGATTTTGTTGCGGGATCATATTGAGGCATCATCATGCTTAAATTATACATGATGCTATCTTGATTGTTGCCAAAATATTTCAATAACACGGTATCGCTTGAATTTTCGGCGATAATCCATTGATCATTTGCCAAAGACAAGAGTTGTACTTTAATCCTGACATTGAGATCGGTTATGTCATCTCTGTTTTGAAGCAAAATTTTAAATGTAATTTCCTCTCCTGGATTCAAAATGCTCTCGTTTTGTCTGAATGAATTTAAAGATACGTCAAAATCTAAACTTCCTAACTCGTAAGAAAATAATTGGTTGATAGAAAGATTACTAATGGTATAATAATCAGGTCTGTTTGTACCGGTTGTTTCATTAACAGTAGCCATTAGGATGGAATATTTATTAAGAATTCTCGTGATAAAATTTCCCTCAAGCACGTTACTTCCTACTTCGGGATAGAAAGTTGCTCCCGTTAAATCTACCTCATAATCATTTATTTGAATGAAAACCTTTTTACAGCCAATTGCAGTACCATTAGTCCAAAAAAAGCCAATTTGGTAGCGCCCCAAAATGGGGATGGAAGTAGTGATATTAATGATAGTATTGTTAGAAAAATCATATTTCAAAAGGGAATCAATCAAAACACCATTATTAGAAAAGAGTTCTGCAGTGGGAACTCTCGTATTATTGGGATAAAAAAGAGTAGCATTCACACTTCCTCCGTCTGGAGCAATCCCAAATTCATCTTGAATGTATACGCTCAAAGACACGTTATCTCCATACATGAATCCTTCTGTTTCCCATAAAATGCCTTCAAAATTAATGAAACTATGCATTTGATTAATGGAATTATAGCTTGTCAAATTTAGCACGTAAGAGCCGTTATATACGGGCATTGATACATTTATTAAGGCGGTGGTTAGAATTAATTTATTAAATAGAGGGTCGTCAGATAATTCTGAAGCACTCCCTATTTGATCGAGAACATCTCCATCAAGGGGGTTTGGTGTTGTTAGATTAAGGGGTGTCCAATAATTAGGAAATATAAACCAATATTCTGTAAAATTCCAGTTAGGATAATATTGATTTGGATCGAGCGTATCATTTAAAGTCCAGAGAGGAATATCGTTATAATATATCTTAAATAGGGCGGTGACATTTTCATATCTATAAATTTTAGCAAGGTAAGTCACGTTAAAAAGTAAACCTTTTGTAAGAGTGATATATCCTGTAAAATTAACAAAAAGTGTATTAAAGCGATCAGCTTCAATATAATCCGTAAGATCATGGAGCCATCGACCGCTTCCCCATTCCATTATATTAACATTACTTTCATTATATGGATAAACATCAATTCTTTGGTCAACAAGTGTTAAATTCTGTATTCTTAACTCACCATTAAAATCGGAAGGCATATATCCTCGTGTAACGTTTAATTCAAAAGAACTTGCGTCTAATTGTGTAGATGTATATGGAGTCGAAGTAGTTTCAATTAACTTTTTCGCATTAGTCCACGTAACCCCATTATTGGTGGTTCTTTTTAATTGCTGTTCTAATTTTCCATCCCCAATTGATGCATCAGAAGGGATGGTAACTAAGCTATAGATTAAATCGCTCGAACTTGAGTTTATCACAATAAAATAATTTCCAATACCCAGGTTCACCGCATTAATTGAACTTAAATCAAAATAAGTAATTCCATCCCCTTTAAAAGAATCTATCAAAATCGAACCTAAATATTGAGAATAATCAGGAGATATCATAGTTTTTTGTAATCCATCGCTATCCCGCACGATAGAATTATTAGACCTGTAAAGACTAATATTTAATTTAACTCCAGAAGCCATCGTTCGATTTAACGTTCGTATCCAGGCATTAAATCCATTAATGGTCGTTCCTTCACCTCTCAAATCAAATTCTAATGCCACATAAGATTCACTAGTAATCGGAAGATCAAAAGCTAATGCTGCTTGCAAATCAAATTCGAATAATGAGACATTAAAAGTGGAAGAATGATCCGTTCTGTTAAAATAGAACTGAATTAGAGAAATATCACTCGAATTAATGAAATCCAAATTGGTGTTTATGAATCTCTCATCTATTTGCTGGGTTATGGGAAGACTACTATTTATTGGAATAATATCGGTTATATTAATCCATGCGCCTTGAGTGACGTTCCAAGCTTTAATGGTAAGATTTGCATCTAAAGTGATATTGAATTTTATGGAGAGGAGAAATCCAAGAATTTCTGTACGATTAAACACGGTTTCCACGGTTCCACTTGGGGGGACATTATCAGTTGAGGTAGATTTGGAAAAATTCGCATTAATAGAAAAATTTAAAGCTCCATTTTGAGAAGTAAGGTTCCAATAAGTGATAAGATTAGAAATGGCTGTAAAATCTTCGTTTAATGGATTTTGACCTTCAAGTAGATTCAGACCCGATGTTGGTTTATTATATGGATATAAAATCATCTTGCTAGGATCCAAACTGGTTAAAGCATTGTCATTTTCAATGACATGTTCCGTGGTGTAATTATTATTGAACGTGAAATTAAAATCTCCATGACTGAGATTCATGTAATTATCGGGGACGGATATATTAAAAGATCCCAAATTATTATTGGAATAGGATTGATTTACAAAATAAGTCCTAATAGTTTGATTATCACCGTGTCCAGTAATACTTTCATTTGCTTTTAAATTAGAATTGGAACTGGTAAGATCATTTTTATTATATTCTTTATCAGGAATAGAAGAATCATTATTAATCGATTCTTGATTTGGATTCAACATTCCAAAATTGTTAAATTGACTAAGAGTTGTTAATAAGAAAATTGCTACGATAAAACTTACACTAAAGACCTTAAAAGCTTTTTTTTTCGATAGCAATCTTAAAATACCTAAAGTGTTTAGATTATTTTTTTATAAAATCCTTCATTTCATTAAAAATTTCCTAATACGAGTCTAAGCATGAGCGGGGAAATTTGTACAAAATTTTATTATCAATAATTTCATTTTTTAACCTAACTTAACTCTGTATGAAATATAGGATTTATAATGAGCGAAGAAATTATAATTAAAGAAATTGAGGAAAATACGGAAGAGTATATTACTTTTCTTCAAGAATTGATTCAAACTAATTCCTATAATCCACCCGGAAATGAAAATAGTGTTGCTGTAAAAATAAAGGAATATCTTGAAAAAGATGGAATCAAATGCGATGTTTATCCTTTTGGAGATAATCGGGCTAACGCAATTGCTTATTTAAATGAAAATTTTGATTATAAAAATCTCTTATTCAATGCCCACATGGATGTCGTACCTCCCGGGGAAGAATCGGAATGGAAAAATCCCCCATTATCAGCTAATATTAAGCGAAAAAAGATGCTATTTGGTAGAGGCGCAACAGATATGAAGGGCGGTCTTGCTGCAATGGTCATTGCCCTTAAAATCTTGAAGAAGTTAAACTTGTCTCTCAAGGGTAATTTAATACTTAATGCCGTGGCAGACGAAGAAATGGGGGGAATATTAGGTACAAAATGGTGCTTAGAGAATAAGCTAAATTCATTCAAGTTTGATTTTACTGTCGTGGGTGAGCCAACGGGAATTAATCCTCTGCCTAAAGCTGTAGTCGTTGGAGAAAGGGGACACTTAATTCTAAAAGTAATCGCAAATGGGATTTCTGCCCATTCTTCCATGCCTTCTTTAGGAAAAAATGCGATATACATGATGAGTGAACTCATGCAAGCACTCGATAAAGTAAATAATTATATTCCTGATTTAAAGCCACCATTATCTCTAGAAAAATTAAAAAGTCTTATGAGTAAAGCCTTCCCGAGTAGAGAGATATTCGAAAATATTCTATCCGATCAAGAACTTTTACAAAATTTGCTCCAATCCTTAGTCACCTTCACTAAGAGTGTCAATATGATTAAAGGGGGAATTAAAGAAAATGTAGTTCCCGATAAATGTGAAGTCCTGATTGATTTTCGGCTCTTACCGGGACAAAAAGTCGAAGATATTTTCCACGGAATGAGAACTCTAATCGAGAAAGATTTACACTATAAGGTAGTTGAACTTGAAGAAGTCAAGCCGAACGAGCCATCGTTTACATTAGAAAGCGCAGGTGAGTCGGAAGGTTCTTATTGGCGAGACTGGGAAAACTCTCCCATCTTAAAGGATTTCATGAAGATAACTGAAGAAATTTACATGAAAACCCCCTTCATCTTGCTGTATCCTGCCGCAGCGGACGCCCATTATCTTAGAAATGATGGATATTGCCCAAGCACGATCCTATTTGGTCCCGGAAGTGCGGGTACGGCTCATGCTATTGATGAATACATTGAAATAAAAGATTTTATTGATTCCATTAAGGTATATGCATTATTTGCATTTAAATTTCTTAAATAGAATTCATATTGAATTATTACATGTAAAAATTGATATACACGTAATTATATTTATTTTTTATATTAATTGTAAACTGAAGTAGAATTTGCGAGACACTACCAAAGTAGAAGACTGTGTTGCCTTACTTGATGTTTCACGTTCAATGTTAAAAACAGACTTCAAACCGAATAGATTAAATAATGCAATTGAGACCTTAAAAAATTTCATTCACTCCAAGTTATCCTTGGATCCAAGCGATAAAATTGCCCTTATCACGTTTGGTGGGAATGCGAAAAGATTAGTACCTTTTACAAATGAAGAAACTATTTTGATAAATTCATTCCAAAAAATTCGCGTGAGTGGAAGGGGTAACATATCTCAAGGAATTTCTTTTTCTATCCAATTATTAATAAAGGAAATGCAAAAGCTAGGAGGAAAAATTTCAAGAATCTTCATTCTCACGGATAATAAAATAATTGAAGAAGATGGAAAATTAAACGAAATTGTTGAAGTAGCAAAGGGATTGGGCGTTTATGTGGATGTGTGTCAAATAGGGAAAACAGAGGATTATCGTCAAAGCAAATTGAAACTCCTAACTCGGCAGACCGGAGGGGAATATGGATATTTCAATAATACTAAAGCGTTAGTCAATTCTGGAAAATCATTCGCTTCCAAAAAAGAATTAAAATTTTCACGCGATTATTTCGCTCGGGATAATAAAAGTGAAAACGCGCCCTTATTAAATGAGATCGCCCTACCATTAAAGCGACCCTCTGTTTTAGAATTAAAAGCCATGATAAATAGTCACGATACGGATTTAGAAAAATGTCAGATATGTCATTCCATGAAATCTCCGGTAACTAATGCCGATCTCTATTCCGAGGGGCGCATATGCCCTTCATGTGAGCATCCCATGCATTTATCGTGTGCAGCCATGTGGGCAAAGGGGACAGAATATTCCGAAAGCGTGTTTCGATGCCCGTTCTGTTATTACCTATTAAAAATACCTACCTCCGCCCTCAAGATTGCTGAGATAAGGCAAGCCAATGCTCAAAACACTACTAAAGACACTTTGAAAGAACATAAACAAACAAGAATGAAATTAATCCCTAATGAAGAAGTTGAATCGATTTACGGTTCGTGTAGTTATTGTCGAAATATATTCATGGGAGAGCACGATGTATATCAATGCGAGCAGTGCGGGGCTTATTATCACGAACCTTGTCTCCAAAAAATGTTCAAAGAGCTAAAAAGTTGCCGTAATTGTGGTGCTCAAATAGTATAATGATTTTCGATATTTGACAATACTTGTTAAGATGCTTGAGAAAATATTAGATTGATAATTTTAATAGAAAAATCTTATTTTATTTAATTTATTACCTTTTTCATCTAAATCTAATTTTGTAGTTATTAAGAGGTTGATTACGATGCCTAACGAGGATAAACGAAAATGGGTGGTGACTTCGGCTTGGCCTTATGTAAACGCTACACCGCATTTAGGCACGATGGTCGGAAGTGTCTTATCTGCTGACGTTTTTGCCAGATTCCTACGATTATTGGGAGATGAAGTGGTGTTTGTTTCGGGATCCGATGTTCATGGAACTCCCGTGGCAGTAGAGGCAAAAAAGCAAGGGATTTCTGCTGAGGAATTAGCGGAAAGAAATCACGAAATAACCGCTTCATTATTCAAGCGTTGGAATATATCTTATGATAATTACACGCAAACCCATAATCCAACCCATATTGAATTTTGTCAAGATTTTTATCTTGAAGTGCAAAAAAATGGGTTCGTGGAAGAGAAGGAAATCGAATCGTTATATTGTGAAAAGGATGCCATGTATCTCCCAGATAGATTCGTAGAAGGGGAATGTCCTTATTGTGGAGCAGAAAATGCAAGAGGGGATCAATGTGATAAATGTCAAAAATTATTAACTCCTTTAGAATTAGTAAAACCTCGATGTGCGATTTGTGGTAATCCTCCTGTTATTCAGAAAACTAGACACTGGTATTTACTTTTTCCAAAACTACAAGATCAATTGAAAGCGTTTATTGAACAAAATGAGATCATTCCACAAAATGCCAAGCAATTATGTCTCAATAGTATTGAAGAAGGATTGCCCGAACGTGCTATCACCCGAGATCTGGAATGGGGCATTCCAGCAAAATTCAAGGGAGCTGAGGGTAAAACTATTTATGTTTGGTTTGAAGCAGTACTGGGATACATTTCTGCAGTAAAGGAGTGGGCGGATAAGATACTTAAAGTGCCCGAAAAATTCGATTACTTCTGGAAGGATCCTAACACGAGAACGGTTTATTTTATTGGAAAGGATAATATCATTTTTCATTTGATTGTTTTTCCGGGACTTATAATGGCTTACAATAAAAATAAAAAGAAAGATGAAAGACTGGTGCTTCCCTATAACGTTTCTTCAACGGAATTTCTCATGTATGAAAATGATAAGTTTTCTAAATCCAGAGGAGTAGGAATATGGATTGATGAAGCATTGGAATTAGCCCCTTTAGACTATTGGCGGTTCAATTTGATTTATAACAGACCCGAAAAGAGCGATACGTCTTTTTTATGGTCTGAATTTGAAAATGATATTAAGATGCTAAATGATGTGATTGGAAACTTCATCCACCGCACGTTAACTTTTATCAATAAGCAATTCAAGAGCAAAATTCCCGAACAATTAAGCTTCGATGAAAAAGATAAGGCGTTCGCAGTAAAAATTAATTCTATCGCTAAAACTATTGGAAACTTGATGGAGCAATTTGAATTAAGAAATGCTCTCCGAGAGATCGTTAATTTTGCGCGAGACGGAAATGTCTATTTAAACGATAAAGCGCCATGGCATCTGATTAGCAAGGAGAAAACTTTAGCGGGACAAGTTTTTAACTTATGCGGACAGGCAGTTTATGCTCTTGCAGTTCTACTAGCACCATTTATACCGGATACATCGCAGAGGATCTTAGAATATTTGAATTATTCTAAGGGATTGGATCACATTGAGTGGAATAGCATATCAGAAAAAGTATTGGAAAATGGGCATTCAATAAAGAAACCACAACCGTTATTTACAAAATTAGATATTGATGAATTGAAAGAAAAACTAAATGACATTAGGAAGGATAAAAGTAAAATGGTAGAAAAACAGGAAGATATTTCATATAATGAATTTAAAAGATTGGATATCAGAATTGCTCAAATACTCGAAGTCGAATCCGTTCCAAAAACAGAGCATTTATTAAAATTGACCATTGATATTGGTACAGAAAAAAGAACTCTAGTAGCAGGGTTGGCTCAACATTATAAACCAAATGAATTAATTAACAAAAAAATTGTTGTTCTTACAAATTTAGAACCGAAAAAACTGAGAGGAATAACAAGTCAAGGGATGCTTTTAGCTGCAGTAGAAGGAGATAAGGTAGCTATTTTAACACCTGATTCAGAAATTCCCCCGGGAGCCAAGATAGAATAGCTCATACTTTTAAAGAAAAAATCGGAGTTAATTTAGCTAGAATTTCTCCTAATTCTAGATACATGGACTTTAAAACCACAGCTCTCCCACGATATTTGAACTCCAGGTCTGCAACATCGCGAATTATCTTTAACCTCTCTGCTTTTGATAAGGAACAGACAAAATATCTCTGATCTTTATATTCCATGACCTCAATTACATTTTTTATATCTGGTAATGCATATCCTCCTCCGTGTGGTAGGATATTGGCATTTACCAGTTGATCTGAAACTTCTAATTCTTTTGCTTGGAGATCAAAATTTAAACTTTTTATGATTGTTGACGAGAAATTCGGTTTACCTTTTAATAAATAACAGGAAATATTTGCCCTTAAAGCAACGGGGAAAATGCTCGATTGGACATAACCACTCATTAAATCCGTACAATTAGCTCCTAAATACATATTATTAAAGTCATTTAAAAATTGATGGAATTGATTGCTGATTGCTTGATATTTACCAAAAATGTGTTCTGCTATTAATTCTCTTTTAACTTTTGAGAATTTACTTACTTTTTGATTGAAGCGGTAATAGTCTTTTGCATTTGAATCTAAAAGCAGATGTTGGATTGTTCCAAATACCGTTGATTCTCTTATAGAAAGATCCTTTAAAGTCTGTGATTTGTCCACGTAAAGGCCCATGCCATATGTATCATCCTTAAATTCGGGTACAGAACCGTGAATGAAGAATATATAGGGAGGTAACTTAATATCAGAATAATTTTGTATTTTAAAGCAATTTATAAAGTGATTTGAAACATTAAAATCCCACGTGATTTTAATATCCCATCCATTTAATGAATAGTAAAGAGGGGAAGTTTTTATTTCGTCAATTTTTTTTATAATTTCTAACGCTTCTGGCTTTTCCTCCAAACCACCCACTAAAATTCCACAATAATTTGGTTTTGTATTAAGAAATATGGCATGTTCTTTTCCATTTCCCCAGTTCAGTTTTCCTCCATATCCAAATCCGGAATTCCAACGGAATGGATTCTTTGAGATGGTCTCATCGGGGGAGGAAATAAAGCAAGCTTTAGGGGTAAACCCGTATTTTTCTTGAATAAGGTGAATTTGAGCCAAGCCATAAGCCATGTTCTTTTTACATAAAATAGAAGCACCATCATTAATTCCCGTAGAAAAAATGAATCTACTGGCTCTGTTCAATAATTCTGATTTAGATAATTTCACTAAGTTCTGTGTTGCGATGGAAATGAAAGATCCACCTCCGTAGTTTTATTTATGTACAATTAAGTATTTATATATACGCATTATATATTTAAGATTGACCGTGTTAAATTACAATATGGACCAGAATATGGTTTTGTATGACGATTTCAAAGGTATCCTATCGAATGGATCTTTTACTGGTTGTTCAATCATAACGAAATGTCAGGATTCATCTAATTCCATCATTTTTTCTGATAACATAACCATTTCGGAAGATCAGAAAATTGTGATTAAAGAGGGATTGAAAATTGGTTTTAGTTTAAATTTAAATAAGGAAACCGCTTTTTCTGAAAAGAGAGATTTTACCTGGGAAGAAGATTTTACTTCTTTAGAATATTCCGTATTAATTCCCGAACGTGTCATGGAATTATACGATGAAGGGCGATTTTCTGAATCATATCCTTTCACTATTAATTTATTGCATACTGCGGGGCTTTTTTTTCGAACAGCAAATGGAGGAAATTTAAACCATCTGGATTTTGTTATTGGAGAAATAATAAAAAATCCCATTTGTTTAATCGAAAATGGGATTATAGTAGCAGATAGAGTTGTTATTGATGATAGAGGAGATCCCGTTTTTTATGATTGCATTATAGTTGGGAGAGACCAAGAAGATAATCTTTCTGTTTCATATGAACCATTTGCAAACGTTTCAGAAGGACTGATTTACATAATCATTTTAGGAAAAGAATCCTTAAGGGAATGAAAATATTTGATTGAAAGGGTTAATAAGAATGCTATTATATGAAAATAAAAAGAAGAAATTTTTACGAATACTCCAAATCGGGATAAATCCCTTTCAAAAATTTGTATCTACAGGAGAAATCAAGGAAACCCTTGGAATGGTTCCCTCAAGGAAAGATTTTATGGATGCAATCATAGATCTTATCGAGAGTAATGAAAATTTCATTCTCCCAATCATTGGAGATACTGGAAGAGGAAAGACCCACTTGTTCTGGGCATTACGAAATGAATTAACCTACAATTATATCGTCCATATTTCCCCAGAGAATCTTTATCGCAAGTTTTATTATAATATATATTCCGAATTCATAGAAACTTTAGGGATAAATGTGCTACGAAGTATAACAAATCAATTATGTAATCAATGGGGCGCCCTGGAGAGAAAATTTGGATTTTTTTATTTAGCCGATATAGAGAAAGTGCGAAAGATGGCTTTTAACACGTTAGAATCGCAATTTAAAAATAAGGAAGCCTTAAAGGATGTCATTCAAACCATAACTTCTCATCAATTAGATCCTTATAGAAGGTTGGATGCGGAAAATTGGTTATTAGGGAATATCATGGATTTCAAAGAGCTTTCAATGTTAAACGTGCAAAATGATCTAAGTAAAAGTATCTATGCCTATACCATGTTAAAATTATTGATCGAAAATGCAAAACTTGAAAGTATTGTTTTCATTGACGATTTTGATCGAATTCTCTCTCTTTTAAAATTCGAAGAAGAAGTGGAAGAAGTTTTCGATCCAAGTTGGTTATATGGCAAAAATGAAGAACAATCTATTTCCAGAAGTAACACCATCATGAAAGTTATTGATAAGATTTCTGAATTAGTGCAGATACAGGGGTTAAAGTGCATTATAACTCTCCGGTCTCTGGATGCTCTTGAACAAATTAAGGAATTATTCAGCAAAACACATTTAGAAACCTTATCTCTCTTTAAACAACCCTTATTTTTGACAGATTTTAACAGAAATGATATTTTTTATTTTTATAGAGAGTATATAAAAATCTTTTTGGACGATATTGGGTTTCCAGAATTATTAGATTTGAATACAGATCCATACTATCCTCTTACTGAAAAAATCCTTCATGACTTTTTTTCAATTTCCCAAGGAAATCCAAGAAATGTAATTAAGACATTAATCAACATTTTTAACGAAATAATCATGAGTAATGAAAGTCTTGAAGATATTATCGCAAATTATGAAAAAATAGCTCATCCTAAATCGTTTTGAGGAATATCTTGATGTAAATGTCTATTTCATTCAAGATCATTTCTTTAACCTCCTTTTCCCATTTCGCATTCTCAACCAGCAACTTGAAGGAATTTAATGATCCGAATTTTAATGGATTATCAAATATAATAACAAGAAGCTTACGTATCATTCTTTTATTTAATTTTTTACGAAATTCAGCTTCATTTAAAATATCGAATAAGGCCTTTTCCTCCTTTACATGCTCATTAATTATCTTAGAAGTAAGCTCCCCAATTCTTGAATTATTATCTTCCAATAAAAGAATGATATCCTTTAAAAGTTCATTATTGATCTCTTTTAAATTACTTATAAAATTAAGAGCACTGATTCTGATTAAGTCATAATCCTCCTTCAAACTAACTTGGAATAATGACATGTTTTGATCTGAAATGGGATTCATATCCGAAATCTTATCTAATGCTTGAATTATCTCATTTCGAATCCATCTATCGGAGTTAAAATAAGAATCATTAAGATAATCGATGTATTTTTTTGGAAGTTTTTCTTTTTGTCCAATATTCCCTAGTAGATAAATTATATTTATCTTTACTTTTTCAAGGAATGAAGAATTGAAAGAGCTTATTAAAAAATCTATTACTTGTAAGTGATCTGAGCTAGCATCTTGCCCTAAAGTGAGTAAGACATCATTAATCTTTTCAGGGTTTTTCTCTTTCTTAATGCTTTTCAATATTTCATCTAGTGATTTCAAGTTATCATTCCGAAATACGCATTGATCAATATTAATGCTTCATGCTTTATATTTCATTCATGTAGAAATGGAGTACTGAAGAAAATGCAACGTAAATAAACCAAGATAATGGCGCTTGATGGCGGAATCAACGCTTAATTTTCTTCCGAAAATCTAGTACATCTTCATTTATATCTAAAACAATATAGTTCTTCACTCTTTGAGCAATGGCGTGTAAATAATCCCATTCTGCATCAATGAAGTTTCCACATGATGAACAATATGGACTTGCTGAACTACTGGGTTTGTAAATTTTTTGCATTAGAGGTTTAAAACAATATGGACATTTTTCTGGATAAGCATCGATTATTTTTTGAATTTTCGCAAGTTCATCCATTTTTTGTCACCTTTTTAGGAACAATTCATTGAATGAATATTATTATTTATAAATTAAAAATGGATTTATTATTATTTAAAGAAATTTCTTATTTTTTTCATTTAATTCTATTACCTACAACTCCGACGTATAATGCGATCTCTTCTTTTCCATCAATACCTAATATCGTATTTAATTCGTCATCATAAATTGCTCCTATCGTGCAAGCCCCCAGATTTAATGCTTCCGCAACTAAATAAAAGTTTTGTGCGATATGTCCGCAATCTAGATAAAGATAGCGATAGCATCTCTGTAAATATTTCCATTTAGAGCGTTCAATCATGGCGGTCCATATTACATTCACGGCAGATTTATATGCCATTTTTTGATCTAAACAAGCTTTTGCAACATCCAAGCTAAAATCCCCTATTTTAATCAGTTCAAGAGCATGATCTGAGATATTATAATGGTAAATCCCTTTTTTCAAGTCAACAACATTATTGCTTGTTATATAAACCTCAATAGGATACAATCCTCCTGCAGAAGGGCTTACGCGAAAAGAGAATTGGGGATATACTCTTGTTATGCCCGTCATTCCAAATAATAAGAGACTTAATTGCATCAAAGTGAGAGGCTCACTGGAAAAATTTCTTGTTGAGTGCCGATTGATCAACACGGTCCAAAAATCTTTCTTATCATTGAATTCAGTGAATTCAGGTCTTGGTAATTGAATAGTATCTAAAGCATCTTTATAAACTTTATATGGCGCAGGTTGATGCTCCCAATCTAACTGATGTCTTGGTAATCTGCCCCTATGATACTTGGACTTTTCTTGGAAATTATCCCCATAATTTTCATTCATTGAGAATTATATTCCAAGAATACAATAAAAATTTTAATTTAATGAATTATAATTTAGCTGATCTTCTCATGTCCTTAATCCGGAATATAAATAATGACAAATGAATGAGAAAAAATTATAAAAAAATTATTATATTGTAAGAATTTATCCTAAAATCACAAGCATTTTCATTCAATTTAAATTTCATTAACACAACAATGGGATTTAGAATTAATCGTTTTGAATTAAAGTAAAAAAAAATCAAACAAACAGTATCTTATCATCTTTTATTTTTTGAATAAATTCTCCTAACCACTCCAGTCTTGCTAAAAGTTCTTTATATGGTCGTTCAAAAAGTGCTAAAAGATTATTTAGAACTGGTTTCAATTCTTCTGTTATTAAAAAATGCCCCGCTATATCACCTTTTTTTCCCCTCTTTAATCCATCGACGTATGATTTTAGAGAATCAATACTCTTTTTTGTCATTAATGCGTAATTTTCTAAAGAATTAATTGCTTTTTGTTTACTTAATAATCCAATATACCCAATAGCTAAATCAAAGGGATTTTTTAAAATAATAGGTGTTGATAAGAAACGTTCCATATGATCCAGTAAGGCTCTTTCTCCATTTTCAGTAGAAAAATATTTTTTTATTCTTCTTTGATTTGCTACATCCTCTTCTGAAATTAAATAACCATATTCTTCCAAGCGATTCAAGCAATTATACACCGTGGAATACTGGATATCAACCCATGTTGGATATTTTGCTTCCCTCATTTCAGAAATTATTTCTTTACCTGTTATCCCATCAAACCTATCCATGGATTTCCGAGAAATAATAATACCTAAAATAGCTACATCACTAATAGGGAGTTCATCGGGAGGGGTTTTGATTGATTTATGCTTATCATTCAAGAATATAATTCACAGTTTTATTTATAATTGAAAATAATTTTACTTTTTAATTAAAAAAAAACCTGTTTATTCTAATAATAAGTTAATTTCTGTTTGCCACTTATTCTGATCCGGTTCCTTATGAGGATCAGTTAAATAAACTTCCCACCAAATATTTGTATATTTATAGCCTTCTTTCTGAATCCACTCTTTCATGATATCATATATTTTAGAAATCTTTCGAAGCTTACCGGTATATATATAATAAGCCGTCTTCCCACTGGGAAGATTACTCGATTCAATCTCTCCTTCTGGTGTTATGGGTTCTGAAATGGGCATTCCTACCTCTATTTCTCCTTTACCTTTTTCAAAACCATAATAAATAGCAAGTGGGGCTCCAATGGGTTGAATCCTCTTTTCCTCTAAGAAAGAAAATAATTTCATCATTAATTTAGGAAATACTTTTGGTATTTGCCATGCTTTTATCTTCTTTTTAATAGACGCAATAGGTTGAGATTCTAATTCTCTCAGTTCTACCTTATCGTTCATTTTTCCACCTTTCAAATTTTTTTTCATTACACTTCTAATTTATAAAAAAATCAAATTCCTTATTTTTTAATGCTGGATCCATCATTGGATCTATATTTAGATCGAAATAATCTTCCTATTTAAATTTGATTAATCTAACTTTTCCCTATACTCCTCAGTTAAAAATAGGTTTTTGAATAACTCATATCCCTTTAATAAAAATTTAATAAAAAGTATTAAAATGATTTTAGTTTTTTTTTCTCATGAATGAAAAGATGAGTTTAAAAGATTTATTCATATCATGGGAATCTTTTAATTCAAACATTTCAGAATCATTTAATTCATTAGATTTTTCCAGCGTGAGGGACGTGCGAAATAAACAAAGAGAAATTGAGGATATAATTTACGCTTCCCTATTGGAAAATGCTCCTGAAGATTTAAAGCAAATTCTTCCGGAAGATTGCGGAGAAATGGAAATTGGGTATGATATAGGCAATGAGAAATTTTACTTTTTAATGGAGGATCCTTTTTCCGATCCTGAAGAAGAGGAATTAAAAATTTTAGCAATCACTATAGATACTGACAGTAAAGTGGAGACAATAAAGGATTTTCACGTTGATGAAGATTAATTCCTTAATCTCTCTCATAATTATAAGTATAAAAGAAAATAATACCCTAGAACGCACTCATTCCTATAGAATTGTAAATTCAAGGATTAATTTTAAAATCTTACTTATTTTACTTATTCCCTTGAAATTATTTTATTATAATATTGAATCCATGAGGAATTCAAAGCAATTAAACAAAAAACTTGTCGAGTCCTCACACTTAAATTAATAACTAATTTTTTTTTAATTCAAAGGATAAAATCTAGATTTAATTAAAAAAGGAGGAGCATGAAACGAGAAAATGTAAATATTACTCTGCTTGCATGTATCATGATTCCGAGAGTATTACCTGCAGAAAATTAAGCGGTGAAGGGTGCGGTAAAAAAAAAGAATTTGATGATTATTCATACTCAAAACATGGAAAAGAAATCTCGATTAATAGAGAAAAACAATCAATATCACTTTTATTCGATATTTAATTATTTTTCAAAAATTTTCTCTTTTCTTTCGCATCCCAATTCATTGAATAAATCACTTTATTTTTCTTAATTTTTAATATAATAGCAATACTTTATAGGATTCATGAGCATGAACGATTAAGAAATGATTCCACTAACCATGTTTTCCAATTTAATTATTTATTATTAAAAATAGCAGGTAAATTATTTAATGGATAGAAGGGGAAAAAAAAATTTTAATAGTTATTTTATTAAACAATGCTTCTACTCAAAATGAGAGAGATTTCATTATCAAACGGTCAAAATTTATCGGAATCCTCATACCAGTCAGGAAACCACTGATAATACTCCTTGGGAAAAGCTTCTTGCAATCCTTTATAAGAAGCTTTAACTAGATCGATTTTTCCTTGTCGATCTTTATGGGTCACTACTTTCATACTTTCCTCTAAGTTTTCCACAACCTTTCTTACTGCAGACCTGCTTCCACCTATATCTTCTCTAATATCGTCCAATGTCATGTATAAGCCGGGATTTACTTTATAATCATGCGCAATTACTTTTAAAATATTTTCCTCGTTAACTTCTAAACCATTAAATTTAGAAGGCTTGCTTGATACAAGAGGAGCATTAACTTCATCATTCCATCGCAAACGGATAGGCTTTGTAAAGAAAGGTAACATTGAGGAAAACCTGTAAATAATCATCTTTTGGACTTCCGTAGTACCCGCAACGATTTCTCCGATCTTTCCCTCTCTGACGATACGTTCCGCGGGATAAAACTTGGTTAATCCATCTCCCCCCATTACCTGAACCGCCTTGAGACCTGCATCCCTCACATATTCACTAATCATCCATTTTGCAATGGAAGCATCAATCATGGGTTCTAGTCCATCGTCAAGTTGTTTTGCACAATTATATGAAAAAAGCCTGCCCATCCGATATTTTGCAACAATTTCAGCAATTTCATTTTGGATTCCTGGGAATTGGCTCGTGGCGCGATTAAATTGTATTCTCCTTTTGGTATAATGAAAGAGTAATTGAATTATATCTTTCATCACACCTACATAGACCGCTCCCGCGATTAATCGCTCGAAATTAAGACCGGACATCATGACACTCCATCCTTTACCAATGGGTCCTATTCGGTTCTCATCGGGAATACGCACGTTTTCAAAACTTAAATATGCGTTAGGAACGTTATCAAATCCGACTAATGGATTAATTCGTTCTAAAGAAAATCCGGGGGTTCCTTTTTCTACAATGAAGGACGTGATATGACCATATTCCTTTCGCGTAGCAGGATCTTCGCTCGTTTTTGCATAAATGAAGTATCTATCAGACACTCCCCCCCCAGTAATATACCGTTTTTTACCATTTATCACCCACTCATCTCCTTCTTTTACGGCTGTTGTCATGACATTAGCCGCATCTGAACCCGCAAAAGGTTCTGTAATGCATACTGCGCCCAATTTCTTGCCACTAGCTAATTGTGGTAACCATTTTGCTTTTTGTTCCTCTGTAGCATACCTTAATAATTGTTCTAAACCTGCTAACATGCTGACTACAAACACGTGCCCGACGGAATACAATCTTCCCAGTTGTTCTGCTACGATACAAGCTCCAGTTGCTCCTAATTCCAAGCCCCCATATTTTTTGGGAATTCCAGCTCCAAAATATCCTTTATCAGCCACCTCACGAACAATGTCCCAAGGAAATTTCCGTTTCCAGAAGTATTTTTCAGCGTCTTCAAATTTCGCCTCTACGAATTGTTCTACTTCTTTCGCAATCGCTTTTTGATCTTCATTCCACCAGAAAAAAGCTTCGCTCATGCGAAAAAAAATATTGTAACTTTAATATACATTATTAAATTGCATTGAACTTAATTTATTTCCCTTATCATTGACAATTAAATATGAGCTAACATGCCCGTATCCTAATGAAAAAGACTCTTAATTTGAGAATAGGTATACATCATTGAACAAGTTTTATTGACATGTAAATCGATATTAATATCTGAAAATACATTAATAATGTAGATAATGTCAATCTAAGTTGAATGTGATCTAGAAATTCTTGGAGGAAAACCTGTAATTAAGGGAACGAGAGTTCCTGTTTCGTTAATATATGAATTAATTGGTTCTAACTACACAATAGAAGAAATATTTAAAGATTATACACGCTTTAATCGAGATGTGATTTTGAAACTACTTAAACTTGGAAAGGATGCAGTTAAAAATCTCTCTAACGTGGATATTAATAAGATAATTGCTCACGAGGTACAATAATACGTGAAGTTTTTGCTCGATGAACGCGTACCTTATTCAATGAAAGAAGTTAATCAACAACTTTTGAAAATAAAACTCTTTTTTATGTATTGAACAAGATTCTTCAGCAAATAAAAATTAAAGATTTCAAATGATAAGATTTATTATATCCATTTTTTTTACTTCTTATAATTAGTTAAGAAATCAAATTTAATTGGAAGTGAGTCAACGATTTCTATTCCCTCTTCATTACGATTAGGAATAAGAACTACTAACACCCTTGTTAAGAAGCGATATTTGATTGTCTATTTTTTATTATTAGTATTCAGTGCTCAACCGGCAATCGTTTATTTCTGGTTTTTTTGGCAATTGTTTCCTACTAACCTCAATCTTACCTTCTTTATCCTATTTCCATTCATATTCGTCTTAGGTATCATGATATTTATTTTAAGTTCCATTATCGTAGCAAAAATATTTTTATTAATTGTTAATGTAATACATAAACCAAAAGAAGGCGTTTATGAAAGGACAAATCAAGATAAGGATTATTGTTATTGGAGTTTGAGAAATCTTATTAAAAAATGGCCTGCTTGGATCTGCAGGCAACTTAATCTTCCTTTATTTGAAATTATAGCATTAAAAATTTTTGGGGTTAAAACTTCTTTTTCTAATGCCCTTCATGAGGCATGGATTGATTCAGAATTTATTCAAATGGGGAAAAATGTAAAAGTAGGCCAAGGGAGCCTTGTAACCTCAACATTATTGGCTAAAAATAAGTTAATTCTTAAAAGAGTCATTATTGGAGATAATGTAATAACGGGAATTCACTCTACAATCTTGCCCGGAACAATAATAGACTCTAACACGATTTTAGACACGAATTCTATGACCGCAGTAAATCAGCATTTGGAAGGAAAATCCGTGTATAGAGGTATACCCGCTGAGAAAATTTCACTCCCATCCAATCACCAACTATATCCAAGTTTAGAGCAACTTATTTTTAAAAAATCAGAAGAAGAAATAAATTTTAATCAATTACTTAGCGCAGAGGGCAAAGAAATAAAAATACCTTTCATGTTTTACGTTTTAAGTGGGATGATAATAATTGGAGGATCTTTCATTCTACCGGGATTTTTATTCGTACTCTTTTTCTTTGGGTTTCTAATTCCTGGATTCTTAACCACCACCTTTTCTTTCAGCTCTTTTTTAGAGATTAAAACTATTTTAATATTATTTTCGACTCCATTAATTTTTGTTGGACTTTATCTTTTGCATCTCTTTTTTATTGCCTTGATTACCAGCTGGTTTTATATTTATGCAGATAAGTATGGTGCCGTGCAAGGAGTATTTGATAGGAATTTAGATGAAACATCGCGCGAAATAGACTATTATCACGTGCGTTCATTTCTTTTTAAATATCCTATTTTTTCCATAACTCGTTCACCTTTTCCCTGGTTATTGAATTGGGTATTAGCTCTTTGTAGATCTAATCAAATAGGGAAAGGAACCGTATTAGAAGAAACCTTCATCCATAGTCATGTTGATTTCGAGGAAAATTGCTATTTGGGAACCATGGCCCATATGACAAACCATTTAGTAGACGGTGTATATGGGGAAGAGAACCTGACGTTTTTTGGAATTAAAGTAGGTAAAAATTCTGTACTTAATGCCCTCACGGGAGGATTACCAGGAACCGAAATTGGCCCTAATTCTACGTTATTACCGATGGCAACTACCGTGAAATACGATAAATTAGAAGGAAATGGCATTTATTCGGATTTTCCTATTAGACGAATGGATGATGAAAAAATAAAGATGCTTTTAGGAGGAATATTAGATGACAAGTGAAAAAGAGAGTGCTTCTAAACCAGAACAAGATGTATTGGATTTAACTCAACTTCCAATTACAACGGGAACCTTTTACTGGACACCCACATCGACGATATTATATATCTTACTTCAATGTTTATCATTAATGATTCCCTTATCCTTGATATTGACATTTTTTACCGATGCATTATATAGTAACTTTTTCCATTGGAGGATTTTTTTTATCGTATTTGATATTCTGGCTTGGTGGGGATCGTATCTCCTTGCCAGTATCACGATCGGGAAACTATTATTGTTTTTATTAAAATTAATTCACACCCCAAAAGAAGGAATGTTCGATATGAAAGGGAAGGACAGGGATTATCAATTTTATTGCTTACGCGTCACGGTTAAAAAGTTTATTTTCTGGATTTGGAATAATTTTTGTTTTCCATGGGTGGCGAACATGGCGTTCAAAGCATGCGATATGAGAGCAGACTTCAAATCAACCATGTTTGATGGATGGACAGACGTGGAATTTATTGAATTTGGAAATAATATGATGATAGGACAAGGAGCAGTAGTTCTTTCAAGCATGATTCTGGGAGATAAATTATTATTGAAAAAAACAATTATTGGGGACCACGTCGTATTAGGAGGAAATTGCGTTGTAGCGCCTGGGACAATCATTGGAAAAGGAACAACCTTGGGTATCTGGGCAGTTACCCATATTAACCAAATACTAGAGCCAGATTGGATATATATTGGAAGACCCGCTCGTAAATTCGTACCTACTAATACAATGATTGAAGAAAGCAAGAAGAAGTTTATAAGGAGGATTGTTGATACGGGAGAACGAATTCCGTTTGACGTTAACAAATACAAGCGAGAATTGCGCAAAAAGAGAAAAATCTAGTCTTCTAAAAAGTAATAATCTAAATACAAGATAAAAATCAAAGCGATGATCTTCACATCTCTTACCTATACTTCTCATTCTATTAATATATTAATAAAGAAAAAGTGTTATATTAGAAGTAAAAAATAAAAAAATTAAAAAAATTAAAAAAATTAAAGACCCCTTTCTATAAGGTTAATCTTATTATTCTCCGCATCTTCTTTAGAGATCTTGTACATGAAACCGAAGATGAGTATAGCAATTAAGATGATAATCATTGGTATTATTGACATTTGAAATTTTAATCCAAATTTAGCCAAATCGCTATTAGCAGTTCCTAAGGCGGGATCATAACCTGTAAAGCCGGATATGATACTAAAGATAAGCGTTTGAAAGAAGTATGAAAAAGCAGTAAATACTCTCAAGATTCCATTATAACTACCTTCTTCTCGCCTTCCCGTCTTTAAAGCAGCATTATCGATGCCTTCCGCATAGAGGAGTTTATATACCACGGTAAATGTTCCACTATATGCTACGCCTATAAATGCAAATACTAATATTGTTCCCAGAAGATCAGTGAAAAATATGAAAGCACCCGCACAGGCTGCTATGATGATCAAACCTATTAAATAAGCTTTTTTTACTCCCGTCCTTTTAGCAATCCATGCCCAGATAGGGGCGAAACAGAGACTTACTATGCCTGTTACAGCGATTGGAAAAGCAGTTGCACCAATTGATAAACCTAAATTATGTACGACAAAAAAATTTAATCCATAGGAGATGCACACTCCACCAACGGAGTATAAGAAAGATGTGAGTGTAATCGCCATCCAGTTTCTATCTCTAAAAATGCGGGATAATAAATTTTTAACAGAAGAGGAACCCTTTTTCTCACTATCTAATTCCGTTCGAAAAGTTTTCATATCAGCGGGCTCTCGGATCCCAAAACTATAAGGAACTATGAAGATAAAGACAATTATTATAATAATAAATACAGCAGTTAAATAAGCAGTGGAGCTAAGACCACCAAAGGAAGAGATGAGTGTTGGAACTATAAGAGCCGTTGCAATTGCAACAATACCAGTTATAACCCCAAGAAGTCCAGTAAGTTTTCTTCGATCTGAAAGTTCTCTAAATAAATCAGGAAATAATAAATCATGATTAACTTCATAGAGGGTCAAGGCGCTTTCATAAATGATCATCATGATTGCTAACCAAATAGCCGCTAATGTCATGTTATTTGTAATGGGAATAAAGCATATAATCAAAAGAATTGGGCAACTAATCACTCCAATCATTATATAGGGAAAACGCTTGCCAAATTTAGATGTGTACCTTGTTGAACGATCTGTTAAATAACCTATTATGGGATCATTCAAACCATCTACGATGGAATAAACAAGGTAAATCACGGTAATCATTGCCTGCGGAATTAATAATACCGCGGCGGCATAAAATTGAATTTGTCACTATGTAGAGAAAATAAATCCACTAATGACTGCTTGAAATGAAAAAAATAGTATTCTTTTATTGGTAATTTTTTCAGAATATTTAGTTTTTGATTCTGTCATCATTTCTCATTCAATTTTTTTAGTTTTATAATGAAAAGTTTTAAATGATAATATATCATTTATTAAATGATAATATTCATTTATATTCTATCGTATTTAAGTTTTTTTTTCTCATTCGTTTAAAATTTTTTATAACTTCAATCATTAAAGAAAAATTAAAGCACTCGGTAGGTAAATGATTTTTGATGAATCCGAAAAAAGCAACTAGAGCCCGATCACCCGAAAAAAAGTTAGCTAATTTCAAGAAGATTATTGAAATCGGTAAAAGACAACTTGCAAAACACGGAACGAGGGGATTAAGCTTGCGCTCTATAGCGAAGCAGATGAATATGGGGCAAACCAACATTTATAATTATGTACAGAGCAAAAGAGAACTGTGGATCCTTATAAGATCCAGTTATTATAATGAATTTCTCGTTCCCTTTGATGAGATTATCAAAAATCATGTAGGAGATTATTTAAGTCTATACATGAAACTTGCAGAATTCTTTCTTGATTTTGCTGGCAAGGATTATAACAGATTCGAAATAATGTTTTTAATTTCAGCACCTCCATCTAAAAAGAAAGGACCTTATGAACGAGCTTATGAACCCTTTCAAATAACGAAGAGATTGCTTATCCTTTTGGAAAAGGCAATCGAAGCAGGAGATGTTAGAAAAGAAGAAGAACTGATCAAATTAAATTATCAAATATTCAGCATGCTGATAGGTGCGGCAAGAATGGAGGCAGATCTAAAAGATCATTTTCAGATCATTGAACCCTTTGATATAAAATCCCTTTTAAAATCTCCCGAAGATTTTCGAAATTATGTGTTAAAAGTCTTAGAAACTATATTAAAAGTAATGTAAAAACACAGTGTTCCTCAATTTTTTAACACATGTGTGAACCCTTAAATAGAGTTTATATAAAATAAATATTCTTACTCTTCGATTTTTTCTATAGGCATTACGTTATTAACTTTATTAACAATATAAAATCCTATTTCTGCGTAGATTAGCATCTTGTAAAAGGATTTAAAGTTAAGAAAATGAAATTAAAAAATGAAGTCAATTAACTTTTTCCGTAAAATTAATTAAAAAAAATTAAAAAGAAAAAATGAATTATGAAAAAATTTTATTGTTCTATGACTTGCGGTATTAGCATTTGAGCAACTTTCTTAGGCATAAGCCAACCGATATAGCTAAACACATTTCCAACAACGTAGAGCGATCTTGTTAGTATAATGGTAAAGGGCGTATCTGAAATGACAATACTTATGATTGCAGAAAAAACTCCAATCATTATTCCTAAAAAGATGAATTTACCTTTCAATCGAACTCTCGCATCTTTTGAACGAAGAAATTGCCTTAAAAAAAGTGATGTTGTTATAATAACAGATATCAATGAAAATAATAAGAAAGTGTTTATATAAAGAAAAGTTTCATTAAGGGTTGCTCCCGAACGTTGACCCAGGATTGTAGGATTGATTACAAGGAAAATTCCAAGGCCGACATCATAGATAGTACAAATGCTTAAAAAGACCGCCATTATTTTTTTCAAAGATTTAGGATAAATAAGAAGAGAAATAGAGTATATCCAAAGAATTAATCCCAAGGGAACGATTAAGTGGAATGTCAGGTGAAATACTAAATTGGGTTCGCTTAAATTCGCGGTATTTGTATGCTATGCGAAGTCCAATGATAAATGATATGATAACATTTATCGTAGTGAAAATTCCGTGAAAAATCTCGATTTCTGGTAAACTTCCTAGTGCCAATAATATCCCCTTAAAACGTTAAACTTGTTTTATTAAATTCCCAAAAAACGATATAATTAAACTATACTCACTCGACAAAATATTGCTTGGATACTATAGTGTTCCGATTTAAGATCCTTTCATTTGTGTAAAAAGCGTAAAATTTTTTTTGTTTTTCGTCGGCAATTGAAAAATTATCATTCTTGTCAAAATGGGAGAAAATTCATATGAACTCACTCGTCACTTTCGTAAATTCTTACCTCATCGGGTCTATATGGTTTCGTTAGGTGAGTACGGTTTGATTTCATTGCAAAGAAAAAGAGTTATATTTAAGTTTTTACTTTTTCCATGAATTACATATTATCATAAAAACGTGAAATCTTTAAGAGTATTATTTTATAATTGGTAAAATAACAACAAATACACACAAAGAATTACAAAAAAGCTAATGAATGGAGAGAAATAATTCTATAATTTTAATAAATTAAAAGGATTAAAAAAGAAAATAATGGTTTTATTAGCACTATATTTAAGTAATTCAAGAAATAAAATAAAAAGGAAAATTAAGAAGTTATATAATTTTGGGTTTTTCGGAAGGATTCCCTAGCATTTCGCTCATCAACATCTGAAAATTATCAAAATGCCCTGGAAGTGTTTTTTGAACAAAAAAACATTCTGCAACCTCTAAATCTACTTTTTTTCCAATCGCAATTGCCATAGAACGGAGCAACCTTTCAGCATATTTTTCTAATTTTTTAAGCTCTTCTGGACTTACATTGGCAGGATCTATATTTGGGGTAAAAATTTCCGCTAATAAGGTAAAAGTCGATTCAAATTTTAGAAAAGAATCTACTTTTTTTCTCATGGTTGAAGAAATGTTTACATAATAATTGGGGGGATGCCCCAAAATTCCCATGAACCATACTTCAGAGCACTCATATGGCTTTATATCACCTTTAATTTGTTCGGGATATAAGAGAGGAAATGCCGCAAATGCCCCTGCTTCCGCTGCTATTCTTCCTGTTGCAATATGATCGGGGTGTATTTCATATGTTTGCCATGGATCGAAGGTTATTATACGATCTGCCTTTAACTTTCTAACGTGATAAATTAAATCTTTTCTTAATTTTGATCCATCTATGAAACCCGCATCTGGATATCCTAACATTATAGTCTCCTTTACTCCCAAGATTTCATTTGCGGCTCTTAATTCTTTTTCTCTCATTTCTGCCACATCTTCTAAGGTTAAATCCGTTCTAAAAGTGCCTACATTGCCACTCGTGCAGCAAATGGCATATATGTCATGCCCCTCTTCTGCCCATCGGGCAACTGTACCTGCACAAGAAAGTGCCATGTCATCCGGATGGGCAAAAATAACAACTATATTTAATTTATTATCATTCAAATTAACTCGCCTCGATTTAATATTGATACCTCTTAATTAAAAGGATTATATTGAAATAGAATTTTTTATCTATTTTATACAAATTTGAAGATAACATTTGATTTAATATTTGAATTAAATAAGCAGAGCTTTAAATTATATAAAAGTAAATTTAAATTTAATAATGTACCAAAACAATTCCCATAAAGTCAAACTATTAATAATTAATCCACATCCTGACGATGCAGAATTCGCTTGCGCATCCACTTGTAAACAAGCGATTGAACTGGGATGGGAGGTTTATGAAATTTTAATGACCTCTGATGAATATGGAACTACAAGAAAAGAGTTTAAAGGAGAAAGGATTAAAAGAATCAGAAAACATGAGATGAGAGAAGCAGTAAAAGTCTATGGAGTAAATCCCGATGGAACTCCTAAAATCAATTTAATTTGGTTTGGCGAAATTGATGGATATCTCCCCTTTAATAGAAAGGTCTTCCTAAAACTCAAAAGAATTATCTTGAGAATTAATCCCGATATCGTAATCGGGCCGGATAGCTTTTTTTCAATGGATTTGCATCCTGATCATGAACATGCAGGATGGCTCGTTTATTTAGCAATCAAGTCAATCAAACCCTCATTGAGACCTACTTTACTTTTATATCTCTCGTTTAATCCTAATCTTTACATTCCGATTAAGGATCTATCGATTCAATTAGAAGCGTGGTCAAAACACGTTTCTCAAACTAGTCCATTAGGTCTGAAGATTCTCAAACCTTTAAGGTTGATTTATTATTTATTAAGGATGCGCAAAATTGGACCTGTTTTTGCAGAAGGGTTTAGGAAAGTAAATTTTACTGAGAATGAGAATAAAATTAGAACATTCAAACATGAATTTCTTTACACTTTTATCGTAAAAAGAATGAGCGGTCCTCCTAAAGAAAGATATCTCCCGACACCCACAGAATTAGGATTAAATATAAAATAAATATTTTCAAAGATATAGTCTCCCTTCAATAAAAACCGAATATTTATAAGATGAAGAATCAAAATAAATACTTAACATTCTAAAATAATTCAAACAAAAAATAGAGAAAAAAAAAATGGAAAACGAAAATCTACAATCAACAGGACCACGAAAATTCAGTATCAAAGAGCGATTATATTGGGGATCAGCTTCTTTCGGTGGGGCAATTATAAGTGGAATTTATGCGAGTCTCTTACCCATATTTTTTACGGACTATCTTGGACTAGTGGAATCCGCATGGATAATTTACGTTGTGAGCTTTATCTATGCAATCTGGAATGCGATTAATGATCCCATATTTGGTATCATAAGCGATAGAACCAAGTCAAAAAAAGGAAGAAGAATCCCTTTCATGCGTTATACTGCCCCGTTCTTGGCATTGTTTTTCATATTTATTTGGTTTGCAGATCCAAGCTTCTCAGAATTCGCTCTTTTTTGGTGGATGCTGATTACGATGCTTCTTTATGATACCGCTTATACAATCATCTTTTTAGTGTTTTCAGCATTATTACCAGAAATTACCGAATCAGAGCCAGAGCGAAATGGACTACAAGTATTTAGTTCTTTTTTTAGCTTGATTGGTCAAATTCTTGGATTCGTTATTCCTGACATATTTAGACACCAAGCAAGTTTTCTTCCTCTTAGAATGTCGATGATTGCTGTAGGAATAATTGGCGCAGGATTCATCATGCTGACAACCTATAAGTTCAAAGAACGCCCCGAATTCACGACAGTCGATCAACCATTAGGATTGTGGGACATGGTAAAGTTCACTTTTAAAAGTAAGGCGTTCATTGTTGCCGTGATTGCAAATTTCATGAGCATTCTCCTCCAGTCATTAATACTAGGTTCGCTTTTTTATTTAGCAGATTATGTTACACAAACTTCCACGATAATTCTAATAATCTTCGTCTTTGTTCCCTTGCTTATAGGAATTTGGATCACGCCCCAGTTGATTAAGAAATGGGGAGTCGTTAAATCGGATCAACTATTACTTGTCATCGGTGGTATAGGATTGATTCTTTTAACATTCATGCCAACGAATATAACTATTTATATCTCATTGGTGATTGCTTCATTTGGATTTGTCGGGCCGCTAGTCTACACGAACCTGCTATTTGCCCAAGTGTGTGATGAAGATGAAATACGCACGGGTGTGAGAAGAGAAGCGATGTTTTTTGGTGTAAATGCCTTGATTACTAAGCCCGCTCAGAGCGTTGCTTTAGTGATCCCAGTAGCACTTTTAGCCGCCACGGGGTTCATTCCTCGAACATTAACTGGTGGAATAGCGGACCCCAGTATTCAACCTGCAGCAGCTCTATTTGCCATAAGACTCTTTATTGGATTAATTCCTGGTATTGCATTGATTTTAGAAGCCCTAATTTTATTGGCTTATCCTTTAAAGGGAGAATATTGGACAAAGATCCAAAAAGAGATTTTAATTCTTCATGATGAGAAGCATAAGAAATTACAGGAAATGATGAAAAAACAATAAAATTACATATTTTTTTCTTTTCATTTACTTCTTTTAATTTATTTAATCAAATTAAATCGCGTTATCTGTAGTTTCATTTTTTCTGAGCAATTTAATCAACTTTAAATCGGAATGATTAAATAAAAAAATAGAAGAAATTGGAACGATTTAAACTTTTTTTGAGATTTTCTTCATAAATATTCGAATTTAGCTTCTTGGAGCATATTTCTGGAAGAATTCCCAATTAAAATTTTAAAAATTCCTTTTTCAGATTTCCATACATTATCCTGTTCATCAAAAAAACGTAAATCTTGTTCTTTTATTGTAAATTTAACCGTGGTTTTTTCTTTTGGGTTCAATATCACTTTCCTAAATCCTATTAATTCCTTTAAAGGTCTTTTTATACTACTTTCTACATCTTGCAAATATAACTGTACGATTTCAGCACCTTTCTTGTCACCTATATTAATGATATCAATTGATACTATGAGGTCCTGCTCTTTATTCATTTTTGGGCTGCTTAAATTTATATTCTCGAAAGCAAAGTTTGTATAGGAAAGACCGAATCCAAAAGGAAATTGCGGTTCGATTTGCTTGGTATCATGATGTCGATACCCAATAAAAATATCTTCCGCATAAAGCACGTCTTTATCACCAGGATATGTTTCTTTCGAGCCGTGTGCAGGAGAATCGGTTAATTCTTTAGGAAAGGTGATTGGTAATTTTCCAGAAGGATTCACTTCTCCGAAAAGCACATTCGCAAGAGCATTTCCGCCTTCTAAGCCAGCATACCATGGAATAACTACCGCGGGAACTTCTTCAATCCATTCTTTCATGCTAACGGGGCTTCCAATTATTAATACAACAATAATATTTGGGTTTTTTAAGGCTGTCTCTTGTATCTTTCTTACTTGGTCCTCGGGAAGATGAAAGGAACTTTTATCTTGACCTTCCGCATCCATGTTAGCTTCATGATTCAACCCCCCAAAAAATATAACTACATCAGCTTCAGAAGGAGAGGCATTGAGGTCAATCTTTCCATTACATATACTTTTTAAGCCTTGAAGAGGAGTAATTTCATATGGAGGGCGAATTTCCGAGCTTCCTCCATCCTCGGCCATTCTCTTATCAGCATTGGGACCTAATATGGCTATCTTCTTTACTTTATTTGTATCCAACGGCAACAAATTGTTTTCATTCTTTAAAAGGACAATTCCCTCTTCAGCAATTCTCCTTGCTATCTGTTGATGCTCGGGAGTATTTCTGCTGCCTTTAGGAAGGGTACTCTCATCATCAAATAGACCTACTAGGAACATGACTCTCAAGAGTCTTCTTATATTCTCATCAAGTGCTTCTTGCGAGAATTTACTTGCATCATATGCTTTCTGCATCCTTTTTACCTTATATTGTATGGGACGTGGCATTTCCAAGCTGAGTCCAGCGTTAATACAGTTTTCAATACTAGTACAATGAGCAGTTGCTCCCCAATCAGTAACTACAAATCCACGGAATCCCCACTCTTGCATTAGTCTCTTTTTTAATAGATCCTCACTTTCACTTCCGTATATGCCATTCACTTTATTATAACAACTCATGAAAGACCACGCATCTGCTTCCGTCACGGTTGCTTTAAAGGCAGGCAAGTATATTTCTTGGAGGGCTCTTTCACTCACTTTAGCATTATAAATAAAGCGATTCGTTTCTTGATTATTACAGGCGTAATGTTTTACACATGCTGCTATCTTTTGACTCTGAATGCCTTTCACTGTTGCGACAGCGAGTTTTTTATTAAGATAGGGATCTTCAGTTTGATATTCAAAAGTCCTCCCGCCCATTGGAGTACGATCAATATTGATGCCTGGACCTAAGATCATGTGATATCCGATTTCTCTGACCTCTTCCCCCACGGAAATTCCGAATTTCTCTGAAAGTTCTGGATTCCAAGTTGCCGCCCTGCATATTGCGGTAGGGAAATATGTGCATTCTTTTTCTCCAGAACTATGTGGAGCAATTCCATGAGGTCCATCAGTCATTTTGAAAGATGTTACTCCCAATCTCTTGATTGGTTTGGTATACCACATTTGCTTGCCCGAACAGAGTTTAAATTTTTCTTTTAATGTCAATCTGTTCAGTAGGTCTTCAACCCTTTCTTCGAGAGCGAGGTTCATGTTCATGAAAGGAAGCTTTGAAAGCTCATCTTCAGAAATTTTCTCATTCATTTCAAGTCATTGAATTTAATTTGATAAGTAATAATATAATATAGAAAAGGATTTTCTTAAACCTTATTTATTCAAGTTCTTTTTTCTTGTCATATTGAGAATCATCAATTCTATTAAGATAAAGAGAATATTTTATTCCACGTTCTCTTTTTTAAGCTTCTCCATGGCTTTACGTTCTAAAGTTTTTGAATAGGTCTCCCATTTATCTGCTTCTCCAGCATTTTTTCTTTGAATTATAAATTTACACGTTTTGGCTCCTGATGGGATGGTAGAAGTAAATTCTACTTGAAATTCAGAAGAGAAAACATGATCTCTAAAATAGTCTAATATTCCTTGAACCAAATAGCGTTGAACCCTACAATCAAATGCAGAATATACATCTTGTAAAGGACACCATAGTATATCAAAAGAGCACCTATCCTCACTTTCAATCACGGGATCTTCGATAGAAGTCCAAGCTTGCGTGTTAATGATAGTTGCCAAATAACTCATTAATTCAACATCCGTTATATCTTCGGGAATTTTACTGGGATCAATCATTTGCCTCCCCACTTCATATCCTGTTTTAATTAAAGCTTTAGACACGATTTCCTGTCCTCTTGTTCCGAATTCTTTCTCAACATCCTTTAGAATGTTAATAACTCCCATTGACATGAAAAGGGCAAATTGCAGTAAAGAAGTTGGATCAAGATCTTTCCTCCCCATTACCTTCTTTCTAAAGCGGTCTAATGCTTCTTTAAAAGGTTCCCCCAAAATATTCTTAACTTTCTTCCAGCTTTCTTCCTTCCTATTCGCCCCTTTTAGAATTCCTTTATCAATCATTTTTAGTTTAAAATTTCTTTTTGATTTAATTATATTTTTATGTTAAAACAAATAAAACCATTAATTCATAGAATCTGATCCACTAAGAATTTTTCTTTATTGATTGCTCAAAATAATAAAAATTTAAATTATTATTTAAAAAGATTAAAAATTAGTAAGATAATAATCTAAAATTCTTTCTTGAATTACTTTACATAAGTTTTTCCTACTTCGTATGCTTTTGCTAATACCTCACCCACTTAGCTATAATTATTATCATAAAAATACAAGAAAGGATCAATTTTACTCAATTCTTATTTAGATCCTTGGAAGCTCAAAAACTTCAGATTTATTAACTTTTTTACTTGATACTATCCCGCAATAATCTGTTTCTTTAACAATTTCAATGGAGGGCACGTTAACACTGAAATACTGATTTTGTAATATACCAATATTGGTATGATGTGCCTTTCAACTACTTATAATAAAATGAGGGACCTAATATCTTGAAGATGTTATATCTGCTACTGTGAAAAAGTTAGGAATTTCATCTACAAGAGCGCCAACTATAACCAAGGATTTGATTAGATAAGGATGATTTCTAACTTTCTTTTTATTCCTGTTCATACACCTCTTTAAATAACATTAGATAATATAACTTTATAATCTTTCATGCTTTATTTGAAGATTATGGATTCTTCTTTTATCGATGATCCAAGTATTTCGAACATAATTTTTTATCCAAGAAAAGCTCCCAAACCTAATAACTTACGGCCACATATTAAACCGTTAACATTTGCGATTAATGAGAACATAAAAATTGGAGGATATTTCTACTTAAATGAAGAGACATGCCCCACTATTCTCTTCTTTCATGGAAATGGAGAAATTGCTCTTGAATATCAGTATTTTTATAATGAATTCTTTAAAATAGGCGTGAATTTAGCCGTCATGGATTTTCGAGGATATGGACATAGTTCAGGTCACCCAACCTACACCAGCTTGTTAACGGACCCGATGCCAATTTATTATCATTTTATAAAATGGCTAGAGGAAAATAAAGTAACTGGTTCTCTTTTTGTTCAAGGGAGATCACTGGGTAGCACGTGCGCTGCCGAGATTGGTTTTCATGATCCGAAAGAACTAAAAGGATTAATATTTGAAAGTAGTTTTGCCAGCGCATATAACATGATGACCCGTCTCTTTAGAATTAACAGTCCTAAAATCACCCCCGAATCATTAAAAGACTATTCTAATGATACCAGAATGAGAAAAATTCAGAAGCCGGTATTAATTCTTCACGGTAGCGGGGATTGGATCATCCCAAATAGTGAAGCCAAATTGATTTATGACGCATTACCCGGAAATATTGACAAGAAGTTAATTTTAATAGAAGGAGCGGGACATAATGATATTTTATCCCATGAAAAAGAATATTTCACACCATTAAAAGAGTTTATTCTGAAATATTCTTAATTCTTTTTATTCTATTATTACTTGATGTTAAATTCCTTGCGAGAAATTTAAACAGGGGATTATATTATACTTAAAAATCGATTGAAAAAACTTCATATTTTCCTTGGATCAATTTTTTTTCATTTCTCCTGGGAATAAAAGTTGGTCTATTAATATTTTTAATAGAAATATTGCTTTTCTAGACTTAATAATGAAATATAACATGAGAGAAGGATAGAAATGATAAATTATTGTTCAAAATGTGGGTGCAAAATAAGAAACTATATTCCAGAGAAAACTAATTACTGTTCTCATTGTGGCGCTAAATTGTTGCACCCAATGGATTCAATCCCTTCTATTTTTAAAACCTGTTCAATTTGTCACAAACGAGTGAATGTTAATTCCAGTCGTATTGTTGAATGTTCTTATTGTAATGCCATTTTTCATGTCTCTTGTATCACGCCTTGGCTTGTCCAGCATAATACGTGTCCATTATGTCAAAATGTCTATTTATTACCAAAATTCCACGAATCTATTATTATTCGGGAGTAAGGTTATTATAAGTGTTCAGTTGTTCGGTTTTTGTTCAACTTTCTTATTTTCATATCAATCAAAAAAAAGTAAAAGCAATAGGATTTTTTAACTGGGTACAAATCTTAAGGCTTAATTTATTAAAAATTAATAAGATTATTTTTTTCCTTCCTCATGGTTTTTCTCCCATTAAATAACCCCCAAATACCATTAACCATAATATGAGGGGATAAACGATCATTCATTAACTTCCACCATGTCTGATCGCGTCAAAAATCGCCGTGAATCCTGCGTCTTCAATCACCATTCTAATTACCTAAACGAGACCTAGAATTCCTAAAAATATAGAAATATACTTAATTGATCCAGATAATTTCCAACAAGTTATGATCGGCATTAAATTGGCAAAGAGAAACGTGATTAGAGCGGATATTGAAAGGATTTCTCCCGTTTTTAAATGAAAAATTCCCTCACCTAATGTTCTAATGCCCGCAATCATAAAAATAATAAATATCTTCATTTCACGGTGGTATTTATAAAATAAATAGCTTCCGATCATTATCAGAATTCCCGCGATTATTAGAGATGTGTTAAAGAGGTAGGATGTTTCTGGGATAACGCCCAAATCGCTAATGGCAGAATGGTTAAAGATATAGAATGGGGCTATTGCAGCAGACTGCATCATTATTATCATTAATTCAGCGGCGGTGACAAAAAAAATGCATCCCGCATATATTTTATACTTAAGAGTTAAGCTTATTTTCTCTAATTTAATATAGAAGGAGTATCGTGGTTGAATTATATCGTTAGATCATTTCTTGAATTCCATTCTGTATCGCACTTATCGCAATGGAACTTTGTGCCGTACAACCGTGGATAGGTCATAATTATGTTGGTTTTATCCAATTCTTCATGAATTTCATTGAAATCCTCATTTCCACATTTAGGACATTTATGAACATTATTAAAGTTTGAATCAATACTTTGTGGTTCTTTTTTTCCGGAAGAAGGAGAATCGATGCTTACCGCGTCATCAATTTCCATTACATCTAATATTAATTTATTCTTCTGTTTATTACTCCTATTTTCTTCACATTCCTCTAAATCTTTTAAGAGATCTGCTTCAATTACATGGGAACTGTTCTGATGGAAAACTGCTTCAGAAGAGAGATTGGAAATAATAGAAACAGTGCTTTCAATCTTATTCCCTTTTAGATTGTTATGGATCTTATTTCTATGATGGTGACACATTCCAGAAGGGTCCCACGTTAGATTTTTACATTGAGACCCGTCCAAATTTGTTCCCAAACATCTGGGTGCCTTTTCATTTAGACTTTCTTTGACTCTTGTTATGATTGTATCCCCTTTTTTAAATTTGAAAAAAAATTAATTATTGATTCCTTTTATTCAAATTTCATCAAAACTCTATTATAAATTTCACCCTAACTTAAATAAAAAGGTTTCTCCTTTTTACTAATAAGATAAATTAAATGATAAATTACCATAAATTAATGGGAAATGTTACAAATCACTTGGGATTCATCTCGGGCATTAATGGATCGATAATTAAAGTAAAGGGATTGGAAAAACAAGTAAGGCTTCATGATTTATTAAAAATTGTAGATAAAAACATTATTACAGAAGTCATTCAAATACACTCGACTTACGTTGTGGCACAGAGTTTTGAAAATACCATTAATTTAAAATTGAAGGATAAAGTCATGAGTCTAGGGATTCCTTTATCGATGGAGCTGGGTCCAGGCCTTTTAAGTAATGTTTTTGATGGTATCCAACGACCCTTAGGGCCCATTTTTGAACTTAATAAGAGCGGTCATTTAGAATGTGGGATTGAATTCCAATCATTATCAAGACAAGAAAAATGGCAATTTATTCCTTTAAAATCTGCCAATGATATCGTGAACGGAGGAGATGTCATAGGAGCAGTAAAGGAAACAGAGTCTATATTGCACAAAATAATGGTCCCTAATGATATCACGGGAACATTAACCTTTATAGCAAAAGAAGGAAAATATACCATCGAAGAGGAAATTTATCGCGTGAAAACCGAAGGGCAAGAAAAAAATTTTACCATGATGCAGAAGTGGGGAATAACTAATATTAGACCCTTTTTAAAAAGACTTCGCCCTTCGAAGCCCTTGATTACGGGAACCCGATTTATAGATCTATTATTTCCTATTGCCCAGGGAGGTACTGTAGCCGTGCCCGGGGGATTTGGAACGGGAAAATCAATAATTCTTCAAACAATAGCAAAATATTGTAACGCAGATATAATCGTGTATGTATGCTGTGGAGAGCCTGGGAATGAAATTGCAAATATATTAAAACAATTCAGCGAGACAAAGGATCCAAAAACAAATAGGGCAATATCCGAGCATATCATTGTTATTGCGAATACATCGAACATGCCGGTCTCCGCAAGAGAAGCAAGTTTGTTCTCAGGCGTTACCATCGCTGAATATTATCGAGATATGGGTTATGATGTTGCGCTTTTCGCCGATAGCACCACGAGATGGGCTGAAGCTCTTAGAGAGATTTCAAGCAGGCTTGAAGAAATGCCTGCAGAGGAAGGTTATCCTGCCTATCTTTTTTCAAAATTATCTAGTTTTTATGAACGAGCAGGATTAGTAGAATGCTTAAAAAGTATCGAAGATCAAGAGCAGAGAACTGGCTCAATTACCATAATAACATCATTATCTCCGCCAGCGGGTGATTTTAATGAGCCAGTTACTGCTTCAACCAAGAGAGTAATACAAGAATTGCTGGTATTAGATCGAGAGCTTTCTTATTTGAAGAATTTTCCAGCAATTAATTGGTTGCATTCTTATTCTATTTATCCGGAATATGTGGAGAAATGGTGGAAGGAAAATGATCTTCTTTGGGAAGATGTACCTTATGATTGGATGGAATGTCGAAACTTTGTAAATAATATTTTATCTAAGGAACATAATCTTCAAGATGTGAAGCAAATATTAGGAATGGAAGGCATTACAGAGGATATGAAATTAGATCTTTTTATGGCTAAACTAATAAGGAATGCTCTTCTAAATCAGAATGCGTTCGATGAAATCGATTGCTTTTCAAGTGCTATAAAGTTATTAAGTCTGGTTAAACTTATCCCTCTTTTTTATGATAAAGCAATGAGGTATCTTTCTAACCCGGATACTGAAGGTTTTATTGACAACAGGGTGTATGATGTAGTTTTTAAACAACTCACGCATTTAGCTAAATCCGTGTCGAATGAGGATTTTGCTGAAATGGAAGCTATAAAACAAAGGATACATAATATTTTTGAGGGTGACGTGGAAGAATGGATAACGAAATAATTATTTGGGATAAAAATTGCTTACGCGGTTAAAATTCGATTTCATCTCATTTGAAAGATTATTATTAAGTAAAAATCATGATAGCATTCGTTTGGATAAAATAATGGAATTCATTAAATGAAGGAATTTTTTAAAAAATAGGAATAAAGAATATTATTTTATGAGGGCTAATTCCACGCCTTTAGTCTCCTTCAAGAAATAATACGTTATGGGAATGATCAAAAGATATCCAAAAATAAAGATAACAAAAGTGATTCCCAAGCCCAAGAATAATATAATTAAACTACTAAGAACTAATCCCAAAGTTCCTCCTAAAGCCCCAATTAGATTTCGAAAACCCACACCCGTCCCCCTTCTATCTGTTGGGAGTAATTCTATATTAGCAATCCTAATCATTCCCAACGACCCCCAAAAGGTAATGTGGCTAATTGAATATCCAATAAACACTAAAGTGAATGCATATTTTGAGCTTTGAGCACCAAAGACCCATAAAATAACAGAAATAGGAGCAAGAATACTCCATACGTATAATAAGGGCTTTCTTCCAATTTTATCTGCCAGGAATCCATTAACAGCATAAGCAATTAAGACAGTAAAAACGGTCATAAAAAAGATGAGAGTCACTTGAGATTGGGGAATGGTCCCCGTATCGGCAATATACTTTTCAAATAATCCAATATAGATGGAGGATGCTCCCCGGATAAAAGCAATTGCCAAAAGAGCAATGTAAGAACCTCGTTCTTCGGTTTGAAAAATGGATCGTAAATCTTCTTTAAAGGATCTCTTTATTGCTTTCGAAGGATCAGATGTTAGCATTTGATATTTCGATGACTCTTTTAGAGTAAAAAGAATTACGAAAAACAAGGGAAATCCAAAGAGGATTGGAAAGATGGTCATGCCTCTCCAATTAGATTCCGTGTTAGTAATGAAAATTGCCCGTGAAATGACCATGATAATGGGGCCAAAAAGCCCAGCCATTAATGCAATATTGGAATAGAAAGCTCTTTTATTTGGCTGAGAATCTTCAGTAATGTAAATCATCCAAATATCAGAAGAGAAAAAAAAATTTAACAGAAAGACGAAGAATATGTACATTATGAAGCTCGAAGAGAGAAACATTCCCAAGCAGGCACCGGTCATTCCTATCACGGTAAATGCTAACATTTTCTTCCGTCCAATCTTATCGGCAAAATATTGATTAAAAAATAAAAAATACATGCCAATCATTACTAATCCATTGGCTAATGCCATTATAGAATTTTGCATGGTGGTGTCATAGCCCCCTAAAAATTCTGAAGCAATAAGAGATGGAATGGCACCAGGAAAAACGGTACAAAATGCATCTAATACTTGAACAAGACACATTACAAGCAATAAATATTTAAAATTAGTAGCAATGATTGATTTTGCACTTTTTTCTGATTGTAAAATATCTTTTTCAACCATGATTCTCAATATAATTATATTTTTTGCAATTTTAGATAGAATTTATTTTGGAAAAACGGACATTTTATAATTTAGTCATAATAGTATAAAAAAATTTCGAAAAAAAATAAAATCTGAGACCAAGCCATTTGAGAGCAAGACTAATTTACCAAATTATTGATGCTTCTTGAAAGAAAAAGGAACTTACATAAATGTGGAAGAATGGATAATGAAATAAACGATTAGTATTTAGTTCTTTTACTAACTTACCATGGGATTTATTGGTTTTTTGGTCAGGTACTAACTCAAATAACTATTTTTGAGTGGTTCATTCGGAGATCTTAGTAATAATATCGTTTGTTAGAATCAAATTTAGTCCTAATTCTTTAATCTTTTTATTATGAGTAAACATGATTCTTTTAATTGCCTTATCATCAACCTCGAAATGTTCTGCCAGATCATGAACGGAAATGACTTCTGCATTGGCGAAAACATTAGGTAAATCATTAATTATTTTTTCCTCAAAAGGTTTTAAGGATTTATCTAACGAAATTTCATAACTTTCTCTCAATAATTCTTCCGTCACTTCTTTTAAGTCAATACCATAATTTTTTTTCAAAAGATCAGGATTAAATTCAATCCATTGATGAACAATGGTACGGATTACTTCAGATAGATGCAACCTTCGATTATTTGCCATTTTGGAGACTACAGCATGGTCAAATTCATCTAGTCCTACTGTAATGCGCTTTTTCTTAGTCTCCTCATCGTCCGCCATTTTTAAGAAAAAATCCCGACAATTTTGTATTATTGATCTTAATTAGACCTTGTTTGTATTTAAATTTTTGCACTATTGATCTAAAAGTGATGCATTTTTACATCACATTTAAATAAAATGGATGTTATTCTAATAATATCGAAGTAATATTCGTGGACTTCAAATACTTATAATTAAAACAAAAAATCTTTTCGATAAGGTCGTGTAGGAAGAATGTTGGAATTAATTCATGAAAGTGAAGAATTTCTTAATACCAAAGAGCGAATTACTGTTGATTTGATGAAAGATGGTCGCGATTTCCTCGAAAATTTTGAGAAGAACCATGCAATTTTAAAGGAAACCACGGCCATAATTTATAGATTTTTCAAGAGATGCGATAAACTACCTCAAAATACGTTTAAATTATTCATTGCTGCTTATTTTATCGTTTCGAGACATCCAAAAGCCTTTCCAATGCATGATTCGAAAGAAAATTTTTGCCAGAAATTCGGTATTAAACTTAGCGCATTAGAATATAGCGTGCGAAGAATTGAAGAAGTTTTAAAGTTGAAAAAAATTTTGGACGATAAAAATTATCCCTATTATTTTGATCCTCAGCGAGATTTATATTTTCAACTAGTTAAAAAAATAGCTGAATCGAAGGTAGAAGCTGCCATGATGAATTTTTTAATTAATCATCAACCCATTAATTCCCAAATTATTGCTGAAGAATTGATAAGTGAGGTCATCTTTGAAAAAAAGTGGTATCCGGAAGAGCTATTCCGTCAGTTTTTTGAAATTCTTCACGTGATAATTGAAGATTTTCTATTCAATTATGAAGAGTACCAAGAATACATTCAATTGCAGCATATGTATCTTATATAAGATAATAATCACCTTATATATTCGTGGATCTTAACAAGATTATTTATCCTCGATTTATTTGTGAACGAAAAAACCTTAACAAAGAATTATTAAAAAAATTCAATATTTAGATGGCACATGGCATCTCAAATATTACTTATTTTTTACGCAATACTACTAATTTTTCAATCATTGCACATTTTTAAAGAAATAGGGATGGATGCGTACAAATTTGCTCCAGTAGGATCGCGAAAAAAATACCTCCGCATTGCCTCAATTATAATGACTATTTATATTCTATCCTATTCATTCATAATATTAGATTTCAATTTTTTGCCATGGCTGGGAATTGCATGTTCTTTAATTGCTACGGGAAATTTAATCGTATATTCCATAGGGTTAATCAAAGAAGAAAAATATATTGGTAATCTTGCATCGGGTGTATTCTCCAGCATCCCATTAGGACTCTTTAGTATAATTATTCTCATTATCCTCATTCACACCGTTTAGAACATCAAGAATGCATTCAAAAAAAATAAGCTAAAAATTGAGTTCGAAATTGTTCATATATATTTTTTTCTTATAGATGATTTTTACTTTACAAGAAATAATTTAATCTCAATGTGTTTTTATTATGTCGATTTTTAGTTTGTTTTACTCAAAAACTCCTGAAATAAAAGACGTAAAGAATAAAGTTCCCCTAAATAGTATTGCTTCTTTAGAAAGAATAACTATTGGAGGAATTGACCAACAGATTTTAATCCGCAGTCATAATATAGAAAATCCCATATTATTATTCCTTCATGGTGGTCCTGGTGTCCCTGAAATGCCTTTAGCATACATTTGCCAAAGGAATTTAGAGCGAGATTTTCTTATTGTAAATTGGGATCAAAGAGGAGCAGGCAAGTCGTATTCCAAGGATATCCCTGAAGAATCTTTCACTATTGAACAATTTATATCGGATGCCCATGAATTGATAATCCATCTTCTTGAAAAATTTGATAAAAAAAAGCTTTTCCTTCTTGGTCATTCGTGGGGAAGTGTCTTGGGGATATTGATTGCTCAGAGATATCCTGAATTGATCCATGCTTATGTAGGAATGGGACAAGTTGTTGATGCTTCGAGGGGTGAAGATATTTCGTATAAGTATGCTCTTGATGCTGCAAAAAAAGCAGGAAATAGAAAGGTTGCTGATAAGTTATTAAACATTAAGCCTCCCTATCAAAATAATGTTAAAGATTTATTATTTCAGCGTAAATGGTTGACGAAATACGGAGGAGCCATATATGGAGAGAAATCTCAATGGTGGATTTACAAGAAATTTTTTAGCTCACCAGAGTATTCATTCATTGATATCATTAAGCTAATTAAAGGTGCACTACATTCGGTTAAAGCGATGTGGGAAGAGATCTGTGAAATTAATTTCTTAGAGCAAATCCCAGAGCTTAAAGTCCCCGTATACTTTTTCGAAGGTAAAAATGACTTTCAAGTACCCTGTGAACTTGCGGAAGAATATTATCTGAAAATAAAAGCCCCGAAAAAAGAATTAGTTTGGTTTAATAATTCCGGGCATTCGCCAAATATAGAAGAGCCGAGCAAATTTGAAACAGAAATGATTTCTGAGGTATTATCCGAAGCATATTAATGAATTTCTTTCTTATAGTTTGGCACATTACAAATTAATTTCTAATATTTTATTCATATAAATCTAGCTCTTTAACGATACTTTCTAGTTTTGAGAATAACCCCGTGATTAAGCTTAACTCTTTCTTCGAGATAAAAGCTCGTTCAATAAGATTTTTAAAGGCAAAGAAAACATTTTGCTTTTTATATGTTCTAATTTTCAGTTGATCAATTAAGGTTTTAAGAATGTGGAATAAATTTTGGCGATCTTCTCGATCGGCAATTAATACTGGTTTTGTTCCTCTTCCTATCTCCAATACGTGATTTTTTTTAAAAATTTCATATAAGATTATTGCACAGGCATGAGAAAGGTTCAAAGCAGAATAAGAGTCATCCGTAGGTATTCTTAATATTATATCTGCTAATTCAATTTCATCATTCGTTAGACCTCGAGATTCTTTACCAAATAATATTGCAACATTTAAAGGTTTTTTGGATATTGGAAATTGGATATCGCTGGGAAAAATAGCAAGCCGCCTTAAATTAGTAAATGATCTCCCTTTTGCCGTAGTCGCGAGAATTAAATCAAATTGATTTAAAAAGTTCTTTAATTTTAGAAGATGATTTTCGCTTTCCTCAACATTTATTATTTTGGCAGATAACAAAATATCTTTTCCATGCATGGCATACCCTTGAGCTTCATGACCTTGAATATCTTCCATCTTTTCCTTGGGATTGAAAAGGATTAATGTTTGAAAATCAAAATTTTTCATGACTCTCGCAATAGCTCCAATATTGCCAAATGTTTCAGGTTGAATTAGCACCACGGTGAAAGTCCAATTCTTATATATTTCTTGTATTCTCGTGGGCTGAAATGAATTTATATCTCGAAATAATTTTTTTTTATTTTTCAATTTTTGGAATCAACTCTTTAAATTTATTATATTATATAGCCCTGAAAAAAGTTTTTAGACCCATTATTGACTGAAAGCATTAAAAAATCGTAAAGTAAGATAAAAAAAAATGTATTTGCTATTATTTTAACTGAGTTTTTTTTTTACATGAAGATTATCAACTGCATTTTTTATTTGATCATAGATTTTTTTAGAGATCGGGAATTGACTGATTGCAATAAATCCGATTGTTAAAGCGATTGCCGGAAAAATGAACATGAGGCTCCTGAGACCAAAAATTGTTTCTGCTGTGGTTCCAATGGGATTAAATACAGCCCATCCGACACTATTGAATACGAAATTTATTGTTAGGATTACCAAAATTGTGGATAATTTCGTAATGAGAGCATTTATTCCATAATATCCTCCCTCTCTTCGTATTCCTGTCTCGAGTTCATCTTGATCAATTACAGCCCCAAGAAGAATATCTCCAAACATCAGTGCCCCAGAAAG
>CAYLZE010000008.1:86099-110981 GCA_964388035.1 uncultured archaeon
ATCAAACAATAGAACCATTATCAAGAAATAAAAAAAAGTGAGTAATTCTGATCCTAATGGTGGTGTCCATAATAATATCATTATAATACATAAGGGAATGATACCAAGGATAATAAAAGGTTTTCTTCTGCCCCACTTGGAACTGGTTCGATCTGAAAGAGAACCAAGCAAGGGATCATTAATCGCATTCCAGAGAGACCAAAGAATAAATACAATGGTAATAATATTGACATTTAATCCTACTACGGCATAATAAAATGTAAAAATGAAAAAGCTAAACATTTCCAGGGCGATTGTATCGGAAAATTGGCCTATTCCATAACTTATTGCTTTTTTCAAAGAATATTCTGATTCATTAAGTTGCATATTTCTTTCCCTCTATGAGTAATATAATTTAAATATTTCTTAAAATAATGTTTACTTATTTTCTATTAATAAATTCCAAAAGAGTGAGATTAAATACTCAAATTAAAAATGGAGAATCAATATTATATTATTAATTTAGGAAATTATTTGAATACCATTTTTCAAATTAGATTTTAAAACCACGTATTATTCACGATCATGTCTTTGTTTAATAACCTTGCGGAGAAAATTGATTTTATTAACATTAGTAATGAATTTTCTACTTTAGTCGAATGGAAACCCCCTCGATCTTTCAAGAGTTTTATATTAGATTTAAATATTATTAAAGAACATGCCATAGATAACATTTTCTTCCACATTTCTAAGGGCAATTTAAAAATCGCTCATATAAAGAGAGAGGATTTGATTTATACGATTGGAGCTGAAAACGATGTTCAATTTCAAGTCATGGAAGCTATTTTGGAGTATGTATATACAATTTTTAATGAAATATATGATGTTAAAGTCATCTTTTCTTCTTATTTGGATGTAAATCCTGTTATTTTTAAAAATTTCAAAATAGAATTAGATAACATGATAAATAATTTAGAGGAATTGAACTTAATACAAAAAGCGAATGTATATTGTCCGGTATGCAAGAAGACATTGATCGTTTATATTAAAAAGAGCATTATTAAAAACGCGGATTATTATCCCATCCCAATGGTCTATACACATCAAGGACACGCGATCTTGATCTATGTTGATATGAATTTAGATATAAGAGGGGTTGAATTAGTTTCAATTACCAGTTAATATAATTTCATGTTTATTTTAATTCATGATTAAAAGAGGAAGTAGTGAAGTTATAGATGAAAAAAAAAAAAGAGATCATTAAATGTAAATATTGCGGAGTAGAACTGGATGATGAGGAGGTAATTTATGTAGAAGGGGAACCATATTGCTCTGATTGTTATCGAGAAGGAGAGATTTACTCCGACATTCCAGATGACTGAGATATAAGTTTTAAATTAAATTTAAAAGTCGAGTTATTATCGTTCTTTAGAAATGAAGATCTTCTCATAATCCTCTAATTAAGAGGTTATTTAAAGAGTAGGGAGTTTAGAATTGCGCGAATATATCAAAATTCTTGAGTTAAGTACATTGGTTGTAGTTTTTAATGATCTGTTAGATAAGTTGTTTTTAACACTGTAAAAGATTAATACATATATTTTAAATTTTGATCTTATATATAGAAAGTAGAGTTAAATATTCTAATATGATTTTACTTAACTATTTTAAAATCATTATCATGAATCGAATTCCAATCATTTTTATTCATATAATATATCGCATATTACAAGAAAAAGCAACCTAAAATGCAAGATAAAGATATATCTAAAGAAGATATTTACTATGAAGATATAGTAAAAAAAACCAAAACGGGTTCAATTACAATTCCAAAGGACCTGAGAGAAGATTTATTTAATGAGGAAAGCGAGGTTTTTTTTAAATTAATCGTACCAAACGATAAAAAAAAAATAATTTTAGAAATTCTCTCAAATGAGGAAGCGGAAGAATTACAAAAAGAAAATCAAGTTAAGAAGGAAAAAGTCGAAAAAAGTGGTGAAAGGGCAAAAAAAGCTACAGGGTCCAAAAAGGAAAAGCTTGAACCCGCTTGGTCGTATTATTTTACCTATGATTTTGAAAACCAAGCAAAAGTGAAAAACATCCTGGAATCTGCCTTTTATAAATTTGCAGAAGATCCCCCAAATTTAGAAGATGCTATGGGGAGAGTAAAATATGCATTGGTGACTTATTTAACCTCCATTAAAACAGAAAATGCTAAATTGTATTTTGCTGTGGAAAAATTCCTTTTAGACATAATTGAAAAATTTAATCTGCCTAATCTTCTTGACTGGATTTTTGAAAAGCTCATGCCCAACATCGAGAGCAAATTTCTTTATGAATTAGCTTTATTAGAATTAATTGACTATTCTATAAAGTTCAAGCGATGGGAAAAAGCAGAGTTATATATCTTCTACGTGCTTAAAAATATTGATAGCTACGGAACCACAGAAGTGTATAATATCATGAATTCATTCAAACAACTCGTAAAAAAGGTAAAATGGGTAGAACGAACCGAGAAAATCGATATTTTATTGAAAGAAAAATTATTAGAATACGGTAAACAAAAATTCGATGATCTCGATTATAAAATTCAAATAATAGAATTATTAGAGGATTTAAATTATATTGAATTAGCTTATAATTTGGCGAAAGAAATACAATTATCTATACCTCTAGAAAGTCCAAGAGCTGAATATATTGGTAAGTTAGTAACTAGATTACATACGACTCCTATAACTGAAAATAAGCAAAAAATTTGATTTATTCCTCAGAATTTAACAGAAAATTTATAAATAAAACTGTTTCGGTGTACTTGCTTATCCCAATTTTCTTAAGGGGATGTATCGTATTTTTTATTATGTTCATCTAATCTTTCTTGAATTCTCTTTTGTTCTTCTTCCTTAATTTTTCTTTCTTTCTCTTCTATCGCTTTTTTTTGTAGTTCTATTTCTACTTGAGATAGTATCTTTTCTTTCTCCAATAACTCTTCTTTATGCAGTAATGCTTTTTCTTTCTCATCTAGTTTTTTCTCTTCCAAGGTTTTTTCTTTTTCCTGTAATTCCAATTCTCGTCGCTTAAGTTCTAATTCCTTCTTTTTTAATTCTAACTCTTTATCTTTTATCTCTTTTTCTTCTTTTGCTAATTCGACTTGTTTGACGCTATCCTCTCCTCCTTCCAAAACTTGCTTTTCTTTTTCCTGTAATTCAATTGATTTCATAGCAATTTCTGCTTCTTTTTGCTTAATCGAAGGTTCAAGCATCTTCTCTTCCTTTATATTGCTTTTTTCTTTTTCTTGAATTTTACCATCTTTTATTTCAAAATCCTGACTTTTTTCTGATGCCGGTGCTTTAATCCCTTCTTCTTGTCCTCCTGCGATTGCTTCTTCCTCAATGATTTCATCAATTTTTTCTATAGACACGATAGATTTTAATATGTTATCAATGTTAGCTTTTAATTGCTCGTTTTCAGGATTGCTTTTCAGATAAGTAGTTAAAATTTTAGTGGTGAGGGAAGGTGAATCGTTTCCTATTATTTTTAAGAGCTGGATTGCTTTACTGACAACAAATTCTTGTTCATCATTGAGTTTGCGCGCAATATTCAAAAGAATATCCTCCTCTTTAATTTTTTTTTCTCCCCCTTCTATAAAGATGAGTAACTGTAAAAATGCTTCTCTGACATTTGGATCGTCAGAATTAAGTAATTCATCGGCAAACGGCAAGAATAGATTTGACTCATTTTCACACATGGATTTTAAGAGAAGTAAAAAAGAATAACGCAATATTGAATCTTTTTTTGATAAATTTTCTAATAAAGAAGGAATATCTATGATTACATTCTCAATTAGAAATCTTAACACTGTCTTTCCTCCATGTTCTTGAAGGATAGTCTCTATGACATTCTCAATTCTATCGATATAATTGACCTCGTTGGACTCATTTATATATGCACCAATTTCCTTGACGGCATCATCAATCCTTCCCTCTTTTACAAATTCTCGTATTTCATTTATTTCTTCACTATTATTCTCAATTATGGACATAACAATTTCACCCTTCTTTAGTAATTAAATCATGTAATCTTAACTCTTTTTTTCTACTAAATAATCTTCTAAATGGAGAATATAATAATCTTGATAAATGCGATTAATAAAATTGAATAATAATCGTAAATCTCTAAATCTTATTGGCATTTTATTATTATCAATATAACTATTAGAAGATGATAATAAATTTAACTGTATTTCTAAATCTCCAATATAGTTAAAATTTAAATTAATCTCTCCACAAATATTGGATAAAGTTTCGACATCTTCCATGAAATCTTTCCAAAAATACTTATCGATATTAGAGCCATTTTCTAAAGGAGGAGCATCAGATATTTTTCTAATCACTTCTCGTGGAATTTTAGCTGAAATCTTTACTTTTTCTTTAGGGACATAATGAACCAGAATATCTGGAAAATTTAATCCCATATAGAATGAAACAAGACCGTGGATTAATTCCAATGAATTTATTTCTTCTCGTTTAGCATTGCAAATGGCGTAATTTTCATTTATATAAAGAATATGAATCCGTTCTTCAAACAGAAATATTAGATAATTTTTTTCTTCAGTTAAAGAATATTTAAAATTCTCATTTCGTTTATAAATTCTCTCATCAAATATTTTAAATGCCCCTTCCCAGTTTTTAAATGCGATTAATTTATTCAATTTTCTATAATCGCCATGAAAGTACACATCAAAAAAGTCGATGGTATATAAATAACTATCGTGAGGATGATATGTAACCGTCTTATTATAGAAATATCTTTGTAACACTCCTTTATGAATAGAATAGCAGAATTTAGGCAGATCATCAATTTTTAGACCATTCTTAATACGGAGTTTAAGCAGAAATCGTCTAGTACACATGGGTGTAAGAGTGCATGCGATTTTAGACATGTATATTTTAGAGCATGAAACATGCTACATTCTATCTACTTGGCACTCTTCAAAACATAATTTGTCAATCCGCTTTATAAACAAATCAAGTAATTCCGTACTGAATTTTTCATTGGATGGATTATCTAGGAAATTAATGATGTGTTCTGGTTCTATAGGCATGTTGAGTGAGATTAAAACATTTAATTTTATTACTATATATAATAATTTAATTTTATTCTATATATAATAGTTTGATATAATTATTCTATTTTATGACATTTTTTCAGTATTGAACTTCATAACTTAATCTAACAATACTTTTGAAAAAATAGAAATTCATTTAAAAGTCTTTATGATTATTTCTCCCTCTATTCTCTCCTTTTCTTTATTCCCAGTTAATGATTGAAATAAGGAATAGCATGAATTAAGAGATATATCAATATTTAAGGTTTTAAAAATCTTTTCTTAAAAGTGGTACATTTATCTTGTTTTTTTAACTAATAACTAGAAAACATTTAAATTTATAATCCTTTATATTGTTGTAGTAATGTTAAGACAGATTCATATTTTCCATAAAGGAAAACATGTTTTTACACATAGTTTTGCATTAGCTTTCGGAAAAGAAGAATTAGAAAAAGTAAGGGAAGTTATTCAAGATTATTTAATGATGCCTATTCCTGGAAAAACCTTGCATCGTCCCATTTCAAATTATCAAGTATTTCACCAAGGAAAAGCAGATAATTATTTTTTATTTGTCACGGATTTAATCGATTCAATAAGTTATATGGAAAAACTGGTTAATAATACTATTGCCAAGTTCAATACACTTTTTCCAAATTCTTTAGAAATTGAAAATGAGACCGAAAAAGCTAAGCAGTTTAAGGAATTTATGAATAATTTGCAAAAAGGAATGCATTCAAAAATCGCAATTGCTGGACCAATACAATCGGGAAAAACTACATTATATAATCTTCTCAAGAGTGGAGAAGAAAAATCGATCATGAATTTTGCTAAGGCATCCAATTTTATTATTAGTAATTTAAATTTTGATCTATGGGATTTCCAATTAAAAGATAATTTTTCTCTTCTCTGGGCAAAATTTTTGAGTGGATCGGATCTTATTATTTTATTAATTGATGTTTCTAATTATAATCTGAAAATAATTAATCAATTCTTGAGTTTCCAGAAAAAAGAAGCACGGTATTCTAAGTTTCTTTATTTAGCTAATAAAGTTGATTTAATAAATGAAAAGGAACTAGCGAAGATTAAACAAGAACTAAATCTTAAAGAGTTAATTTCCACATCTCTAAAAGAGCCTAATTCTTTGAAAGAATTAACGAAAATCATCCGAGAAATTTTGGGTTTAAAAGTGGTTCTTCCAGAGAACTTCGAGGGGTTAATGAAAGAAGCCCAAAATTTGGAAAAAGAAAATAATATGGTAGCAGCCATGGCAAAATATAAGGAACTCATTCAAATCTGTAATGAGTATCAAGATTATTCCTATATCAACATGTTAAAACAAAAAGTGGAAGAATTAACTACAGATCTCCGAAAACATGTGGAGAACAAAAAAGAACAGGAAAGGAAAAAAAAGTTTGAAATTCCCGAGGAAATAAAGTTTAAAGAAAAAATTAAAGTGAAATCTTTATTACAGACCAGTTCGAAAATAGTACCAGAAATTAAAAAAAAAGTAAAAAAAGAAGAGGAAAAAACCTCTAAAGCAAAGTTATCTTCAATGGACTTCAAAATAGATCTGGATCCTTTAAGAAAAGAGGAAGATATGATAGAAAAAATCATTGCCTCTTCCAAAAAGAAAATTGAACCAGTAAAACCAGAAGACTTAAAAACTGAAGAAGATTATCCAAAAGCCTTACAAAAAATGATTCAAAATCGGGGCAGCTTCTTAAGTTTAAAATTATCAAAACAATACTTAGATGAGGTAAAAGAAGTATTAGGAAGAGAACTAAATTTTGAGGATCTTGAAAATTTAGCGGATCAATTTGTAAGGAAAGATATTTGAAATGAAAAGGAATTATTAAATGAACCGGTGTTATTAGGCATTATCATCATTCTCTTTCTTTTGACAGCATGGTCCGTGTGTATGAATTCTTTGCAATTAGATGTTATAAAAAATATTTAATCGTTTTTTGGAAACCATGAAAATTGCTTTAATTTATTTTTCCCCGACAGGAAATACGAAGAAGATTGCCGATGCAATACAACAAGAGCTTATTAAAAATGATGTAGAAATCGGAATTTTTAATATAACCAAACCTAAAATTCGAAGAAATATCTCTAATTTTTTGGAATTTGAACAATTCATTTTTGGATTTCCAATTTTTTATTGGAGAATACCCGAAGAAATAAGAAATTGGCTAAAACTCGTGAAAGGAAATGGGAAAAAATGTGCCACTTTTTTCACATATGGTGGAATTACATCGGGAGTTGCTCCCTACGATACAGGGCAAATTTTAAAAGCCCAAGATTTCAATCTCCTCATTGCTGCAGAATTCTTAGGAAAGCATACTTTTAACATAGCGGGATGGAACGTCATTCCGAATAGACCTAATAGCGAGGATTTAAACATCGCAAGAGAATTTGCCCAGTTAATTTTAAAAAAATTTAGGGATGATTCTGCAGTCCCTATCGATTTTGAAAAACCGCAATATTCTGAAGAATTTGTGGAAAATGTTGCTAAATCCACTAAGCGAGCAATTCCCTTACCGTATATTGTCAATGATGCCTGTAAATCATGTGGAATTTGCGAGAAAGTATGTCCTAATGAAGCAATTAACATTGAGGAAAAAAGAATTTCTCGTAAAAAATGCATGCGATGTTTGAAATGCATTTTAGAGTGTCCAGAAAATGCACTCCGAATTAAAGACATGTCTTCGCAATTTCAAGTATTGGAGCAAAGGAGAAAATTATCTCTTGAAGAACTAAACCTCAAGAAAAGTAAAATCTATTTGTAACTTACCTTTTGGGGTATTATAATAACTTTTATAAAGAAAGGAATCGAGACCTGATAATTGGTCCTTATTCTTTATGATTCAAATTAAGTTGTCTAATCTTCTGCAATGCTTTAAGAGATCTATTCCATTCCTAACTTCCGTTTCTCAAGATCGACTAAATCTCTTCTAAGAATTTTGCCGGACCCAGTTTTAGGGATGCTGTCTATAAATTCGACTTCTCTAATTTTTTTATATGCTGATATCCTTTCTGCAACCCAATCGATAATGTCTTGTTCGCTAACTTTTCCCCTTGATTGAGGTTTCAGTGTAATAAAAGCTTTTGGTATCTGACCAATATCCAATTCTGTAGAAGGGCTTCCAATCACGGCAGCATCATCAACGTGCGGATTCTTAAATAAAAGATCTTCCAATTCTGCAGGAGCGATACTCCAACCCTTATACTTTATCATCTCTTTTATTCGGTCAAGAAGGTGTTCGTATTCTTCTTCATCAATGTACGCCAAATCTCCCGTTCTTAACCACTTCTGTCCTGTGTTAGGATCGATCCAAAATGCGTCCTTTGTTGCTTGTGGTTTTTTCCAGTATCCCTTCATGACTTGAGGGCCTTTAATGACTAATTCTCCTACTTCTCCACGTTTAGGAATTTCTTGCCCAGTTTCTAAATCGACAATTTTATGAAAAGTATCGGGAAGAAGCGTTCCTTGGGATTCTATTTTGGGACGGTGCATCGGATTTACGGCTACCACGGGCGAAGCTTCGGTTAATCCCCAGCCATGCTGAATCGTGACATTTTTTGCATTACATTTCTCTTTTACTAATTTATTAAACCTTTCAATAAGTTCGATTGGAATTGGGGCCGCCCCGTTATTAAAGATCTTCAAATCCGACCACTCATATCCGCTTACATCAGAGTTCTCCAGATGTCTAACTACGGCTAGAAAAATAGGAGGAACACAAAGACTATATGTAACTCTATATTTTTCTATTAATTCGCAAAATTCTTTCACTTCAAACCTAGGAGTTACCACTTGAGAAGCCCCTAACCATATAGCTTGATTCATTAACACATTTAATCCATAAATATGATAAAAAGGAAGCACTGCCATGGCAATGTCCAATTCGCTCAACTCAAATACAGGGGAATTCTGAAGCACATTTGAAACTAAATTGTAATGGGTTAACATCGTGCCTTTAGGCAAGCCTGTCGTTCCACTCGTATATACTAACGCGGCTAAATCTTCTTTAGAATTGAATTCATGCTCGGAGGGTTCTGAGGTGGTGGTTTTAAGCAATTCTGAAAAGGAGATAGTATCCAAAGGAAGGTTACTATCATTCTCTATAATTATTACATGTTTCAATTTGGTTTTTCTTCTAACTTTTTCTACATTCGGATAGAGTGGTTGAAAAACGATTATTGCTACTGCTTCTGAATCATTAGCCTCGTATTCAACTTCAGATTCTTTAAATTGTGGGTTCATGGGAACAAGGATAGCACCCGCTTTCTCAAGTCCAAAAAATGCAATTTCCCAATTAATCGAGTTGGGACTATATAATGCTACTCTATCGTTTTTTTTAATTCCCAAATCCCTTAAACTATTGGCTAATGAGTTTACTCTGTCCTCGAATTGTTTATAAGATAATTTTTCAGGATATAGAAAGGCAGGACGATCCGGGAAACGATTCGCGGATTCATCTAAAATTTTGTATATTGGAATTTCGGGATAATATAGATGTCCCCTTTTATATTTTACCATGGTTCATCTATTAATCAATTTGATTTCTCTTTTTATTAATCTTGCTATAAAAAAATAAATTTATGATCATAAATTCAAAAAAAACTTAACTTGAAATCAAGATTTACGAAGGAATTTTCCATTATTAAGATTTTATATTTTAGAACTAGTAAAAGATACGAACCTTTAATTTAATATATCGGAATAATGATTAAAAATAATTAGAGGATTTAAATTGCAGAAAAAGTAAAATCTATTTGTAACTTACCCTTTTAGAAATTATAATAAGTGTAAAAAGAGTGATCGGCATGAACAAAATAGAGGAGTTAAAAGAACATTTTAGGGAAATAATGAGGCTAAAATACATTTTTAATGTATTAGATTATGACCAACAAGTTTTTATGCCAAAAGGGTCTGTAAAGGGAAGGGCAGAGCAGAGAGCTCTAATACAAGGATTGATTCACGATAAAATCATATCTAAGAAAACGCTTGATTTAATTAATAGTGTGGAAAAGGAGACCAATTTAAATCTTATAGATTCAGCAATTTTAAGAGAAGCAAAGAGAGAATATGAACAAGCAATCAAATTACCAAACGAATTAGTTACCAAGATTGCGAAAACAGCTTCTTTAGGTCATCAAGCATGGGAAAAAGCTCGGGAAAAAAACGATTACAAATTGTTTGAACCTATTCTCAAACAAATAATCGACTTACAAATTGAAAAGGCAGAAAAATTAGCCACCCATCCCTCGCGGTATTCTACAATGATAGACTTATACGAACCAGGAGCTACTTTTGAATGGATTGATGGTATATTCAAAAATCTTAAAAACCATTTGATAAGAATCTTGAAAAAATTAGAAAATTCCTCTTACAAACCTGATAATTCTATACTAAAAAGACAATATGATAAAGAGAGGCAATGGGAATTTAGTTTGGAATTAGTTAAAGACTTAAACTTTAACTTTGATATAGGAAGACAAGATATTTCAGCTCATCCATTTACTAGTTCTCTTGCTTTTAAGGACGTTAGAATTACAACGAGAATATGGGAAAATTTTCTTCCCGCATGTATATTAGGGGCGATCCATGAATGTGGTCATGCGCTCTATGAAATGAATTTAATGGAAGAGATAAATTCAACCAATTTAGCAAGTGGGACCTCCATGGGAATTCATGAAGCAATGTCCAGAATGTATGAAAACATCTTAGGACGCAGTAAAGAATTTTGGAACAAATGGTATCACAGGTTACAAACTTATTTTCCCGAAAATTTAAATAATTATCCGGAGGAGGAATTTTATCGGGCTTTAAATACTGTTAAGCCCTCCTTCATAAGAGTAGAAGCAGACGAAGTAACCTACGGACTTCATATAATTTTACGATTTGAAATAGAAAAAATGATCCTGGAAAATAATTTGCCCGTAAATGAATTACCTTCTGTCTGGAATGAAAAAATGACTGAATTATTGGGAATAACCCCACCGAATGACGCTCTTGGAGTCTTACAAGATGTGCATTGGTCAGAGGGGTTTTTTGGTTATTTCCCTTCCTATTCCCTTGGAAATCTTTATGCCTCCCAGATTTATTCACATGCCAAGAATAGAATTACTGCATTATCAGACCAGATACAAGAGGGAAATTATCAACCTTTATTCAGTTATCTTAAAGAAAATGTATTTCAATATGGAAAAATTTATCGACCTCGTGATTTATTGATTAAAATTACAAAGGAAGATTTAGATCCTCTTTATTTTATTAAATATTTGGAAGATAAATTCCTCCCTATATATGGATATTAATCTTACTCACTTTAAAGGCATTTATAGAAGAATTTAGAGTGAAAACCCTCGTACGGAGCAAATTAAATAATATGTCTTCATTAAAAATATAAAGAGATTATGAAAAATTTAAGTTAATATAAAATTATTGTTTACCTTTTTTCAAATTTAATGAAATAATTTTGGAATATTTGATTACGTATATTTAGAGTAAAAAAGCTGAAATTAAATTCTCTTAAAATATCATCGAATTTGAAGCCGCAACGCATTTTTCCTTCATGCCGAACTTACACGGCCTAAAGTCAAGCTTCAGGGGAATGATCATGTCATTTAGCACGTCGGTAATGATCTCAATTGAAACGTCACTGACGAGGGGATTATTCCTGAAATGGTAATTCGTGATCTCATAAATATGTTCTAGACTATGACTTCCAATCATCACGCTCATATTTAAACTGCCGGACAATCTATACACATTCAGCATAAAAGGGCAAAAATCGATGGTTTTAAGCAGCATATCGGGGTCCTTTACTTGACAGTCCACGCGTGCAAGGTACATGTTATTTTTTTTTAAATTAAACCCTGCTTGATAATCTAGAATGCCGGATTTTTCCAATTTTTTAATGCGGATACCAACAGTGGGCTGGCTTCTATTCACTTTTTCGGAAATCTTGGTGTGAGTGATTAGAGGATCTTTTTGAATCAATTCAATTATTTTCCTATCCACCTTATCGATTAAAGTTTGTTCATTCATTTTTTTTAATCACCATAAAATGATTTTTTTAATTTTATATAAGATATTTATATTTATAAATAAATCGATATTGTGATATCACGAAATTAAAATAATAAGATTTATAAATAAAAAAATATTTCAGTACAATATATGATGGAAAAATTACTGGTTAAACCCCTGCAAGAAATTGTTTCAGAAAGAGGAGCAAGTGAAATTGAGGTTTGCTGTGACTCGCCTTCCTTTTTGGAGAGAAACGGTTTCTTAGTCTGCTCGAATTGTGGTGCCATTAAGTCGGAGATAATTGATTTCTCACCCTTGGTCAACTACTCAATGGATCAGAGAAATAATAGAACCATCAATGAGAAAGTATACAGTCCTATCGGGCCCCGCACTAAGTTTCTTGACCGTAGAGATGCCAATGGTAACTACTTGAGCCCAAATCAAATTGCCCGATTTGAACGGCTTCAAAAGATAAACAACTCTCTAACAAACGGGTTTGAAAGAAATTTATGGATTGCCTTACCCGAGTTCAAGCATCTTGCAACGTTATTGAACATTTCTGATTTCGTGATTGAAGACGCAAAAACCATGTATCGGTATGCTGTAAGAAAAAAGTTAGTTCTCGGTCGTCGAATCGAGGATTTAGTTGCAGCTACCATTTATTGTGCCTTAAGGGTTAATCGAATTCCTGTTACCATGGAAGAGCTTATTAAGCAATATCCCATTTCCAAGAAGAATTTGGTGAAAAATTACAAAATGGTCGTATTGAAGATACTGCCTGCTTTAAAAATGCAGGTAAAGCGCATAACTTGTTCCGATTATTTCGTGCGATTCGCGGATAAGCTGAACTTAGGCATGGAGCTTAAGGCAAAAGGTTTAGCAACGCTCAAGAATGCTTTAACGAAAGGGTTAAAAACTTCTGGGAAAGATCCGAAAGGAATTGCTGCGGCAATTATCTACATGCTTACCAAGGAAACGGACGGTTATCTTACTCAGAAGGAGATTTGCGAATTAACCAAGATTACGGAAACCACCTTACGCATACGAATCAAAGAGATTTCAAAGTTATGTCTATTAGCTCATTCCTAATAGTATAAAAATTCAAAATTTTTATTCCAAATTAAATTTGGTTATTTAAATTCTTTAAGAAGAGGGAGAGTTTTTATTTTATTTTTATCAATTGTGAGTTTTCAAATGATTTAACTTCCTATAAAAAAATGATCCAATATCGTCTTGATCGTTCATTTGGATGGATTCAAATGAAATTTCATTCCTTCAAATAGAATTTTTTAAACTATGTTAGAATTTTTGTTCCATCATTAAATGCTACAATAAATGTCCGATGGAATTATCCCAGTAACTTTATTTTTTCGTACTTTATTTATCATATTGAATTATAAACAAAATGTAAAAAATGACTTCGAATAGGAATGAAATTGAAAAAAAAGCATTATAGCTTTCTCATCATGAACGGGCATTACTAATTCGTCAATTATTAGAAAGTTTAGAAGAAGATGAATGTGCCGAAGATTTAAAGAATGATGAAGTTAAACGCAAGTATAATCAATATAAGCAAGAATTGTTTTAAAAATAAGGGAAAACACCGAACCTGTTCTAACTGCTATAAGACAAACTCTAACTGAATAAGTAATTTCAAAAGAAGTGAAATAATTTTTGCCAGAGGATTTAGAAAATCTGTAATTTTTATAGCAAAGTATATTATTCTTAATATAAAAATGCGAGTTGAATAAAATGGAAATGGGATATCATTCTTTATCTAATCTTGCCAAGATTAGAAAAAATGTAAAAAGAAATAGAATTTCGAGCTATGATAGATCGGGAGCTAACCTTGACATGGTGACAATGAGCCCCGGTGATAAGCATGAAGTTTGTCATATTAAGGGTGTAGGCTGCATTAAACACATTTGGATGACCCTCGCTTCAGAAGAACCATATTACTTAAGGGAAGTGGTTCTTCGCATGTGGTGGGATGGAGAAGAAACCCCTTCCGTGGAAGTCCCGATTGGGGATTTTTTTGGAATAGGGCATTCAAAAACAGTGAATTATTGGAGCTTGCCTCTTTCCATGGGACCACAGGATGGAAAAGGATTTAATTGCTGGTTTCCGATGCCTTTTTCAAAGAGTGCCAGGATCGAAGTTGAGAATGAAACGAAAAATAATTTCGTCTGTTATTATTACATAGACTATGAAGAATATGATGAATTAGACCCTTCTTACGGGAGATTCCACGTGCAATGGCGGCGTGAAAATCCATTTCACGGAAAAGATTATGGCAAGATCAAGGGAAACCGCATTGATAAGTTTTGGAAAACGAATCCAACCCATAAAAACGATTACGTGATTCTAGAAGCTGAAGGAGAAGGGCATTTTGTTGGATGTCACTTAAACATTCATAATTTATATGTCCCGGAAAACCCGGAATTTCATAATTGGCCTGGAGAGGGAGACGATTATATTGAGATTGATGACGGAGAGAGGCGGTTATATGGGACGGGAACCGAAGATTACTTTTGCACGTCATGGAGTCCCTTTCAATATTATTGTTCGCCCTACTTCGGCATTACATTACCAGGCGGCAAGCAATTCACGGGGAAAATCTCCTATTATCGATATCATGTAGAAGATCCTATTTACTTTCATAAAAATATTAAAGTTAAGATTGAAAGCGGGCATGCTAACCAAAGATCCGATGATCTCTCTTCTACCGCGTATTGGTACCAAACCGAACCTCATGCAAAATTTCCTCCATTATTATCTCGAGAAGAACGATTACCTAGAGAAGAACCAAAGGAAATTCCGAGAGAAGAATCTAATCTAATTCATAAGTTCCCATTTTATAAATCTAAAGAGTAAAATGACGATCATGCCGAATATTCTTCAGATCAAATTCGTTAATTCATCAACGATTTGAATTCACTGAGATCGTTGAAATAATTCTTTCTTTTTATAAGATCCTATTTTTATAGAATTTCTTGATGCATAATATCTAAATTAACATAAGTAGGAAAGACATTGCCTGTTGTACTATGCTCAAATTAACAAATTTTGTATAAAGACTATTTTATGACTTTATGCCTTATTTTATGAAAAAATGTTTATATGGCGTTAATATCTACTCCATTTTTTTAATAAGCTTTTCGAGAAAAGAACATGAATGGAGCATTTATTGATAGACTATTTCGTCTTAAAAACCTCAATTTTCTCCTTTTATCAAACTTTTGAAAGTGAAACAACATTTAGTAACCTTATAAAAAGTTTATTTAACGCTCTAAAAAGTATAAAAAATGGTAGAAAATAACGTTTTAACGGAGGATCTTAAAAATTTTTTGATTGGCCAAGGTGCAGATCTTGTAGGAATTGCGCCCATTTCTAGATTTGAAGGATGCCCCGATGTAACTCATCCCAGACATTATATGGAAGATGCTATATGCGTTGTATCCATTGGAATGAAACTTCTTGATGAAATTTGTAATTCTTGGGGAGAATATAACCAACCTCATAAAAGCGCTTCCCCTTATCTATTTTATGGATTTGGGATAACTAATATCGAATTATCGCGGATGGGAAACCTTGCATCAAAACGAATTCTAGAAACACAGGGATATAAGGCCCTTTTATTTCCACCTACATTTCTCGTGGGGCACTATCGGTTTGTTCATAAAATTGTTGAAGAAGATCCTCTTTTTTGGGCCGATTTTTCTCATCGTCATGCTGCAGTGGCAGCAGGGCTTGGCGAATTTGGCTATAGTGGGCTAATTTTAGTACCAAAATTTGGTTCTCGAGTACGTTTTAATTCAATTATTACTAATGCTCCCTTAGTAGGTAGTCCTATGTATGATGGTCCAAAATTATGTCAACCTGAAAAATGTAATTATAAATGCGTCCGTGATTGTCCTACTGAAGCATTAGCACTCGGTGGTGAAACATATCATGTAAAAATTGGTGAAAAAGAATATGAATATTGTAAAGCAGAAAAAATGCGTTGTTATCTAGCTGTCCACGGTTTGGTCCGTGGAACAGGTGGAAGAACTAAAAGAACTCTCCCACCACGTGCAAAAAAGAAGAATATGATCGATGACTATTTTAATGGAATGAAGAGGCAGAATGCATTTGATAAATCTTTCATGGATGAACGTCCCTTCGTCATGGGGGATCTCTGTGGAAAATGCTTACATGGTTGCATTGCACATAAATTTTATAAACCACCTGAATAAACTTTTTTATATTTATCCATAATTAAAAAATTAGAAATAGATAAACTAAAATATTTCAAGAGTAATAATAAGATGGAAAATAAATCAGAGAGATATTCAAGAAGGAAAGCAATTGCATGCGGATGTGACCATATCTCAGAACAAACGGCATGCCAGCCTTTCACGCTTTTAGTATTTACATTCTATTTTTCTGTTGTTAGTCTTAACATCCTTCTAATAAGTGTATTTCCCCAAAGAAATCAAGTATTATGAAAAATAGATTTATTTTAGAATCTAAATTATTTACTGGCACGTTTCATCTCTACATTCCGAACAGATCATGTTATCGAAACTAATATATCCGCACGTTGGTCCCATCCAACATTCAAGTTGCCCCGTTTCTTCATTTATTATCATATCTTGCCCGCAATGTTGCGGTAGCGTGATGATTTCTCTTCCACAATTTGCACATTTTAATCCTTTCATTTTCTTACCTCCCATTTATTATTTTTATGATTGAACTGTATTTTATCTAAATAGAAGGAGCAAAATCGCCAATTTAATTATGTTTATTATGAAATAAATGAAAAATCTCCCATTTATTGTCATGAATTAACCGTTCTTTTAAACAAGATTAATAATATATTAAGTAATGGCGCTATGTTTAAGGAATTTTGAATTCTGGGATTTTTTTATTAATTATAATCTTGGTAATAATATTATAAAAGAACGATAGCTATCACAATTTTAAAAAAGTTAAGACCATCTTTTTTTCTATTTTCATTGATTCATCTTTATTCTAAAAATGGATAATATTCTTTGATTCATTAAATAATAAATAAATCTTTAACCGCACTTTTAAATTATTAATAATATTCCCTAGTTTTCTATTAGCGTAAGAGTTGGGAACATGATATGATTTTTAAAGAAATTTTTAATTCGAAAAGCATCTTTCCATTGTTGACTCTGGTTTGGTCTGTTTTTTTTTACTTACCCAATTAAGTTATATGCAGAATAATTCGTTTAATCTGGCTAATGCTATCATTGGATTTATCCTTGCTGGTGCAATTAGTCTAAATAGACTGCTTTCTGCGCATGATTTCTAACTAATAGAACTCATTGTAGGGATATTTAATATTATAGTAGGGATAATTATTTTTTTCTTATTTAACCAAGATCTATTAACTAGTACCCTTATTCTTCTGATAGGAGCAGGAGCGGAACTCACGGGAATTGCTTTTGGAAAGTATTTTTTAGGAGGATCTTCGCAAACATTACCATCACCCACTAAAAATCCATATACCATACCATCTCCCGAGCCAGAACCAGAACCTAATACCCTATAATATTCATATTTATATGTTAAAATCATTTAATAAATTCGATTATCTTCCATATGTAGATTCTTCTAAGTGAGCATGTTCTACATCATATTTTATTAGGTTGAGAGCACTTTCTTTATCTAACTCTTTCAATTTTTCAAGGGTAAGACTTTTTAATCTTTTTATGGGTATTATGTATAGCTCTTCTTCAACTTTCCGGGAAACTTGTTTAGCGATTTCTTCCGATGCGCCGCATCTTATACATGTTTCATAAATCTTGTTGGGATTAAAACCCTCAATGCTTTTATCTTGTTTAATTACTTTTAATTTAGTCATGGATACACATCCTAATTAGTTTATTTAACAATTCATCAAAAAATTACACTCATATATTGCTTTTTGGATTAATTTAAATTTATCTCATATATAAATTAAATGCGAGAATTTTGGGATTTAGAGCTTAATTGAAAAAAGGTGAATTCGTGTAATAGAATCCTTATTCATCACTTATTTTGAATTGCTAATAATTGAAAGGAAAAGAACCTTTTAATTCAGCGAAATTCAATGGCTACTTTTTAAAAGAGATAACAAAAATTCATGATAATTGGCTTTTCAAGATAAACCAATAATTGTCCACATTGATTTTTAACCTTTTCCTTCCAAGATAAAATTTCTCTGATTTCCGATAAATTTAAGCCGTGATTTATAAAAATTATTCTTTAAATTTAAGAATAAATCAGCATTACTTCTTAGTAGTCAATTTAGTTGAAATTGTAGGAGATCGTACTAGAAAAATGGCCTTAAATGAATATAAAAAAAAAAGGAATTTGAAAGAATCGCCAGAACCAGAAGCGGTTTTAAAAACATCTGGAGAGAGTATTTTTGTTGTTCAAAAACATTTAGCAAGCCATTTACATTATGATTTCAGAATAGAATCTAATTCCGTATTAAAATCCTGGGCAATTCCTAAAGGACCATCCTTGAATCCTAAAGTAAAGCGTCTTGCAATTGAAACGGAAGATCATCCGCTTGATTATGCTTCTTTTGAAGGAATCATCCCAGTGAATAATTATGGTGCGGGAAAAGTAATGGTATGGGATCGAGGTACCTATAAAAACAGATCTCAGAAAGATAATAAACCCATCTCCATGGAAGACGCTTTTAAAAAAGGACACATTACCATGCTGCTTAATGGTGAGAAGTTAAAGGGGGAATTCTCCTTGATTAAAATGCGCAATAAGGGACAATGGTTATTGGTAAAAAAAGCTGATTCCGAAGCTAACATGGAAATTGATATACTCGAATCAAAAAACAAATCCGTTCTGACGGGTAAAAGTATAGAAGAAATTGAAAACGCTTAAAGCATGTTAATTTGCTCATTAAAAAGAAATGATTCTATTTAAAGCATACTGAACTTTCTTGCGTAAAAAATAAAAAAGTAAACCAAAAGAAAATTAGTAAATTAAAGAAAGTCAGTTTATTTTGAAATCATTTGAGCAGCAATGATGATTTTAGAAAAAGATTCTGCTTCCAATGAAGCGCCTCCCACTAATCCACCGTCTATGTTATCTTGAGAAAATAATTCTTTTGCATTATCCGGCTTAATGGAGCCACCATATTGAATTCTAACTGCTTCCGATGTGTCTTTATCATATTTTTTCGAAAGTAGTTCCCTTATAGAAACATGCACCTCTTCGGCTTGTTCGGGAGTTGCCGTTTCTCCCGTTCCTATGGCCCATATTGGTTCATAAGCAATGATAATATTCCGCATTTCTTCCTTACTTAATCCCTTGAAGGTATTTTGAAATTGAAATTTAATGACATCCATCGTTTTTCCTTTCTTCCTTTCCTCAAGATTCTCTCCGATACATACAATAGGTTTTAAACTAGAATGAAGTGCCTTTTTCACTTTATTATTTATCAACTCGTCCGTCTCTTTAAAAATCGTTCTCCGTTCACTATGTCCTAAAATCACATGATCGCAGCCTAAAGGTTTCAAAAACTGCGGTGAAATCTCCCCTGTAAAAGCGCCTTCATCCTTGAAGTACATGTTCTGTGCTCCTAACTTAATATTGGTATTTTTCAAGAAGGATAAGGAATATAGAGCCGTGAAAGGAGGAAAAATGATAATATCTACTTTTTTTACCTCTTTCACAAGAGGAATCAATTGGTTTAGCATGGTATTTGCCTCTTCTGAGGTACCTAAATGCATTTTCCAATTGCCTCCAATAACCATTTTTCTCATCTTATTTCCTCTTAATTTATTTGTAACTATTCTAACTAGATATTAGTTCTTTGAAATTTGCTATTATTAAAATTTATAGATTACTAATAAAAATAACAAAATTTACGTTATGAACTTGTTTTTAATTTTAAAACAAAAAATATTCTATATCATTTTTCCTATATTAAATATTGCATATTAACCTCAATTACTATAAAAAAATTTATCAGAAATAATTCTGCATTTTATAATGATTTGTAATAATGTCACTGAAAATATAAAGTAAGAAAAATTTGAATTATTCCCACTATGTGCTCAATTCATTCCATCCTAAAAAAAAGATTATTTAATTCTCAAAATTGTTCAGATAATATGAATTTGCAAGTGATCAACGGAATTATAATCTTAGAATTCAAGTAAAAAAAAAAGCGAAATAAATAATTTTAAGTAAAACAACTTAAAAAAGAAAGAAATAGATTAATAGTTCGATTAGCGAACTAATAATACATCACAAGCCGCCTTATTTAGGGCATTTTCTGCAACGGTACCAATAAATACCTCTTCCAATTTTGAATGGTGTCCCTTGCATCCTAAAACGACCAGATCGAAATTTTCTTCTTTAGTAATTCTTTCAATATACTGATCCGGATCTTCACTTTCAATTAAACGCGTCTCAATCTCAATGTTTGCGTCTTTAAACATTTTGTCCGTTGCGTTTAATAAACGTGTGCCTGCTTCACGATATTCTTGCCTTATTCTCGAATAATCTGCTGCAGGAATTGCATAAGTTCCCCCCAGAGGCGTAGCCAATGAGATTCGAATGGGAATCATGTGATGATCGGCAGAATGAAATGCAACAACTTTAGTAACTCCCGGTTGCTGAAGTTCCAGAACTTTTTTAGCAGCTCGCTTCGCATCATCCGAGCCGTCCATACCCAATAAAATTTTCTTGTACATAAAATTCACCTTTAAATTATAATTTTTTTGTTAAATCTCAATTCTAGGATAAGAAAAGAGTTATATAAAGATTTGGTCTATAAATTCTAAAAAACTACGCCAATCTCGATCAAAAAGAGAAATATGAAGAGAATTTTATAAATAAAAAATAAAAAGTTTCTTTTAATCAGAAAAGGGACACATGTTTTCATTATTTTAATTTAAAAGCTTGAATTTTAGGAAATTAGATGCAACTTAATCTTTACTTGTTTAGATAAAAAATGGTAAGATGGAGCAAAAAGGAAGATTTTGAGCTATATTACTTCTATAATGGATATGGTAAGAATTATAACTGTTAAAAGAAATAAATGCAATCAATTGGCATGAAGAATTTACTATTTTTTATTTTAATACTATTTTTAATAAAAAGCAAAGTTACTCAGAGATCATCTCAGAATCTGAGAGATAAAGGGTATTCCCAGTTATTTTATCGATGTAAAAATGGCGAAATCTGGTTTTTGGGGATGAAAAATCCTTCACATCCATGAATTGTTTATGAATTTCCTCGGGAAAAAGATATTTGGTAAGATGAAGGAGGGTTTCTTTACATTCGATACAATTAAGCAAATTGAGGCTTTCACAAGAGTAAAAAATTTCACTAAATAAGTCATAATTTGTATCTTTTGAGAAGACCAAAAGCTCCAAGTTCTGGTATATTCTAGTTATTATATCCTCTAATAGAGGTAAGTCCTTAAGTTGTTCTAGCGTGTTATTGGCATAACGATGAAAAATCATATAATAAGTTGCTTCGGAAGTGATTAACCCATCGCGAGTATGCTTTATTCCTTCGAGGGTTACTCTCGTCTCTATCTCATCTCGGATTCCTTTCAATTTGGGAGATTCCAAGAGCTTGCTTAGCTTTAGCATTCTTAGGCATTTCAGAATGACTATTAAGTGCGCCGTTTCTAACTCTCTCAAGTAAATGGTGTCAAGTAAATTAGATTCTATGTTGACTAACTGAAACTTCTTTTCGTCCGAGATTTCCACTTTTAATAAATCAAGGGATTTAATGAGGTAATAGACCTTGCTAGAAGCTTCTAATAAAGGAAACTCAAATTCATTCAAAACTTCATCGAAAAAGTCGTTCAAAAAGGACTTAACTTCTTGTTCGTTAATTTTAATATTTAAGTGATGAGCTAAAAATATTCCGCAATAGTACAGCTCTGGATTCCTTAAAGATACTAATGGAATGGACGTTAACCACATTTTAAGATGATCTTTTAAATAAACTTCTAAATGGGAAAAATCAATGACATATTGCAAGTGAAAAAAATCAAGAATTCGATAAATAAAATATAACAGCTGTATTTTTTCAGTTGTTTCTTTCAAATCTTCTAAGCTTTCAATGGAATCTTTATTCTTCTGAAATTCATTAATTATGGATTTTTGGATTTTAAGATATTTTTGCAAATTTTCAATTTTACCAGGATTGGCACCAAATAATTCTTTCAAATTTCTCATTTTTACATCAATTTCGATGGGAATTACCTCCATCTTGATTAATTCTAGAAGAGCGGCCTTTGGGTTTAAATTAGCGAGATATTTTAGAATCTCTTCAAATAACAATTCATATATTAAAGGTAAAACCATTTTTTTATAAATTTCATTCCAAGAGCTAAGAGAGGTCATGTCATATTTAGTAAATTGCAAATAAGGTTCCGAGAATTTTTCCCTTGTTATAACATCGTCAAATCCAAATTGAATAATTTTTTTCTGAATCGCCTCTAAAATTATCCGTAGATTTTTGCGCAAATTTCCTTTCTTATCATCTTCTAATAATTTTAAATTTATTTCCTGCTCTAGATAATTCTTAAAATAATCATCTATCCGTTTATAATAATTCCCACTTAGCTCGAAGTAAAAATCTAATATCTTATATAGCCCTTGATATATCATATATCAATACATTCCTCTACTTGTATGTAATTCAAACTTTTTTTAATAATATTTATTTATGAAATATTGAATTTCTAATTTAAAATAAATTATGTTCATGATTTTTAAAGTTTTTTTAATTTAATGGTATATCGTTTTGAATTGATAAAATTTTTTAATACAGCAAATTGTTATTATAATCTTTTTAATAACAAATTCTGTCTACTTAAATTACAATCATGTTCGTTCTAGAAACCAAACATGATTTAAACCTTACTTTTTTTTAAGATGTTCCAAGAAATAATTTTCTCTCGCCTTCACTTCCTTTTATATAGTCCTATTAGTCCTGCTGATTCTATAGCGTTTTTTTCTACAATCTCGTTAAAATTTTCTTTAGTTACACCTGTTAATTTGTCTACTTTTAAGGCGTAAATAGAGAAGAAATATCTATGTGCATCCGAATTTTTGGGAGGACAAGGACCTCCATATCCTGTCCTACCAAAATCATTTTTAGTTTCCTTTCCAGGAACGGGTCCCCCTTGGGGAATTTCATTAATATTTGAAGGAATATCATAAACATACCAATGTACCCATGTTTTTGCTGGAGCATCGGGATCTTCGCAGGATAAAGCAAAGCTCTTAGTTCCTTGGGGAATATCAGACCATTTTAAATGAGGGGATAAACCCTTTCCATCGCAAGTAAATTCTGAAGCGATATTTTTCTTATTTTTAATATCGTTACTTTCTAGTTTCATAATCTTGATGATTTGGACAATATTTTTATTTTTGAGGATTAAAATTTCTAGATTTAAAAATGCAAAATCTAAAAAAACGGAGATGATTTTATTCTAATTTTCCTTGCTAAATCTGGATTGATATAATCATTTTGATTCCTTCAATTGTTTCTCTGTCACTAATTTGGTGAAATCATCTTCATTTAATCTTCGAATTCCCAAACGTTTTGCTTTATCAAGCTTCGATCCAGAATCTTTTCCCACAACCACATAATCTGTCTCATTGCTAACAGAAGTAGTAATCCTTCCACCAAACTTCTCTATTAATTCGGAAGCTTCTGCTCGAGTATAGTTCTCCAATGCTCCAGTAAAAACGAATTTTTTACCTTCTAAAAAATTATCACGTTCTTGCTGTTCAGCTTTCATTATTATTCCTTGAGCTTTAAGGCGGTTTATGAATTCTTGATTCTTTTCTTCATTAAAAAATGCAATTATACTTTCTGAGATTTTTGGGCCGATTTCATCAACATTTTCGAGTTCTTCTGATGTAGCATGCATCAAGTCCTCAATATTATCATAATGTTCTGTTAATACTTGTGAGACATGCTCTCCCACATAAGGAATACCTAATCCATACAAGACCTTGGATAAACCCCTTTTTTTACTCTCTTCAATAGCTTTTAAGAGATTCGCAGAAGATTTTTTTCCCATTCTCTCCACCTTCACCAGATCATCTTGCCTCAAATCGTAAATATCTGCTATATTTTCAATGAGGTGATTTTCAACTAATTTATCTAACAATTTGGGTCCCAATCCATCGATATCCATGGCATTCCTACTTCCCCAATGGTTAATTCTTCTCTTGATCTGTGCGGGACATTGAGCATTTATACATTTTCTTGCAATTTCATCGCCAAACCTTTTAGCAGCACTTCCACATGATGGACAAATATTCGGCATTTTAAATTCAATTTCACTGCCATCTCTTTTTTCTTTAATGACTTTTATAACTTGAGGGATTATTTCTCCTGCTTTTTCAACTAACACGGTATCTCCAATCCGAATATCTTTTTTTTTAATTTCATCCTCATTGTGAAGAGATGCTCTCGAAACGTCGGTTCCTGATAAATGGATTGTATCTAATAATGCCACGGGAGTTAAAACACCTGTTCTTCCAACCATAACTTCAATTCCTCTAACTTTTGTTGTTTTTCTTGTTGGGGGATATTTATATGCAATTGCCCAACGTGGATGGTGGGTGGTGGACCCCAACTTTTCTTGCAGGTCTAAATCATTCACTTTAATTACCATGCCATCTACTTCATAATTTAAATTATCTTTCTTTTCCTCCCATAATTTTACTGCTTCAATGACTTGATCAATTCCCATCAATTTTGT
>CAYLZE010000009.1:0-36700 GCA_964388035.1 uncultured archaeon
AAAGTTCACTCGAAAGAAATATTTAAATACTGAAACGAATTAATGATCTAAGATCATTCAACTTTTTGATGATCATTGATCATTAAATAATAATGAAATAATAAAAAAGTTTTATAACATGTCAAATATGGAAATTGGTAATGAAACTACTGTAACAAAAGAAAAAAGTACAATGGACCATTCTTGGGCAATTATTCTCTCTTATTCAATAAGTTCTTTCTCGTTTGAAGCCTTACCCGGCCTGTTAACCACGCAACTCTTTTTCTTTTATGAGACGGTTGTCCTTTTGCCGACATTTTTGGTAACACTAGCCTTCGTGATCTTCGGAATTTGGGATGCTGTCAATGATCCCATAATGGGATTTCTTTCTGATCGACCCAATCGGTTCTGGAAACGATGGGGTAGACGATTTCCATGGATAATCTTTAGTTCAGTCCCTGTATGCGTGTTCTTCTTTTTTGTCTTCACCCCTCCTGAACTCGATCCTGTTTCTGGAGCCATTCCGCTCTTTCTTTGGTTAGTTTCTTTCCTTTTATTATACGAACTCTTCTTGACCACCATAACCCTCAATCGTGCTGCTCTCTTACCCGAGAAATTTAGAACAGATAGGGACCGAAATCGGGTCTCCGCGATGACTAACGTGTTTTTAACTGTTGGAATGCTGATAGGCATGGTTATTCCCCCCCTAATTGTTTCAATGTCATCATCCTATTCATTGGCTGCCTTATTCGTAGTGATTTTTTCTTTAATTTTTGTATTTCTTTCCATACCCGGCTGTCGTGACGATCCAAGGATGATAGAGCAAGCTATGAAAGCAAGAGAGGAAGGCGTAGTTAAAGATCCCTTCATTAAAGTTATAATAGCAATTGCTAAAAATAGAAACTTTTGGGCTTATATCATAGCAGTAATTGCAATGGATACGCTTTATCTATGTTCATTCATGTCAATTCCCTTTTTCAATGAATATATTCTAAACCAACCAAAAGATAATGAAATGACAATTCTTTTAGGATTTTTGTTGCTCAGTTTTGCTGCTGTTCCCATTTGGTATTTTGTGATTAAAAAAATAGGGCATTATAAAGTATTATTTATTGGGGTTATTTGGGCGGCAGTTTCGATGATTCCCGTTCTTTTTGTAAACACAACTTTAGGAATAACTCTTGTCGGGGCTAGCGTGGCGGTCGGTGTGGTAGCTTTCTCAATTGCGGGAACCATTGCATTTACCGATATTATTGATGAGACCGTTTCTAATCGAGGGAAGCGTCAAGAGGGAAGTTATATGGGAGTTTGGGTTCTTTTCAAAAGATTGGCTACGGTTATTGCGAGTATATTCATCGGGGGGACGCATATAATTACGGGATTCAACCCTCTCTCGCCCATCCAAACGGGATTAGCTCAATGGGGGATTCGAATCCATTTTGCCTTACTTCCTCTAATCTTTCTGATAATTGCTGGATTAATCTTCTATAGATTTTATGATCTTAATCCTGGTAAAGTTTCCATGATTAAAAACAAGCTAAAAGAACTAAATCTTTAATTAATTTTCTTCTTATTCAAGAAGAATTATTTTTTTTATATATAAAATTCATTAAAATAAAACATGCTGAAGTGAATAAATTATAATAAAAGTAATCGCCATTAATGGAAGCCCTCAAGGGAAAAAGGGAAATACAATATATTTTTATAATTATGGAATAAAATACTTTCCCGATTCAGAAAGTAAGATTTTCAATGTAGGAGCAAAAATTAAAAAAATTGAACGGGATAATGAATATTTTGATGCAATCATTAAAGAAATAAGAGAAGCAAAAGTGATTTTCTGGGTTTTTCCCGCCTATATTTTCATCATGCCCTCACAATTCAAGCGATTTATTGAATTGATACGGGAGCGAGGCGTGGAGGATGCATTTAAAGGCAAGTATGCCACCACCATCATGACCTCCATTCATTTTTGTGATGACTTCGGTCTTGAATATATCCAAGGCATCTCGGAAGATTTGGGGATGAAATATTTTAAACCTTATTCAGCCCACATGAGGGATATTGAAAATGTTGAGGAACGCAAACGATTAGCCTTATTTTTTAAATATTTTCATAATGTCGTTGAAAATAACCTTGCTTTACCTCGTTTAACTACTTCAATTGAATATAATCCTATTGAATATGAACCAAACAACATCCAAGAAGTTTCTAAAAACAAGGGTTATAATTTACTTCTAATTACTGATGCTGAAGAAAAGGATAAGAATTTAAGGAACATGATCGGAACTTTGCAAAAATTGATGCCAAATCCAATAGAAGTGGTCAATCTACATGATATTAAAATAGAAAGTGGATGTGTGGGTTGCGGGAATTGCCAATTTGACGTTGGAAAGTGTCAATGGGCGGAAAAGGATGATTACGAACAAAAAATAAGAACAAAAATTCGAAATGCTGACGCCCTTATTTTGGCCCCCATCATTAAGGATCGATATTTCTCAGCAAAGTGGAAACAGGTGGAAGATAGACGTTTTGTTGATAACCATCGTCCTTTATGGACCAATAAACAAGTAGTGTACTTAATTTCAGGTCCATTACGAGCTCTGCCTAATTTGCAGCAACTATTACACATGAGAAAACAAATAAATGATGCGGAGATTGCTGGTATAGTCACTGATGAGTATAAATCCTCTGAAGAGATTATTAATCTAATCAGAACTGCAGTTGTCAATCTTATCTGGTCTTTAGAAAAAGCATATCGTTTTCCAGACACCTTCATCGGGGTAGCGGGAAAAAAATTATTTCGTGATTTTGTCTGGGATTACCAAGCTTTCTTCCCTGGGGATTATGAATATTATAAAAAACACGCTTTCTTTGACTTTCCAAAGAAAAAAAGAATCTCTAATTTCATGATGAGAAATTTAATTCAAAATGAAAAATTCAGAAATTGGATTGGCAAAAAGATGAGTAAAAGTTATCAAGAAAAGAGAAAAGCTCTGCTCGAGGAAAATCTCCTTTAATTTGAAGTGAAATAATTAGAATAAAAATATAATTTGGCATCATTTTGACGCTTTTCTTAATTCAAAACGCTATGCAACGGTAGTTTATACCACGCTCAAGAGTTTGAAGAAGCTCTAATGTCTCATGATTCACTTCAGGAAGATAAAGCTTATTTAGTGGTAATTTCTTTTTTACTACGACATTTAGAAATATTATATAAAAGAAAGCGATGAACAAGAATAAATGCTAAATGTGAAATAAGATCCTTTAGAAATTTCTTTAAAAAATAATCGGTTGTTTTCGAAGCGCAATAATATCCCAAATAAAGAAATATTCATTATTAGTTTAAGATATAAAAAGATTTAAAGAGTGGATTTAATGTCCCTAGCTACTAATTCTTCTTACTAATTTAAATAACCTTATTTCCTAATATAATTTGAAACCCCTTGAGGTCATATAATGAAAAGATTACAAAATAATAAAAATGGAATAATTCAAAGCCAAAAGCTATTATATGGAAAACTAAGAAAATTAAATCAATTATTCAAAATTCATTTTTCATTTTTATTCTTCTTCTTCTTATTTTGTATTCTCAATATTATTCTTTGGTCAATTTTATTCATTACTGGTCAATTAAAATTTGAATTGACTCAAATATATGGAATGTTCGGAACTATAGTGACTTTTTTTCAAATACTAGTACTTTTTTTATTATTAATTTATATAGGAATACAAATTTTTTTTTATGCGTTATTTATTTTCAGAGGAGTTAATTCTTTAAAATAAATTAGAGATAAAAATGAAGTCCAGATATCACTCTATAATGGAATTACCCTCTATATTAACCACCTCTATGATTTTTTTAGTCGTTTTTCAAAAGAAAAAATAAACTTGAGTAAATTAGTTAATGGATTCCTATTCTTCAATTTCTTCTTCTTTTTTTATGTAATTTTTTTATTTACACGGTTGATGGAAGTTAATAATGCGAACAATTTAATAACTTTTTATAGGGTGATATTATTTCTCTTAATGCTATTCTTTATGATCAGCAGCTTGATAACTTCAATCAAAATTAGAGATGTGATAATGAAATGGGAGCACTTATTCCCTAAATTAGAAGAATGGGCTCAGGAATTAGAGCAATATCCCCCTAAAAACTCAATTAACAGGCATGAGTAGGAACCTTTGTAATAATTCTAAAAGTGATTTTGCCATGAATTCTTCAAAACGCAGCAAATTTGAAATATGGTCTAAAGTATTGGAATTTTGTCTAAGGAAAAAAAGGAGTCAAACATGGTTATTACAAAACGCACGTTTAAATACAAGTTCGATAAAGGAAGCTCTTCAGTTTCTCTTACCTCGAAATTTAATTGAAGAATTAAACGAAGAAAATGTGATAAAGTTTCAAACAACTGCTAAAGGAGAAGAGGCATTACAGAAATTTTATACTCTCATTAATGATTATTTTGATTTAAATCCGGATAAATAATAAAGAAAATTCTTCAAATCTTTTCAAATTAAACCAAGAATTTTATTCTTAATTAATAACATCAAGTAATTTTAATTTTTTCAAAGTTGCTTTTAATTTTATAAATATGAATATATTACTTTTATATTCTACATTTTTATAATATTGGTTTAATACCTTTACTTTTTACCTTGTTTTTTTCTTCCTCTTTCTAATTAAGCCATGCTCGAGGAGAATCTTTTTTAATGCGGTGAAAACTATTTATAAACTCCTAGAGTTCATCATCCTTGAGAAAATTAGATGAAAAAAAAGAAAGATAATTAAGTTTAAAAAAAGCAATAATAAGTCTTAATTTAATAAAAAAGTGAAATTTATTTTTTATATAATGGATCTGCTTCTTGCAGCATTCTCCTTTGTACTTTTCCCATGATATTTTTGGGAACATCATCAATGAATTCGATGATTGCTGGACATTTCCATTTGGTCATATTTTTCTCCGTCCAAGCTTTTAATTCTTCTTCCGTAATTTTACCGATGTATTCTGGTTTCAACGCAACCCACGCCTTAGTTATCTCTCCCACCTTTCCTTCAGGATCGGGTAATCCTGCTACTGCGGCTTCGGAAACGGCTTCATTTTTCATTATTAATTCTTCCACTTCTTTAGGAAAGACAGAATGTCCCGCCACTTTTATTAACTGTTTCTTTCGATCCCGAAGGGTGACACAACCATCTTCTCGCATGAATCCAATATCTCCAGTTAATAACCATATTCTCCCGTTCCACGCTTTTAAAGTTTCTTTTGTTTCTTCTGGTTGATCTAAATAAGCTTTCATTACTTGCGGACCACAAACACATAATTCTCCCGTGTTTTCCTCTCCATATTTCGAACCAGGCATTCCATCAGCAATTGGTCCTTTTTCAAATTCTCTATCATCAAAAATAGCCCAGTCGGTGCCAGGAAGAGGCATTCCAATTGTACCCAATGGGCTTTCTCCAAATAAGTTTCCCGCACTAACGACGGGAGATGCTTCAGATAATCCATAGCCTTCTACTATTTTTCCTCCCGTATTCTTTTGAAAGGATTCTTGTACGGGAGCATGTAATGGACCAGCTCCTGAAATACATAACTTTAATTTTCCCATAAAGTCGGGATATTTATCTAATTGGGGAAAATCAGCAATTCTTTTGAAAAGGATTTCCGCTCCAGCATACGCCAACCCTTTTGGTGCAGGGATGTCAGAAACTTCCTTAATGAATTCCTCTGTAGGAGGTGGTCTCGGGAAAAGCATCATCCATCCTCCTAGTCCAATCGTAACATTCATGACAGCAGTCAATCCAAAAGAATGGAAAAGAGGAAGTGCTCCGATATCTCCGATTCCAGGATCTTCGCCTCCTAATATTAGGACACATTGCTTTACATTTGAGACAAGATTGAAGTGCGTGAGAACAGTAGCTTTCGGTACTCCAGTAGTTCCACCTGTCATGATATAAGTGGCCGTATCTTCGGTGGGATTTATTTTAACATCCGGTGGGTTTGGTGAAGAATTTAATAAATCCATGAAATTATATGATGGTTCAAAATCAACTTTGCCCTTAGGAATCTTTTTAATCAATTTTCCAAGAAATTTGATGAATCCCGAGAGTCCCGATGCCAAATCCACGAGATTGGTTGATATGACGAATTTAATGGGTGTTTTACCGATGATTGGCTTTACCAATTCCTCGTACAATGCATCAAGTGTTATTAAATATTGAGCCTTGGTTAATTCTAAATGATGCAATACCTCGGTTGCTTTATAGGTGGGATTGATCCCCGTGGGAATTGCTCCTAATCTTAAACTTGCATAAAAACCAATAACATATTGAAAACTGTTGGGTAACAAGAGAGCCACTACTTCATCTTTTCTTACGCCTAATTCATGGAGAGCTGTTGCAAAGGAATCCACATGATTTTTAAATTCTTTATACTTCATCCAAGTATTTAAAAACCACATTATATTTTCATCAGGATATTTATTCACTTGATTTTCCAACAATTGGTAGAGACTTATTTCCTCAAAGTTCACGTTTTTAGGTACATTTTTTGGCCACCATTTCTTAAACCATGGTTTGTCCTCATTTACTTGCCATTTATTACTAGTTTTTGACAATTTTTATTCATCTTGAGTTACTAATTTATTTTTAAATGTTGAATATCTTGTAATGAAACAGTTTTATATTTGATTTCTTAGTATTTAAAATTTCATGTTTTAAAATATTGAGATAGAAAAGTGCTGATGAGCTCATGATATTCCTTTAGGGTCTACATAGAAGCCAAAAAATGTACTTTAACAAGGTAACTTTGTATTAAATTGCTCTTCTTCAAACGGATCCATGCATAAATGTCTACTATTTAAAATTATAATTAAAAAAATTTAATACAATGTTATTATGTATATTTTAGAAACACACTTTATTTCTGGTGAAATTTTATGTTTAAAAAAAGTAAGAAAGAGGAAGAGAAGAAAAAGCCGTCACCTAAAAAATATGAAGAGCCAAGGAAAAAAGAAAAAGTAGAAGGCCAAAAATATACGGTAATTGACGAAGAAGAAGGAAGAGCAGAAATTGTTGAAGAAGCAACCTCTATTCCCTATGTAGAAAAATATGGTGAGGATACCCAAGAATTAGAAGAGTCTGTATTATTAAAAGATGGTAAGCGGGATGGACTTTTAGCCCAGGTAAAATTAATTGAAGATGTTGAAGTTATTCAAGATCACGATGCAAATATTGAATCTATTGGATTCAATGGCAAGTTGAACATTGAAAATCCAAGTAAAATTGATAGATTATGGGATATTGACTTAGTGTTAAAAAACATCGAACAGACCAGTTTAGACTCAAATGAAATTATTATTCAAGAACTAGGGACAAGCGATAACGATAACGTTGACAGCCATGATTTTAAAATCAAAGGGGAAGCAAAAAATCTATTACTTGTTAAAGAATATATAAATACCCTTCCAAATGCAGATGATATCTTAAATATAAGAGATATTGAAAATGATTTACTGAACTTAAAGGATAAGAGTGCTAAAGCAGGAGCGCTTCCCGAAAAAAAGGCGGATAAAAAGAAGAAGGAAGAAAAAGAGGAAGATACGGAAGAAGACGAGGAAGAGGACGATGATTACGATGGTGGTGCTGCTGCCGAAGAATACCATTTAGAGTCTTTTGGAATTTCCAAAGACAAAGAGTTAACAGTCACTTTTGCTATTGGCATGCGAAGTCTCTTTGAAAAACCGCTTTACAACGTTCAAGTAAAGAAAAAGATATTAGGAGATTTTACTAATGCGAAAGTTACAGATACTTCTATTGGATCGGCTGATGTGGAAGGAGATCAAATAATTTGGAAGATGGATGAGTTAAATTCTGAAGAAACGGTTCTCTTAAAGTTTACCTGCAATATCATGGTATCCGAAGTCGAAGCTAAAAAAACGGGTGAAATTGAGGTAACCTATGAAGCCAGTTCTTCATTTGTACCGGGATTCGGAATTGATAAGTTCGATGCTTATACACGAAATAAGTTTCACATTGATATCATGGAAAGAGATGAAGAGCCGGGAGTTTGGGATTGTAAGTTAGTTTTTGAAAATACTTCCGAATTTATCATGGAATTGTTTGATATTGACTTACATCTTACTGATGATGCATCTAAAAAATTCGTCCCTCTGAATCCAGAGGATCTACCCTTATTACCACCGGGTGCACAATGGCACACTGCCCACTGGGATCTGGAAAGTGAAGATTATCCTAAATTTAAGAAAAGCATCGAATTTCGAGTGTTACCGAATTTCCAAACCAAAGTTAATAGTACCATTAGTATCAAAGATGTAGAGCTTGTTTTAGCAAGTATGATGGGTACATTGACATACGATGTTGAGGAACTTGACCTACCCGTGGAAGAAGAAGAGGGAGTCATTAAAATTCCTACTTACCAAGAGACCGATATTAATGCCATACTTACCGTTAATAATGATGGTTCTGCACCTCTCAACGAATTAAAAGTTCAGCATAAGCCATTTAATGAGCCGTTCCTGCCTCCTAACTTAGAAGAAACAACAGATAAAGAAACAGGAGAAAAAATACCCCTTGAAGTGCAAGTTTTTAAGGATGGAAAACCCATTACGGTGGAACCAGGCGATCTCCGGTTTGAGGATGATACTCTTATTTATGATGTCAAGGACCTTAAGAATAGACCGGAAGGAATGTTTGATCCCGATTCTGCTTATGAATTCAAATATCCCGTTCACGCCGTGAACCCCGTCGAAGATGCGCAATTCGAAACAGATGCAATTATAAACGCGAATACTTATCCCATTGGCCCTGAACTCGAATATATAATTGTACCTGAGGAGACTCCCATCATAAAAGCAGTCCACTTGAGAAGACAATACAGACTTGCGAAGGAAATTATTCATATGGGAGAGCTTGGTCATTACAAGATTATTCTTCATTTGGAAAACATTACCACAACTCACATGCCCTTGAAAAACTTTCCAATCATAGATAAAATTCCCGAAAACTTTAAACAAAGTAATTTTTCAATGAAACCCCAGATAACGGACTTTAAAGGAGAAGATATATTAAAGTGGGAAATTCCACTTCTCGAAGAGGGAAAGGAACTGGATATAACATATGAAATAAAAGGAGAAGGAGATTATCACCCGAGCGATGCTCATCCTACTTATTAAGGCATCCTATAACAATTAATTTTATTTTTTTTCTTAACTATTTTATTTTTATTAAATTCGTATTTATTTATTGTAAGATTGTTAATTTTAGAGAATAGTTATTTCAATTTAACTCCTTTATTCCTAAGAAAATTAAATCGGTTGAAACTTAATAATTTCTAGATCAAATTGTACCTGAAAAGAAATACTTGCTAATTCTCGTGATTATAAATAATTAAATTTATCGGATATTGAATTATATTCGAAATCGCTTAAATTATAAAATGAATTTTAGAATCATTTAATAAAAATGCATTACCCTTAACCCTAAATTATCTTTAATGAATTTATAATTAGTATTTGACATTAAAACTAAAGTATAAATAGAAGATAGCTCACATTATATTAATCACAAAAAGTTTACAATTAATTATTATTAATTAAGGCAATGTTTATATGGGTGGCGGAACCGTAAAAGTTCAAGGAAAAAAAATTAAGGTTGAAAAAAAATTTGGTTTACAACGATTAGAATTAATAGGCATGAAAATTAATGATATCTCTGAAATCGAGGGCTTGGAAAAACTGAAAGATTTACAGGCTCTAGAACTTGCAGGTAATGAAATCTCAGATCTCAAAAATCTGGATGTTTTATCTAATCTCCAACAATTATTTCTAGAAGAAAACCAGATTAAGGAACTTAAAGGAATAGAGACACTGACTAATCTCGATCGAATTTTTCTTAATAGAAATGAAATCGTTAATCTTAAAGGATTAGATAAATTGAGCAACCTTCAATGGATTGAACTCAAGGATAATAAAATTACGGACCTTAAGGGATTGGAGAAGCTCACCAATCTCATACAATTAGAGCTTGAAGAAAATCAAATAAAGGATATGAGTCCCTTAAATTCGTTGACTAAATTGCAAAAATTAGACTTAAGTAGGAATCAAATAAGTGAAATTAAGGGATTGGAGAAATTAACAAATTTACGCATGTTACTCCTCGATCATAATAACATTAAGGAGATTAAAGGATTGGATACACTAGAAAATCTTGAATCATTATATCTTAACAATAATCAAATTACTGAAATTAAAGGCTTGGAAAAATTGACCAAGCTAGAAACTTTATATCTTGATACGAATAAAATAACCTCCTTGAAAGGATTAGATAAACTGGAAAAGTTTGAAAAACTGGGCCTCTTATATCTAGGATTTAATCCTATCAAAGTTGGCGGGAAAGAATTTAAGGGGGATCTTGATTTTATGGGTAAAGGAAATGTTAATACTTTTATTAAAACCCATAAAGAATAAGAAACGTACCATCTTTTAGGTCAAATTTTTAGTATAATTCTCTTGATTATACTTTTTATTTCTTTTTCTTCTTCTTTTTAATTTCTTAGCTTATTAGCATTAAATAAATTGAGATAAGAATAATATATATAAGATAATCAATCCCGGTCATATAATTCATTGGGTATCGACCCACAAAATGCCTCAAATCTAAAAAATTTCATACATTTTTGGCAATTGGGACAATAATAGATTCCAGGTTCCTTATCTCTGTAAGAAAATCCGCATTGTTTACAAATCGCAATCTTCATAATTTGAAGATGATATTACCTTGTTTTTAATTTAAACATAATATTTTAATCATTTTAGATAAAGTTGAAAAGTAAAAAATAATAAAGTTTCCAATTTAACTTATTTTTGAAAAAAGAAAAGAGATTGTAAAAAATTCCAACACCCTCGCGGGGTAGTCCTCGGGCATCTCATTTTTTCATGTACGAATCATTCTGATTGGAATCTTGTATCATGGAATCAATAATTTCTGTAAGCAATGGTATGGAAGGCCTTTCCGCATGAGCACTGATAGATTTCCATTTTATTTTAAAATTTTTATCAATAAGAAAGGTGGAAGGAATAGCTATCCTTGATCTCAAATCCTTTGCATTCATTTTACTCCAAGCTATAGATACTTCATAGTTCTTAGCAATCTTAGCTCCTCTATCGGCAATCATGATGAAATTAAATCCATTCTCTTCATAGCATGTGCGCAAATGATGAGCGCTATCTACAGCGATCGTAATTAATTCTACCTTTCTTTTTTCAAATTCAGAAATATTTTTATTTAAATTTGCTAAATGGACCAATCATGGTTTTCAGAATGCACCTCTAAAAAATTCGATAAAAAGTACATTCCATTTTTGAGTTAAATCTTTCAATACGATCCTTTTTCCATAAATATCTTCAATATCGATGGGAGGTGCTTCCGTACCTACTTCCAGACCCAAATTTTGATTCGAAATGTCCTCGTTAGTCATATAAGAAATAATGAGTTCGTTCAAATTTAAAATAATCGAAAATGGAATTGGATTCTTACATGAAAGTACATTTATCCCTAATTAAGATAAGATTCAATTAAGACCAAATTGGAAAATCATGTGAAATGTTCAAAAGTAGAATCTAGTATAAAATGTACCTTTTATATACTCGCTTATTTTGAAAAAAGCAATCCGTTTATTTGTATATATAGTGTAGGTATATAATTCTGCAATTTTTGATAAAAAATCCTTTAATTTGGCAAATTACTATGGATTCTTATGAGAAAATTATCTAATGAAGAAATAGGAAAGTTGGGAATGTATGAACTTCAAGGATACATTGGAGCCATGAATAGTCCAACCTTTGGAGGTTGGCGAGGTACGAACACGTTAATTGAGAAATTAAATATGGGAGAGAAGAAAAAACTAAAATTATTGGAAGTAGGATGTTCCACGGGATATATTACTAGATACATTGCGCAACAATATGATTGTGAGATCATCGGGATTGATTTATCCGAAGTACTTCTGGAAATAGCCCGAGAAGAAGCGTTGGAACTAAATTTAACGAATGTATCTTTTCAAAAAGGAAATGCTGAAAATCTTCCTTTTTCCGATGATTCTTTTGATATCGTATATGGTGAAGCTATCACCGCATTAGTGCCAGATCCTTTAAAAGTTATCAATGAATATAGAAGGGTATTAAAACCCGGTGGCAAATTGGCAACTTTAGATTTATACATGAATGAGTCTTTAAACAAAAATCTGGTTATTGAATTAAACGAGATAATGACAAATGTAATTGGTACTGAAGTTAAAATTAGGACTCTAAAAGATTGGAAGAATATTTACATGGAAACAGGATTTGATTCCATTCAAATTGAGGATCATCATGAAGATCTCTTTAAAAGAGAATATTCATTTGGGACGATGGTTAAGATCACATTTAAATTAATATATTATTTGATTTTCAATAAAAAAGTACGCAAAAAAGTTATGCCTACTTTAAAATTTGCCCGAAAATTCCAGGATGCATTGAAAAGGGATTGTTTTGGTTATTTTATATTCATGGGAATAAAATAAGTAATCATCCTAAGGAAGAATTAAAATTATTAGTAATATAAAGATATTTGAAAAAAATAGATTCGATTTTATTAAAATAAATAAGGTCTAATCAATTATTTTTTATTGCTTTCAATTTTTTGCGATATTCTCGCCGAAATTCCTTATAATCCGATTTTGCACCATTTCCACCAACAAACTCGGGGAGATAGTATTGAGCTTGAACATCCGACAAGAAAATCAAGGGCATAATTAAAAATTTGGGATTAAATTGCTTGTAAAGCTGGACAGATGCTTCTGGAGTGGATCCTGGATTATCTACTATAATACCTTTTCCCGCAGATTCGATCTTCTTATAGAGAGAAAACCATTTTTCATCAGAAGCAGGGGCTGCACCATCACCTGGAACCCATTGGATAGCTGTGATGGAAGGCTCCGCTAATAAATCATCTATGTGAACAATTTGTCTAGCGCCATCTAAATGATAAATGGCATAATCCATGTGCTCAGCTTGAGCTCTAAGATCGGACAGCACGAATCTTTTGAAATATTTAGGAGAAAGCATTGCGGCGAAATCACATTGGAGAGTATAATATCTTTTTGGACACCATATTGGAATCCAAGAATTGCTTCCTCCATTATATTGTTCAATTATATCTTGTAATTCGTCATAAACTTTTAAATATTTTTCAAGGATGATAGAACGACACGCATCAACTATTTCGGGCTTTCTCTTTAAAGTTACAATGAGATTAGTAGGACCCAAAAACGAAGATAAAATATCCATTATTCCTCCCAAATCAGTCATTGCAACGGAGTAGTTTTTTCCAGCCCTTTTAGCTGCATATTCAGTTATTTTGACTAGTCGTACATACCAAGGATTATTTTGATTCAGTTCAACACTTTCCAAATGACTTTCTAATTCTTCCACTGGAGTGGGACGATTAAACCATACAGTCTGGGTTTGCTCTTCAAATCTCGGATTCACTCCCAAGACGGAAGCCATTATCCCGGGGCCATAATTCGGCCAAAACCAAGGTAACCATTCTCCTCCAAAAATTAATGCTTCTGATTTTTTCTCAAAATCATCCAAGCAACCCTCAATATCATCCCATTTTTTCGCTAGATACCACAAATCATAAAGGCCAGGGAAGGATACATCCGGTCTGGGGTAAGCATAAAGGAGATTAGGACGATCAATAAGCTCATGATCCCACCATGCTGATAATCTCTCTTTAGCTTGTTCAATGTCCTCTTTGTAAATACTCATAATTTAATGAATTTTTTATTTTATTTTATAATTTTTTAAAACTCCATTACTAAAATAAGATTCTACTTTAAGCGCTTTTTTGAAACTACTCATGCACTTCTAAAATTAATAATAGAATCATCAAGAAAAAAGCATGATGATTAAAGCTAGTTTATTATATGGAGTTCGATATTCACATTAAATTGAAGTAAACTTAAAAAAACTTTTAATAGTGATGATAATTTTGTGTAAAGTAATTGTTTATGATATCTGAAGGGGAAAGATAAATTATTAGTGATTTTAAAGAGGACTTAAAAGAAGCAAAAGAAAGATGGAATGCCTGGTGGAATCATGAAATAATCGATCGCCCTTGTTGCGGCTATTATTGTCCCCGCATTGGGCAAAAAGTGCCAGAGGGTGAAAAAATTCTCGATTTCTTCGATCCTTGGTATTTAGCTAAAAATAATGATGATATTGAAGGTGCATTAAAGGAATTTGAAGAAACGGCTAAAATGTATGAGTTTGGAGGAGAAAACATCCCTCAATTTTTCCCTAATTTTGGACCAGGCATCATGGCTGCTGTTTTTGGCATAGAACCTAAATATCAATCACGCACTGTCTGGTTTCATCAAAAAACAGATATAGGTGATATTGTTTCTCATTTAGAAGGAATTAAATTAAATTCTAACAATCATTGGTATGCACGTTTAAAACGAGTAACGGAAATTGCAGCAAAACACGCAAAAACAAATTATTCCGTTTCCATCACGGATATAGGGGGTGTTCTAGATGTCCTTTCTTCCTTTTTGGGCCCTACCCAAATCATTTTGACCATGAGAAAAAATTCCGGATTAATTGACGCGTGTCGTTCTATCATCCTTGAAAAATTATTACAAGCATATGATGAACTTCAATCCATCTTATTTCAACACGGGGATGGCATGGGCAGTTGGATGCATTTATGGTTTTCAAAACGATGGTACCCCATACAATGCGATTTCAGTGCTTTCCTTAATCCGAAATATTTTAAGCGGTTTGCCCTTCCGGACATCATCGCACAAGCTGACCACATGGACCGTGCTATTTATCATTTAGACGGTCCGAATGCACTTCCGCATTTGGATGAATTATTAAAAGTACCTTCTATTACGGGCATTCAATGGGTACCGGGCGCCGGCAAGGAGTTATATTGTAGTGACGCTTGGATGCCGGTTTATAAAAAGATTCAAGCTGCAGGAAAGAACGTGGTGATGGACTTTTTTGAGCTCCCGGAACGATTAACTCATTTCTATAACACCTTGAATCCTAAACAACTATTTACGCTTACAATATTTTCTGATAAAGCCAGGGCATTGTTCAATCTTCCAAAATTCTTGGGAGGAAATGGAGGAGAAGGAAATTATAGACAGTTTAAAAAAGAATATAGGAAAAAAGCAAAAGGAGAAGCCTCGGCCGATTAATTCTTTCTGTTATTGTTATCTTTAAAAATCTTGATAAAAAATTCCTATATTATGTATTTTAGACGAATATTGTAATAAGATTATCTGACACACATTATTGAACATTAATTTTGAATTAATTAATAAGTTATAAAGATTCTTTATAAGACAAGATTCTACTTTGAATAATCCTTAAAGGGAATTTTCTTACCCGGGCGAGGGTTGTCGGCACTTGTCTAATTTTTTTACAAGCACTTCATTCTTAATCAATTAAATTCCCTCATTTCTGCAAAATCTATCATTTTGAATAATATTCCATGAAATATGATAGCTTTTTACAATGCGGACAATAGACATACCCTTGGGATTTATCTCTGAAAATGTACCCGCATTTAGAACAGATTATCATGATTCATAATTCATTAACGGAACACATAAGTTAAATTTAAGCTTTATAATGTAAAAGAATACAAGAAATTGGAATTATAAAAATCAAATATTTTAAATAGTTTCTGTTAAATTGTGCGTGGTAATTGAAATTCAAAATGAATTATCATTCATAATTCAATAAGTAGAACAATTTTGCAAGGGTTTTTCTATATTATATAGAGATGATAATTTGTTCATAAATGCTGAAGAGTTAAAATGGTTTAAATAATCAGTGCTACGCATGGAATTACATTCATATAATTGAGCTATATTGAATATATTACTAAACAATTATCTAGGTTCAATTAACTATTGAATAAATATTTCCTCGTAATTAATTATTTTAAATAAACAACGTTTAATATTTCAATTAAAACAAGACCATATATTGAACAGAAAAAGATTTAAAGCCATTTAATTTTTTTTCCATAACTTACTTAAATAAATTTATTTTTGCTAATATTAGAGGAAAAAATATGGTTGAAAATTCATATAATCCCTATGAGAATGTTAAGAAGTTGATTGATATAGTTGCCGAATGCATAAATTTGGATCCAAATATCGTGAGATTTCTCAAAAGAGTCGAACGCGCGCTAATCGTTTCCATTCCTGTTATAATGGATGATGGATCCCTTCAAATCTTCGATGGATTTAGAGTGCATCATTCAACGATTAGAGGTCCTGCCAAAGGAGGAATAAGATATGCACCTAATGTTTATCTTGACGAGGTGAAAGCCCTTGCATTTTGGATGAGCTTGAAATGTAGCTTGGTAAATCTGCCTTTTGGTGGAGCAAAAGGAGGCGTGCGGGTAAATGTAAAGGATCTCTCCAATAGGGAACTAGAACGTCTTACCCGGCGATATACCGCAGAAATTATTAACATAATTGGACCCGATATAGATATTCCCGCTCCGGATATGTATACCGATGAGCAAATAATGGCTTGGGTAATGGACAGCTACTCCATGAACAAGGGACGCACCATTCCAGGAGTTGTGACAGGAAAACCCATCGAAATAGGAGGTTCAGTAGGGCGTAGAGATGCAACTGGGATGGGAATGTTTTATGTCATTGATGCATATTGTAAAAAAAAAAATTTGGACTTAAAATCAATGAACGTGTTGATTCAGGGATTTGGTAAAGTGGGAAGTGTTATTGCAAAAGATCTATATGATTTGGGTTGCAAGATTTTGGCGGTTCAAGAATTGGAAGGCACGCTTTATTGTGAAAACGGATTGAATATTGATGAATTATTAGAATTGAAGGCGCATGGTAAGTTATTAGTAGAGCACGAAAAGGAAGGCGTTAAATCGATTCCCAATGAAGATTTCTTTAAAATCAAATGTGATCTCTTGGTTCCCGCGGCGACTGAAAATCAAATAACCAAGAATAATGCAAATGACATTGATTGTAAGATAATTTTGGAAGGTGCTAATGGACCAACGACACCCGAAGCAGATGAAATTCTAAATAAAAAGGGGATTCCCGTTTTGCCTGATATTTTATCCAATGCGGGGGGTGTTATTGTTTCTTACTTCGAATACATTCAAGATATTAATGCTTATTTCTGGAAACTGGATCGCATAAATACTGAGCTAAAAAATATAATCTTGGAAGCATTTGAAGGAGTTTACGCCCTTTCGGAAAAGGAGAATATTCCTCTTCGAACGGCAGCTTACATAATTGCTGTGGAAAGAATTGCAAAAGCTATAAAACTTCGGGGTTTCTTTCCTTAAATCACATCTAAAGGTTCAAATATAAGATTTTTTTCAAAATAGTTTTATTTTTCTTAATCGAAATAAGGGTTTTCTCTTTATTATGGGAAATTTAAGTAACTTACTATTTCCTTCAGCATTGCAATAATGAATATTCATTCTCAATTTATTGGAAACACCAATCATTATGAATATCCTTAGCTTTTCATTATACCTTTTTCTACTGTCTTTCTACTTAAATGAATTGTATTTATATTACTGAACACTTATATTTTTATTATAGAAAAAAATTTATTAATCAATTAGATTTTCAAGTTTTTTAATTATCTGTATTAATTTTTAAAAAGGATTAACATATCTCATATTTCTATCAAAAATGAACGGGATTTTATGGATCTGAAGCAGAAAAATGACAGATAAGTCCAATGTGGTTAAAATATTAGTTGACGGGCGTGGAGGAGTGGGGAAAACGACAATGCTTAAGGCTTTGGTCAAGGGCGACTTCGATTGCAGTACAAAAATTACCATTGGAGCAAATTTTTTTGCTAAAGATTATCATGTCTTAGGACACGATATAAAAGCTCAATTCTGGGATTTGGGTGGCGTGTGTAGGTTTGATTTTTTACGCTCCAATTCTTATGTTGGCGCAAATAGCCTCGTATTAGTAGTGGATTTGACACGTCCTACCTCTTTTGAGGAATTAGAATATTTTATTAAACTAGCCAAAAATGCGAATGTTGATCCTCAACAAATCATACTAGTTGGGAATAAAACGGATTTATTTGATAATAGAATCGCCGATCCCTCGTATTTAAGAATCATTGTAGATGAATATAATTTAGCGGATCTAGTTGAGACTTCTGCTCGATTTCGAGATAATTTAGAAGTAGTATTTGAATTAGCAATATTAATAGGGTTGAAGTCAAAAGGAGTCATTGGAGAACCGGAATATAATGATTATCGGGAATATCTTCGAGGAAGGATACAAAATGTTCTTAATTGTTTGAATGATACTCAAAAGATAATTAGAAAGTGTTGGAAATGTTCACGGTCCCTTTATTTTTCTGAATTTAGTTCGACGAATTCCAAATTATCAAAAGAGCGTTTAATTGAATTATGGGAAGCTCCTAATTTGGAATTTTATTGCTGTAGTTGTTATAAACAGTTCATGGAAGAATTAAAATAATCTCATTTAAAACAAAACATTCTTATTGAGAAAAATAGATTCTTTAAGAAGAATCTAAATCAAGATCATTACCAAAAATGCTATTCACTATTTCTTTTACTTCTAAATAGCTTTTTGTATCATTCGGTAAATTAATAAGGGGTTTTCCTTGCAAATCATATTCATGAATATTGGGGTCCTCTGATATTAATCCTAAGATCGAAATTTCTAGCTCCTTTATTCGTTTTATCAAGGGATCTATATTTCCAGTTGCTCGATTAATAACAATTCCGAAGTCCTGACATCCCGAAAATTTCATGGCACTTTTCTTTATAGAATGAGCAGTTTCAATACTTCTTAAAGAGAGATCGGAAAGTATGATCAAGTAATTAATGGCCTTGAATACTTGGCGATGAATTTGTTCCAAACCCGCCTCAGCATCTATTATAATCACATCAAAATCTCGGGAGATGTTCTCAATCACGTTTCTTAATAAGAGATTAGAAGGACAAAAGCATCCTGGACCCTCTGGTTGCCCCAGAGAAAGTAAGCAGAAATATTTGGTTTCTGTCATAGCATCATATACCTTGAAATCGATATTCTGGGCTATATCAGATACATTTTTATTTTTTTCAGAAACTTGTTGAATGAGATTTTTCCTAACTGCTTCAATGCTTTTTTTAGGATGGATGTTCATCATATCACATAAGTGCGAATGGGTAGGATCCGCATCAATCAAGAGAATTTTGTACTTTTCAAGTTCAGAAAGTGCTTTAAAAAATAAAACCGTAAAGGATGTCTTTCCAACACCTCCTTTTCCCGCGATTGTTAAAATGAACGGTTTTTTCATGGTATTATAATAGGTGCTTTTAATTAATTACTAATTCTACTTCTATAGTCCAATACTTTACGTAATTCTTCACAAGTTTCAATATACGGGCATGCTTCACACCCCCATTCATATTCACAATCTACTCGTTTTTTCCAATCATTTACTTTTTTAATCCACAGAGTATCTTCAAGTTCTCTAAGTTTGCCTGTAAGGGAAATCATTTTCTTAATAATATCCAAGTAAGAATTGATAAATAATATTTCCATGGTTTTAATTATGGAAGGAAAATGAAGCCGGAATAAATAGAAGATCGCCTGGCCCAAAAATTCAAACGAGAAATTTTTTTTTAAAACATCTTTTTGAATTCTGCACCAAAATCGGCGGGGAATACTACGAATGGAAAACCCTTCAATACTATTCGAGATAAATTGAAGATCTTTAAGTTGAGTCCGATCTTTTGAAGTGACATTTGTTGTTTGAATGAGGATTATCAATCCAAAATCTATTGCTAATTCTTTTAATTCTCTAATCTCAGGTCCTAACAAACTGATCCTACCGTCCTCGATATCTAAGGGATTATCCGAAGAATAGACTAAAGAAAAGGAAGTATTATTCATTCCTCCGAGCTCTAAACTCGTTTCTTCTTGAAGAATAATCCCATTATGAGAATTTAGCGCTACATGAATGTTAGAATTTCTAATATACCTGGTGAGATCAGGCTCCACATGAAACTCGTGATAGTCTTTATTCAATCGACGTTCATGTTCAATAAGCTTCATGATTTCGGAAATAATCTCGTTTTCTGACACGACAAACTTAGAAAAGATTCACATTTTTAATTTAAAAATTGATTGATAATTAAAAGTGTTGGTAATAGTTAATTATTTATACTTCTAATGTAAATCTAGTATTATTTATATTTAAAATAATACGATTACAGAATTACAAAGAACATGATTTCTATTGAAAAGCCCGAGGATCTAATTTCCGTATCTTTACATAACATTTTTAATTATCGAGTTAATGAATGGGAATTCATCAGGCGTGTCAAGGATTGGAATAAGCAAGTCGTGCTATACCTCAAGCCTTTTTATCCCTTAACCATCATTTTTCAAGGAGAGGAGATCAGATTTGAACAGAAAGATACTCCTAAGGCAGATTTAAAAGTAACCCTCGAATTCAATGCCATGCTCGATATTGCCTATGGAAAGCTCAATCCCATAATGGCGTTATTAACCGGCAAACTTAAAATTAAAGGGATCTTTAGGATAAAAACGTTATTAAATTTCATGAATATCTTCCTTTATACCATGAAGGTGGTAGCGGAGGATCCCACTCAGAACTATTTTGAAATGAACAAATCTCTTCGATGAGGGGTGGATTGAAATGACAACCATTAAAGAACGAAATTTCTTCAAAGATGTAAGTAAAGAGGATATCTTTAAAAAACTTGTAGAAATTTTCGGTCAGAGCAACGTTTCAAATAAAAATGTAGATTTATATCCTTATTCTTATGATATGACGGAAAGTAAGCCCCACATGCCCGATTTCATCGTGATTCCGGACAATAAGGAGCAATTAATTCAATTAATCAAATATTGCAACGAAAAACTCATCCCCATAGTTCCCTACATGACAGGTAATAACGTAGGTGGGTTAACAATTCCCGAGAAAGGAGGAATTATCGTGGATTTTGGAAAGAAAATGAAACGCATATTACATGTCAATGAGAACATGATGTATGCCATTTTGGAACCAGGTGTTACTTTCGGACAACTCAAGAGTTATTTAGATAAGAACCATCCCAATTTAAGATATTCCTATCCTTTTGCTCCCCCCTATGCAAGCGTGGTTGGGAACGTGCTTCTGAGCGGGATGAATAATTTATCTTGCAAGGTAGGGGCCATGGCAGATAGCATTAACGGGCTAGAAGTTATAACCACGGAAGGAGATATCGTACGAACGGGCTCTTGCTTTTATGGAACTAAGGAAGCCGATCCCGATAGTTGGTGGTGTAGATATCCCATGCCGGACTTAACCGGATTATTTGTCAATTGGCAAGGAATGACGGGGTTAGTTACTAAATGCGCGGTTCAATTATGGCCAAAATTGCCTATAAATAAAGTTATTGGCTTAGTTATATTCAATTTAGAAGATGTTGGGGAAATTTGCAGGGAAATTGGCAGAACGGAAGTGATTGATGACATTGCTATTGCCAGCACCGAAGTCGTGAAAATGTGTTGTGAAATTCCTGAACCAAAGAGATTTCCCCAAGAACCAAGAATGTTTTCGATTGCTGCAATTTCTGCGCATACCGAAAAAGAATATGAAGCAAAAATGGAAATTTACATGGAAGTAGTGAATAGATTAATTAATAAGGGCATGAAAATCTATCCTGTAAATAAATTTGATGAATTTATAAAACTCTTAAATCTGCGCTTACGATGTTATGTAGATTTACCTGCAATGGTTTTAACGTTAGTTGAATACTCGGGATTAACTTGGTTTGGGAGTTATGCTCCCAGTCATAAAATTGAGGTCATGTCCGCTAAGGTGGATGAATTATTTGAAAAATATGAAATTCCCTTCTTCTTATACATGAAACCCATGAGATACTCGCATTATTGTATATTTCGCCCCATTATTAGATATCATAAATTTAAAGACGAAGAAAAGGTACATGCATTATTAAATGAAATAGCAGACGCCTTAATTCCTGAAGGAGCAATTCCTTACAAAGCCCCCTTCTGGTTAACTGAAAAATTGAGGAAGGTCATTAATCCCGGATGGCTGAAATTATTTGAAAAGGTGAAAAATACCATGGATCCTAATGGAATTTTTAATCCGGGTCGTTGGAACACGTGATTTCCTATTTTACTCTTTTTTTTCGAAGAATCGTTTCGATTGGTATGAAAATATTATAGGATAACTTTTTAAGTATAAATTAGCTCTAATTATTCTACAGTAATTTCAATAGATTTTTAATTAAAAGGTAAAAATGGACAATGTCAAGCTTAAAAGACAAATTAAAAGAAAGTGGAAAAAAAATTAAGGAAGGATCTAAAAAAGCAGGGAAAAAAATAGCAGACGGTGGCAAAAAGGTCGGTGGATCTGTTAAGAAGGCTGCCAAAAGAGAGAAAGAAGCTCCTTCCGAAGAAATTAGTGAAACTACGGAGTAAGATATCCTTCATTCTGAAGTTCATTATATAAATTTTAACACATTTTTTTTATTTTTAGCATTTAAATGAATTATTAAACATTTTTCTCATTTTAGTCTAATCTTGCTAATATTTAAACCATGATCTTTTACTTATAAGAGAAAATTATCAAATTTCTATCTAAGATAATAAAAGTAAAAGTTCTAAGTCAATCCAAAATTGAGTTTAACAAAATTAGTACATTATTTGGTAATCTCTCTGAGTCTAATCAAATTCTTTACTATTTCTCGTCAATAATAATATAATTGAACTAAACCCGATTTATAAGAAACCACGTTTGATAACGTTAATTTAATTTCGGGATATTTTCCCAGAAATAATGGAATTCCATTTCCAAGCAATATGGGAATAATGGTAATGATAAATTCATCTATTAAACTTTTCCGCATGAATTGATGAATCAAATTAGCACCACCTACTAACCACATATCTCCCTTATCTTCCTTCTCCATCTTAAAGAGGATGGATTGAATATTACCACTAACAAAATGAATGTTGTCTCCTTTATTAGCAGGCATTCTACTTGAGAAGACATATACTTCCTTCCCTTTATAGTCTTCTTGAACTTGCCTAAAGGTCGTACCTCCAATTAAAACAATGCTAATCTTGTTATAAAGTTCTTTAAAACCATAATCCTCTCCGCTGTTTTCATACATAGTTAGCCAATCAATAGACCCATCTTCTCTTGCAATATATCCATCCAGACTCATTGCAATGTATACGATTATCTTATTCTTCACATAATTGAAAGGAAATGGGCAACCTAATAAAATTGTGGTCTATAATCTGAAAGAGTTAAAGAATTAAATATAAATAAAACAAATTACAAATATCAAGTAATATTGAAGGTTAATTAACTATTCATATTTAAAGAGTAATTATAATTGAACTGAAGGATGTAGTTTTGACAGAGATAAAAATCAGTGATGAGTTAAATGGAAAAAATTTTCTAGAAATGGCGTTTGAACGCTGTATCAAGTGTTCCACTTGTAAATATTCTTACAACGACTTTTTACCGTCATGTCCTTCAGGGGAAAAATTCTTATTTGAGTCATATTGGGCATCAGGACGCATTCGATTGATTAGAGGATTAATAAAGGGCGAATTGGATTGGTCGGATGATTTAAAGCATGCAATCTTCGCATGTCCCACGTGTGGAGCTTGTTCTGATTCCTGCCAAGCACCGCATTCCGATTATATCATGGATATGATCGAAGCATTAAGAGAATTAGCAGTAAAAAAAATAGGACCTGGCCCGAATCAAGAAAAGTTAGTCCAACGCACGTTAGAAAATTTTAATCCTTATGGAGAACCCAATTCGAATAATGAAGATTTAAAAAAGAAATATAATTTACCGGATAAAGCAGAATGGGTATATTTTATTGGGTGTACTTCCAATTATCGCCAGCAAAAAATTCGAGATGCCACCATTCAATTTCTTATTGATGCAGGAATTAATTTTACATTAATTGATGAGCATTGTTGCACCAGTCCCTTGCTGCGAACGGGGCAAGTCGACAACGTTAAGGATTTCATGAATTATAACATTAAGAAAGTTAAAGATGCGGGAAGTTCCAAAGTGATTACGAGTTGTGCGGGTTGCTATAGAACGATGAAAAAAGATTTTGAGAAATACGGTATCGAGTCAGATGTTAACATATATCATACTATTGAGCTAATAAAGAATTTATTAGATGAGAAACAAATTAGATTCAAGGGAAAATTTAATAAGATAGTGACATATCATGACCCTTGTCATTTAGGAAGACACATGGGAATCTATGAAATACCACGAGAAATTTATAGAAAGATTCCTGGATTGGAATTAGTGGAGATGGAACGCAATAGAAATCACGCTTGGTGTTGCGGGGCAGGGGGAGGAGTTAAAATTGGATTTCCCGAATGGTCAATTGAAATCTCAAATGAACGATTAATCGAAGCAAAAGCCACGGGAGCAAGCATATTATCTTCAGTATGTCCCTTTTGTAGGACCAATTTAAGTGATGCTAACGAGAAATATGCGATGCGTTTTGACGTGCTTGATTTATTAGAAATAGTAGATCAAGTTGGTATTGAAAAGGTAAATCGAGGAAAATAACTAGTAATTTAAAGAATGGAAATTTATATTTATTAAATTATCTCATCACAACCGTGAGCTTCATGATCTTAGCAATCTTGCTTTTTCTCTTGGAACTATTAGAAGGGGTTGAATTAGAAGGTGTAGATGTGGATGTAAAGCTAATTACGATCTTGATAGTTGTTTTTATCTTAGTTGTGATGATTGTTGGCAAGATATATGTAAAGTACTTCAAGTACCAGTAAAGATTTTTCTTCCATTATTCATTATCATGTATTAATTTAACCTTATATATTACTTATAATTTAGAATAAGATTAAAATGGCTAAACCAAACATAATTTTTATTTTATATGATCACCAAGCGTATTATGGACACGGTAAACTGGGAGGAGCCTCTCCAATAAAGCGCCCGAGTTTTGAAAAGCTGGGGCAAGAAGGCGTGAGATTCTCTCGGGCATACACGTGCTGTCCATTATGTGGGCCGGCAAGACGTAGCATGCTTAATGGGCTTTATCCTCATTCCCACGGTGAGATAAAAAATGACTCTTATGCTCCTTTTTTAGAAGAGGATTACTTAATAAAGCTTGCTAAACAAGAATATCATAATTATTATTATGGAAAGTGGCATGCTGGGCCTGGAAATGCACATGACCATGCTTGTGAAGGATTTAGTTATACTAGTTATGGAAATCCATATATAACAAGGGAATATCAGGAGTATTTGCAAGAACAGCATCTTCCTCCCTTTGAGGTTGAAATTGTACAGAGTTTTCAAAAAAACTTAGAAAAAGGCTCTTATTATAAGCCACTACAATCCATGTACACCGAAAGCATGGCAGGAATAATGACTACTCCCAAGGAAACCCATGAGTCCTACTTTTTAGCTCATCTTGCTTGTGAAAAACTGGAACAAATAGCGCGCATTAATGAAAATAAACCATTCCATCTACGCGTAGATTTTTGGGGCCCTCACCAACCTTACCTCCCAGCACGAGAATTTTATGACATGTATGATCCTAAAGCAATACCAAAGCATCCGAATTTTGATGATGATTTATCTGATAAACCAGAGATATATAAATACGAACATCATTATCCAATCAGCAAAGATTTGAAAATAATTCACCCCAATCCCGTTCCCTGGAGCACATGGCAAGAAGTTTTAGCGTGTAATTATGCAGAACAAACCATGTTAGATACTGCGGCAGGAATGATTATTAAAAGGTTAGAAGAGTTAGGATTAGCGGAAAATACTTTTATTATTTGGACCACGGACCATGGCGATGGATTAGCTTGTCATGGCGGTCATTTTGATAAAAATGCTTACATGCCCGAAGAGATGGTAAGAATCCCAATGGCGATTAAATATCCTGGCGTAATCGAAAAAGGGCAAACTAGAGATGAATTAGTAAATGTGATTGACTTTGCTCCTACCTTCCTCGATCTTGCAGGTACTTCTTTCTCCCAACCTGTGACAGGTAAGAGCATGTTGCCTTTATTGCGAGGTGCAAATAACGATTGGCGGGAGGATGTAATGTGCGAAACATTTGGCCACCATTCTTCACATCTTGGAAGATTAGTGGTACACGATCATTATAAATATGTCTACAATGAAGGTGATATGGATGAACTGTACGATTTATCGAGAGATCCATATGAACTCATAAATCTAATCAATGATAAAAATTCTTCTAAATTGCTGAGTGACATGAAATCGAGATTAAAAAAGTGGCGAGAGATGACAAACGATACTGTAACACAAGATATGATCGGAAGAAAACGTCTTAAACCATCTAAATCTTAATCTCATTTTACTTAATAATAGAATAGGAAGGCGTGGCTAATCTCCTTCCTTAGTTTCCCAGATTTGTAAGTGGTTTAAGAGTTTTAAATCTTTATGATTATATGAGATATCAAGTATCTATATCATAAAAAAAATATTTAATAATTGTTAATATTAACAAAAATATGAATGAGAAAGAAAAATCAGCGTTAAAAAATGAGATCATGCAGATGTTGAAATCGTTTGATAAACTATATGCAAGAGAAGGAAAAGATGATGAATTTAACAATTTTCTTCATGAGGAAGTCTTTGCAATAACCCCAGATGAAGCAAAAAGAGTTAATGGCAGAATTAATTGCATAAATACTTGGAAAAAGCGTTATGCTGGAAAAAAGATTTACTCTTGGAACGCACATGATCATGAAATTCATCTTTATGGTAAAGGAGAATTTGCTGTCATGAGCTACTATTTTGATATGGTATATGATGTTAAAGGAAAGAAAACTAATTATAAAGGAAGGGACATGATCGTGTTGGTTAAAGAAAATGGAAAATGGTTAATAGTTGCTGACCAATTTTCTCCTTCTCCATAAATATATAAGACGGGATAGATTTGAAACCATGTGCTCTTACTCCACTTAAAAAATAAAAAGGAAATTATAGTTAAAAATGAATTCAAAATATTTGGAAAGCACTTACTTTATCGATTCGGGTTCTACTCTCATCCAACAACTTGTCTCATCCTTGAAAATAGGTCCGAATGATAATATAATTGAAAAAGCAAGGGCTATCTTTTATTTCACGCGGGATGAGATAAAATATGATCCATATACGAGTTTCGTTGATATTAAAAGTCACTATAAAGCATCTTATATATTAAAGAGAAAAAAGGGCTGGTGCGTTCAAAAAGCTTGTGTTTTGACGGCACTCGCACGGGCATTAAAGATCCCTTCCCGCTTGCATTTTGCAGATATTATTAATCATAAAGTGCCCGAGAAATTAAAAGAAATAATGGGAACGAATAAATTTGTTTTTCATGGTTTTACAGAACTTTATTTGAACGAGAAATGGATCAAGGCCACTCCTGCGTTTAATATTGAAATGTGTGAAAAACTGGGATTACCAACGGTGGAATTTGATGGGATAAATGATGGAGTTTTGCCTGATACCACGTTAATGGGAGAAAAATACATAGAATATGTTAAGGATAGAGGGTCTTATCATGATTTCCCATTCGAACTTATATTTAAAACGCTGAAGGATTATTATGACTTTGTGTGATAAAATTTTGTATTCTTCTGATAATCTCTAAAAATTAAATTTATGAACTTATAATCAGATTTTTTAAGGGAAATAAATTCTTTAGGGGGGTCATTGGAAGTAAAATAAGAATCAACCCCTTCCTATAATCTTTGAGGCAAATTTCTTAGCTTTTTCAAGATCATCCTCATTGGGTCGCCCTTTTGAAATTTCAAGCGATTTTATGATCTCTTCCCGTCTTTCAGGAGGAAACGAGTTAATCATTTTCATTCTATCTTCTACGGGCATTCCTAAATTCTCACCTACGCAATCAAATTCTCCAACAATGGAGCATCCTTGTTTTTGAAACAATTTTTCCAGCTTTTTAAAGGGGGTTTGATAAAACTCCAAACTTTCATGTGTGCAAAATAATGCAATCTTTTTCGGCAAGGCAGGTGCTGACGTAATGAATTTAATCAACGAATTTTTTGCCCTACTTGCATAAACACCTGAACCTAAAATTAATAGCTCATAATCTGATAAAGTTGTGGAAGCTGCATTATCTAAAGCAATGAGATCCACGTCTTGATTCTGCAAGCCTTCTTTAATAGCTTTAGCGACTTTTTCCGTATTTCCCGTGTTTGAATAATATAATATCAATACTTTCATGATTTCCAACGCTATAAAAATTCATTAAATTTAAATTAATTAGTAAATAGAATGAAAATTTTTAAATTCTTATCCTTTTTTTTAAATATTTCTCTAGTTTAATTAGTAAGTATAACTGGTTCTTTTTCAAATAAGGTGAAAAGGGAATAAAACAAAGAACACACGATAAAATCGATGCAGAATTCAGTGGATTGCCCATTTCATTAGAAGAGGGCCATAGTACAGTTAAACTCTTAACTAATGATAAAATGAGAACGGATGATACCGGACTAATTCATGGTGGTTTTATTTTTAGTTTAGCAGATTATGCCGCAATGCTGGCGGTAAATCATCCTAACGTCGTATTGGGATCATCTGAAGTTAAATTTATTAAACCCGCTGTGAGTGGTCAGGAACTTATAGCAGAAGGGAGAATAACTGAAAAAGAAGGAAAGAAATTTATAGTACATGTGGATGTTAAATATGAAGACTCGATTATTTTCCAAGGTACTTTTATTTGTTATACCCCCGAAGAACACGTATTAAAGAGGATTAAAACATGAATGGTGGAGAAATACTAGCAGAAATAATTAAAAAGCAGGGAGTAGAATATATCTTTACCCTGTGTGGTGGACACATCGCACCAATTTTAGTAGGAGCTAAAAAACAAGGATTGAAAGTAATAGATACAAGACAAGAGCCTACCGCCGTTTTTGCCGCTGACGCAACCGCAAGATTGACGGGAATTCCGGGAATAGCCGTCGTCACAGCAGGGCCCGGAGTTACCAATTCCATCACGGCAATTAAGAATGCTCAGATGGCGGAATCCCCTGTAATCTTACTCGGAGGTGCCGTTGCTACAGCTCTTAAAGGAAGGGGAGCATTGCAAGATATAGAGCAAATAGAGTTATTTAAAACCTTGGTAAAATGGTCTGCATCCTTGGAACAAGATTGTGATTTAATCCCCGTTATGGAAGAGGCATTTGATGTTGCTAAATCAGGCATTCCCGGCCCAGTTTTTGTTGAATGTCCTATAGATCTTTTATATGATGAATCATTAGTTCGGGAATGGTATGGCGAAAAATCAGGATATACCCAACCAAAAGGAATCGTGGATCGGGTAATCAAATGGTATCTACGTAGGCATGTAGATAAATTATTTGCTTGTTCGCCCAAAAGCGAGGAAATCTCGAAAAAAGAGAACATTATCCCCTTTCATGTATCGGAAAATGAAATTAGTAAAGTTAAGAAGAATCTCTATGAAGCGGTGTCTCCCGTCTTGCTTTTAGGTGATCAAGTCACCAAGCGCGTTGAAAATGTTCCGGAATTAGCCTCCGCAATCAAGAATCTTGGAATTCCAACATTCCTTAGTGGAATGGCACGTGGATTATTAGGAGCGGATCATCCTCTCTATTATAGACACAAAAGAGGGCAAGCACTAAGGAATGCGGATCTCATCATATTAGCAGGAATTCCTCTTGATTTTAGACTTAATTATGGAAGAGGATTCAATTCGAAAGCAACCTTAGTTAATATCAATCGAAGTGAGGAGCTCATGAAACAAAATAAGAAACCGGACATTGGACTTCAAGCGGATCCCTCCACCTTTCTTATTGAATTATCAAAAGCGTCTAAAGACCTTGACACGTCTAAATGGCGGGAATGGAAAAATAAACTTACCAACCTAAATGAAGAAAGCGAAGAAGAAATTAGAAAGTTTGCCGAAGCACCCACATCATATATAAATCCCTTAGTGTTATGTGAGAAAATAAATGATCATCTCGAAAATAATAGCATCATTATCGGTGATGGAGGAGATTTTGTGGCAACTGCATCTTACTTGGTGAAGCCCAAGAACCCCCTTTCTTGGCTGGATCCCGGTCCATACGGTACTCTGGGGGTTGGGGCAGGTTTTGCCATGGCCGCAAAAATAGCGAATCCGTCTGCTGAAGTATGGCTGTTATATGGAGATGGAGCCGCAGGATATAGTATCATTGAATTTGATAGTTTCATTAGACACGGACTTCCTATAATAGCAGTGATTGGGAATGATGCAGGGTGGACGCAAATTGCACGAGATCAAGTGGAATACTTAAACGATGACGTTGCAACAGTACTTAGATATAATGATTATCATATCATTGCAGAAGGATGTGGTGCTAAAGGACTCTTATTAAATAAGACTGAAGATATCGATAAAGTTCTGCAAGAAGCTAAGGACCTGAATGAAAAAGGATATCCCGTCTTGATTAATGCACTTATTGGAAAAACAGATTTTCGAAAAGGTTCGATTTCAATGTAATTTCTTTATCTTGCTTTAAATTTCAAGTTTAAAAAACTTTTTAGCATTTTGAACTGTTTTTTCACTTACCTCTTTTTGAGACAATTTGAGAATGAATGCGATAGCTGCAATGGAATATCGAACATTTGAAGGAACGTTTACCGGACCCCTTTTGAACGGATGCTGGTAATAACTATCCGTCTCTGTTACAAGTGCGTTTAACGATGCAGATTTAAGATTTTCTTGCCATCTTTTAAATCCAAAAGCCGAGCTTGGAACAGACAACGTGTATCCTTGTTTGGAGAGGATCGATCCATATTTCATGGGACCCGAAAAACAATGCCACATTACTTTATCTGGGGGGACTTTAAACTCCTTTAAAATTTTTAGAATTTCTTGGTTTGCCCCATCCTCGTGATTATATTCATGATCAGGGTTTTCCTTATCAATTTCATGGCTTGCTGCATTTCTAACGTGTAATACATATGGTTTATCCAAATGTTGAGTCTGTTCAAATATTTTTCTTAACTCCTCGACTTGCCTTTCCCTTTTTTGTAATGTTTTTGCATGATGAAAATCTAATCCAATCTCTCCAATAGCAAGGAAATTCTCTGAGTTCTCTTTAACATACTGTATCCATTCTTTCCACTGAGATTCATAATTCTTTGGAGGAGAATACGTGACCGTTTGAGGTGCCCAACCACAAGTGAATCCATATTTAGTATTATCCACTTTTTCTCGAAATTCTAAAGTTATTTTCAATGTCTGCATATCTATGGTACTACTAATCATGTACAAGCCCCCCAACTTAAAAAAGTGATCATATTGTTCTCTATCGGGGGGAAGAATATCCTTTGGAGGTCGTGGGAAGGGTAAATGACAATGAACATCGATGAATTCGAGATTTCGTTCTGGTTCAGGAGGAACAGATTTTATACTCATAGAATTAGCTACGTGTAATTTTCATTGCTATTGAAAATACTTATTCAATTATAATTTTTTTTAAGATTTAGAGATAAGTGTTAAATACAAAATATTCCTTTTTATTATCGAATCCAATAGTTCCTTTTTAAATTAAATTAATAGTTTATAAATTTTTGGTTTTAATAGAGATTTAAATAGATCTGGTGCCACCATAATTTTGAAGGTTCTTTATCATGCAATCATCAAAATTTTATCGAGCTATCTTTAAGGGAAAATTTAAAAAAAATCTGAAAATAAACCGGTATTCGTCAGCTGAAGTTCTTCACGCGATAATGGAATATATTCCCGAAGAAGATGAAGGAATCATTGAAATATACGAAATTGATTTTGAGACTAAAGCTGAAAAAGCTCATAAAAAGATATTGATAATAAACGATTTAGGGTTCCAAGAATAAAAACTGTACCCAATAGATATGTAAAAATTCTGGGATTATTAAACTTCATTACTGTCGCTTTGGTTTGTATCAAGAATTATAAGTCTCCTCCCTCTTCATGATATATTTGAAAAAATATACTATCGTGATATTACTTCATCTTTAATACTAAATTTTGAATAAATATATAAAAAATATATAGGTGTGATTTTTTGGAACTATTTGAAGAAGAAATTGAAATCTATAACTCAAAAATGAGGCTTCTAAATTGGATCATGGAAGAAATATCCCTCCAAAAAGGATCCTATGAAGAAATAATAAAGAAGGAAGGTCAAAATCTCCCCATAAATATTTGAAATAAATAAAAAAATAGTATAAAAAGAACAAAAAATAAGTAGTAATTTTAAAAAAAAATAATATACTCATGCTTGAGCCGCTTTCTGCAAAGCAGCTAGCTCCTTATTAAGAGCTTTAATTTCCTTATTAAGAGCTTTTATATTAGTACTTTTTTCCTTTTCAATTTCTTTCAATTTAGCTTTAAGGGATTTATCCTTGTTTGATTTTAAAGAACTCAGTTCATTGGTAAGATTCTTGACTGAGGCTTTCTTTTCATCCAAAGTGGTTTTCCATTTATTGAAATTCTGGGTTGCCTCATCTAAAAGCTTTTGTTCTGCTCCAAGTTTGGTACTTGAAGCATCAATCTTAGGATTGAAATCTGCTTCAATTTGCTTTTCAGCATCCGCTTCCTTTTTAGAAGCTGCTTCTTCAACCTTAGTGATCTCATCCTCTTTAGCAGAAATTTTACTTCGAATATCTTCTTCGCTCATTTAATTCACCTTTTTTGATTATAATATTTAAAATTAATACGATTGTGGTTTTCAATAGAATTTTATTAAATTTCTATATGATTCTAATATCTTTTGAATATTAAAAATTTTTTCTATAAATGCTTGTTTAACAAAAGGAGAACTAAAATATTGAAGCGAGTATCAAATAATAGCAGATTTAAGAAAAAGAAGATATTTTAAAAAAATAAAAAGCTATATTTTACAAATTCTGATTCCTCTTATCTTTCAGGAACGGTTTCTCCCAAGGATAAACGGCATAAATCGCTTAATAGATAATTCTTCAATCCTTTTCTATTCACTTTTGAACCGAGGGATTCTAAACACATCGGGCAATTATAAACAGCAGCAACCGCCTCATGATCAATCATATCTTGTATATTTTTATCTTGGGTTTCACGCATTAACTTGCTCTTACCCAGGGTTGCTAACACTCCCGCACAACATAAAGCATTTTCTCTGTCATACTTTCTGTTTACTCTTTCTACTCCGATTAAATCGCAGATCTCATCCACCACTTTTTCAATATGAGGCGAAAAACGATTAGAGCAAGGTCTCTGATAAGCTATTTTCATGTTCAATTTTTTAATATCTCCGTCGTGAGATTTTAAATAATCCCGAATATATTCAAAAAGGTGAATAGGTTTAAATCCATCGGGAAGTGGCAAATTATTTCTGGGACAATAAGAATTATAGAACCCATAACATTCATCGTGAAAACATATCATCTCCTTGATACCTTGCTGTTTAATGTTATCAGCAATAATGGGAGCTCGTTCCATGATAACGGAATCCTTTGCAAAATGGTGGTATAATAAATTACAAAAATAGGATAATCCGCTGACATTTTGTAAGTCATCAAATAATTTTCCCTGCATACTTTCTGCGTTGGATTTTACAAAAGCGCATTTATTTAAAACGGGTTTATTGGGATCGATCTCTTTCAATCGCAATTCTGGATGAGGTTTATACCTGTTCACCGTGGATTCCACCAATTTCGGATTAATATTTAAAGAGCCATATTTTTCCTGCAGAACCGTGATTAAATCGAAAGGATGAGAATTGTAGGGACAATATTCATCACAAGCAAAGCATGTAATACAATCTTTTAAGACAGAGGATTCCTCTCCGTTAATCATTTTTACTATTTCCGATCTTGCCGCATCCACATTATCAAAATCAATCCATTGACATCGGGTAAGGCAATCTATACTCGCACAATTAGCACAATTCGAGTTATCAAACATTTTTATTCTTTATAGTTGTTTTATGAATGATTATTAATTTTAATAAATCGTATATAATAGATATTATGGTTAATTCACATAAAAAAATTATACCCTTTTCTCATAAGTACTATTCCCTTAATATAAATTCCCAAGCACAATAAAAGTTTTTGGGATGAGCATCGGGCGGACAAGCAATACAGCGAGTTTCGATTCTAGGATCGATGGTTTTGGCAAAATTAGAATATTCCACGACCCCCACCTTTTTGCAAGGAAAATCAGGCAATCCTTTTCTATTCCGGGCAGATTGAACGCGACAATTGTTCATTCTAAACACGCAACGTGTTTTGGATTCCTCAATGATTTCTTGTTCGTTTATATTAGCATACACCCTAAATTTTAAAGCTTTTATTAACGCAGGAATGCCTCCATTCTTTGGAATGTTAAATCTCTGCATTATTCTTTCTGCCTCGACCATAGTAAACCTTTGCCATGATTTGGTGTCTAATTCAATAGCCACATCCATTCCGAATTTTTCTTCTGCCGCTAAAAACCAAGTTCCATCAATTGCTAACCAGTTTTTAGAAATGTCTTCGATATATTGAATTAATTCGTCTTTTGAAAGGTTTTTTAACTCCTCATTCATACTAATAGATTCTCTTTCAAATTGTTTTATTTAATGAATGGGAAAAATAATACTACTTATTATTCTTTTTTAAATAGCTACCTTTTTGCCCCTACTTTTCCGTAAGAATTTTGTTGTAAGCATTAACTATTCTATATAATATTCAAATGATCATTCAAATTGAATAAAAAAATTAAGTGTTCAACCAAAGTGAGGATAAAAGTTGAAAGAAATTGATAAAATTAATAAAAATAGAGAGGAAGCAAATAAATACTTGCTTACTCATGGTTCAAAGGTATTTAAAGCATTCATGGATTTAGAAAAAGCGACCTTCTCAGAAGGTTCATTAAAAAAAATGTATAAAGAGCTTATTGCTTTGGGGATATCCGTTATAATCAATTGTGAATCGTGCATGCAATGGCACATGAAGCAAGCTTTAGACTCTGGAGCCAGTAAGGAAGAGATTATCGAAACTATTGAAGTCGCAATAGAAATGGGGGGAGGCCCTGCTACAGTTTCCAGTCGATTCGCATTAAGAGCCCTTAAACATTATACAGAGACAGGGGGCTAAATCATGAGATTATCGCAACGAAGTGGAACAATTTTAATGGCGGCCTTAATGGCAAGTATATTGTCACTAATCATGTCGTTTACTATGGATTCCATTAACGTGGGATTCGTATCGTACTTTTTCATGGTTTGGATGCGAGATTTTTTAATTGCATTTTTAGTTTCTTTCCCCTCGACTCTATTATTTCAACCGGTATTAATGAAATTAATAGATAAATGGGTCGATGAAAAGGAAAAATTGAAGCAAGGAACTTAACTTAGGGGCCATTTTAACAGTGATTTAATGAGATTCATTATAGATAAATCACCACGTGTTAACGTCCCTATTGCAGTTTCTCTTCCAAACGTTCTCTTTAAAATTTTTTTTAATATCTTTTCATTATCTTGGAGCTTTTCAGATTCTTCTTGAAAAAGTTGATGAACTTTTCGATGAAGGGAGTTAATCTCGTTCAATTTTTCTGTTAGAAATGCTTTCCCTTTATATTCATCGTGACCACTAAGAAAGATTTTCAAATCCCCCATTCCTTCAGTATATTCATCCAACTTCTTAATAGAATTATAAATTTCTTGCATATCTTCTTGAATATCACTTTCTCCCCCGAATAACATTTTATATTTGGGCTGGATAGCATCGGCCGTGAAGAGCCATTGTTTAGTTTTTTCAATTAATGCAATTTGGTCGGGAGAATGACCAGGCATTGGAAAAACTTCAAATACATAATTACCGGATTGGGATGTAATTGATGCCGGGATTATTTCAGCTTCAACGGGCAATCTCTTTTCTCCCCAAGCTGCTTGACGATATTGGGGGTAAGTATGCTCTTCTCTAAGGATTTTAATCGCGTTTTCGTGAGCAAATAGAGGGATTTTGAATTCTCTTTGTAAAATATGAGCCCCTCCGCAATGATCCTCGTGGGTGTGCGTTATAACACAGAGTTTTAATGGGCTTTTTTCTTTTATTTCTTTTACAAAATTTCTAAAATCATTTACTCCTGCTGGTGCTCCTGAATCGATTAAAATGCCATCAACATGATAAACAGAGCAAAAGAAAGGGCTGGGGATTAATTCATTGTCCGATGCCCATTTCCATTCTATAATATCTCCCGCTTCATGGCTTATAATTTTAGTAACCATATAATTTCAAAAATTCTGATTATTACTTGAATTTTATTTTAATTCTCATCTTTAAATCTCAATCAAAATAAAACCTTAAGAAATTATTTTTAATTTAGTTATGACTTCATGGATTAAACAAGCAGTTTAAAGATCTCCTGATCTCGAGTAAAAAAAAATACTAAAAGAAGTACCTTCTGTACTTAAAAATTGAATTCTCTATGGGTTTTTGATGCAATACTAAATAAAAATAATAATTAACGATTTAGATTAGGTGAAAAGAAGGTTTTTTATCACTTTTATTTAATTTCTTGAGAAATTTTTATAAGGAAAATGATTTTAAACTT
>CAYLZE010000009.1:36800-108200 GCA_964388035.1 uncultured archaeon
ATTCAATATAATGTAATTGCAGAAGGAGCAGTACTATATTATTCCAGTATAGAAGAAAAGTGTACTTATGAAACCATAGTAATTAAAAAATATCTTGATTTTAAAAGATATGAAAAGGAATATTTTGGGGCAATGCATGATCAAATTCTCAAGGAATATTAAAGTTGATCGATTCTAATGTTATAAATACTCGCATTGCTAAATTAAAAGAATATCTGAAAATTTTAGAAGACTTAAGAAAAGAAAAGAAAGAAGATTTTTTAAAAAACTATAGAATTCATGGTTTAGCGGAGAGATACTTACAATTATCAATTGAATGCGTTTTGGATATTGGAAATCGTATTATTTCAAGAAAAGGATTTTGGAATCCAGGAACCTATCAAGACATAATTTTGATTCTTGGAGAGAATTCGGTAATCCCAGAAGTTTTTGCTGAAAAGATAGCTAAAATGGCAGGATTTCGTAATATTTTAGTACAGGTTATTCTGAAATTGATGAAACAATAGTTTATAATTATGTAAAGGACGGTTTAAATGATTTTAAGAAATATGTAAAATACATAATTCAATATTTAAGCGAAATATGATTTAATCTATTTCTTGTTTTCTATTAAGCATGAAATTGTTGCGTTTTAAAAGCGTTTTCATTCAGCCATTTCTGCAGTATCTATATCAAGAGAAATGAATAGATAAAGAAAATTCAAGGCAAATGTTCATTTAACTGGAAAATGACGAAGACAGAATTGAATGCTGGGAAGAATGTGATATCCAATTCCTAGCCCGTGAGGAGTAAGGGCTGCTTTAGGGTCGGAATATATTTCAAATTCATGAGATGTTCCTAAACCCGATAATGTTTCATGGATTTTTTTAGTCGATCCTGTTAATCCGAATTCATCGTTCTGCTCGCAATTGAGCAATAAATGGACATTTTTTAAAGAATCGGGATTTTCTTGTATTACATGATTTAAGTCATACTTGATCCAGTTTTCACGAGCTTTTTGGTCCATTTGGATAATTTCCCCATTTTCATTCTTTTTGAGTGATGGAATTAACCGATTATCATTAGAAAAAATCAAGTCGCAAGTATCCAGTATATCTTCCATGGTTGAATCTCCTAATTTTGCATCTAATTTTGATCCAAATATTTGCTCGATAATCGGAACCCTCAATTTCCAATTTAATAATTCCAAATTTCCCAAATTTCCCGGGCTCAAGGAAGCTGCCGCAATAAATTTCTCAGGATGAAGCACGCTTAAATATATTGCTCCAAACCCCCCCATAGAACCCCCAATTAACGCTCGATGCTGCTTATCAGGAATCGTTCGATAATTCGAATCCACGTACTCAATGATATCATTAATAATATAATCCATGTATTTTCCTGAATATGGAGAATTTATATAGAAACTTCCCTTTTGAGCAATTTGCCCCTTTAAATCCTTACGATTGTCTATACAAGGAGCGTGTAAGCTTCCATCTGGTTGGACGAGAATAAAGGGCTCTAACTCTCGTTGATTGATTAATTCATCTAACATTTCAAAAGTAGGTAATCGATCAACGTCCATCTGTTTCAAATATTTTTTGGGAATGAGTTCCCATGGAATATCCCTATCCTTGGAAGTGCGAGAGGTCACGGTCCAGCTTCGATTGTTTCCTCCGTAACCGTGAAGAAAGTAAATCACGGGATATCTTTTTCCTTCCATTTCGTTATAATCCGGTGGAAGATAAATGTTCATGTCTCGGTCGGCGATGCTATTTAGAGGATTTCCATGTAATGCTTTTGAGTGAAAAGCATCAATTCGATACCTATTACTATTTTCAGCCATGATTTTTAATTTATCCAAGATCTAAATAAAATAAATTAATTCATCAGAATGATAAACGTAATAAAAAGATTTTTTATCATTAAAGTTAATATTTTCTCCAATGTAATAGATATTCTATTAGCATGTAGACATAGCTAAGAAAAAGCAAGATTTTAATTGTTAATAATCATCTAAGGATTTCTAAGCTAATTCTCTAACCGTTTAGTCTTTAATTTTGGTAACCATCTAATTCTTTAAATCTTATTGAAACTTGATTTTTTTAGTTCTAGAATTTAGATTTGAGCAACGAATGTGATACTTAATAATTAACTAATTTGATAAAATAATAATTTAATACAATTCAATACAATTTATTATAATGAATTATAGAAATGTTTAAACTATACTAAATTAAAAATACTCATAACTACACATGTTATTATGCAAAAAGGAAAATTAAAAATCGTGCAAGTAGAACTTAATGAATTACTTTCTTCTCATTTTGAAAGCATTAAAGTCTATTTAGGAATACAAAATGATGCGGAAGTCATTCGTTTTTTGATTCAAAATTATTATTCCGAGTATTTAAGAAAAAATAAATCAGAAGTTCTTAGAGAATTAGGAACTGATAAAACAATTGTAAATAAGTTCATGGAAAAATATGGTGAAGAATGGAAAAAGCTCAGTGAAGATTGATGGTTGAATTCCTACATTCGAACAGATTTTGGTCTTATTTAATGATTACATAATAGCAACAGAAAAAAAACGCTAAAATAATTAATAATAATGTAAATGGATAAGCTGTAAATAATTGGCTGTAAATAATTTCCTATAATGAATCCTTTATTTAAATGCATAGAACTTTTTAAGAATATCAAGTGGTACAGGATTTTCATAATATAATCCCACATTTTTACATAATTTATCAAAATCTGTATCTGTTGTTAAGATCGAAGATGCTTCTTCTTGTTTGGCTAAAGCGAGATAATAACAATCATATAGATCATGGTTTAAATCATTAGAATATTTAAAAGCTTCAAAGATAGCCTCTCGTTTCAATCCAACATAAATAGGAACAGAATAATTTTTAACAAAATCCAAGATAATTTCTTTAGCAAGCTTTTTTTCGATTCCCCATTTAGTTGTTAAGATCCAATATGCTCGAAAGGGAAGAATTTCTGGAATTATTATAGTAAATGTCCCTTTTAACCCTTCATCCATTACTTTTTTCACATACTCAAATCCGGGATGATCTTCTACAAAATAAATCGAAAAAAAGTTAATATCAATCAACTTTCGGATCATTTAATCACCAAATGTTGATTCTCCCGCTTTTAAAAATGTATCTTTATCCCAATTCCGAGAACTCTTTACTGTTTTTTGTTGTGGAACAAGAATTTTAAGAACTATCTTATCGCTTTTACCTACTATTTCCAATTCTTCTCCAGGGATAAAATTATACTTATCGCGTATATTTTTAGGAATAGTAACTCTACCTCTTTCATCAATTGTCACTTTTTCAATAATTTTATTTTCTCCCATTTTTTTTTACCCATATTTTTTTACCCTTAATAACTTATTAATTTTTCTGATTATTTTTATAATTCTTCATATTATTCTTTTAACACTCTTTTTCGGTTTGGTTTACTTTAAACAATTTTAAATTTTTAATAAAATTAAGAAACAATTTCAATCAAAATGAATAAATATCATTTGAAAAATTAAATAAAAACTTGAATTAGTAATAATACTCCGAGAAAGTTTATATAATCATTTCTATCAAAGTAAAGTTTGAGCAAATAGTTTAATTTTCTCGCGTATTATCTTTTCATTAACAAACCGCCTATCCCCTACATCCACGTCAATGAGCAAGAGAGGAATCCCCACCTCATCCCTAAGGGCTTCTCTGAGAATTTGAGGAACGGAACCAAATTGCTTGCACCCAATGTGAGAAGTGAAGATGAAGCAATCCGCAGAATAATCTTTAGCTAACCGAATGCAATCCTCTATAAAAGGATAATAAAACTCAGTGGATTGTTTAACCATGGGGGTTTCCATTCCACGTCTTGCCATCCCTTTAAACATTGTATCCAAGTCAGAATTAATATTAATGGGTTCACTAAAATTATAATTGAAAATGTCGAACAGAATAGACATGCCAATTTCTCGATCTAAATATTCACATAAAGCTAAATCAAAGAAAATGATCATGTAAGGCCATATAGAGCGGATTCTTTCCGCTCCCGCGTGATGCTCGCGTTTTTTATATCGTGATTTTGCAATCTCAAGCATGTCCTTGTAAAAATCAACGATTTCCGATCGACCCGACATGTATATAGCTGCTGCAGCTGACATGGCATTGAACATGTTTTCCACGGGACAAGGAATTGCCTTTTTTAATTCAAAAAGTTCCATTTGATAGCCATAAACATTATTTTGAAGCTCGAGAGCTTTTTTCAATTTGCTGTAATCAGGATTTTGACCTATTATGTTTCCCAACTTTTCCAAACTTATTTGAATTTGCTGTGCAAAATAATCATAACTTTTTTCCGATTTTAAAAAAGGAAGATCAGGAGTAATTACGGGAATTTTTTCATGGTATCTAAAAAAAGGATAACTGGCATAAGTATTATCACAAGGAGCTGTCGGGGTGATGATGGCATCAAATTTAAACAAACCATCCAGCGTCATTCCCATGGTGCCCTTCTGTGATGAACAAGTATGGAAAGGATGCCCCCAATTTCCGATTAAATCATAATATGGTTCCGATCCTTGAGGTAGCAGAGCGGATATCAAATATGATGTGGCTTCAATACACACGGGAACGCAATCGAAGCAATAAAGATATTCCGTTGGAAAAGCAAAATGATGCCCGATCACGGGAAAACCCTCTCCTGCCTTTTTTATGAGATCCTCAAGAACAGTGGTTAAATATTTCAACCCTAATCTGAGAGAAGGAATACCGTTTACGGGCAAGATCTCTTCCACCAAGGTCTGTGTTGTAGAAACAGCCTCCAATAGCATTTTATAAGGTATGATTTTATTTTCTAATTCTTTTTTCATGCTCATGAATCTTTTTCAATATCAAATTAGTTTTTAAATTTTATTATTTAGTTAATTTTAATCATAATAATGTTTGTACAAACATGATAATTGCTTCTTTCATTTTTTGGAGAGAGGTTACTCTCCCATCTCCTACATCAAAATTGATTATTAGCATGGGTATGCCCACCTCCTCTTTGAGAGCTTCCTTTAATAATTGGGGTACCGAACCAAACTGCTTACACGCAAGACTCTGAGTAAATATAAAGCAATCTGCACTAAAGTCTTTCGCAAATTTTACGCAATCGTCTAAAAAGGAATAAAAGAATTCACCAGATTGTTTAACCATGGGCCAATTCATGGCTTTTTGCGCCATTCCATAAAACATGGTATCCAAATCAGAGTTAATATCTATAGGGTTAAAAAAATTATAATTAAAAATGTCAAAAAGAATGCTCATTCCCATTTTTCGGTCCAACCATTCACATAAAGAAATATCAAAAAAAGAAATCATATACGGCCATATGGAACGAATTCGTTCTTCTCCACCATGATGATGTTTATTCTTATATCTTTCTTTCGCGATATTTAGCATGGATTCATAAAAAGAAAGATTTTCAGGAGTTCCCGAAATGAAAATGGTAGAACCGGCAGATACCGCATTAAACATATTTTCAATGGGACTGGGGGTCGCCTTTATTAATTCAAATAATTCTAATTTGTTCTTCAATACTTGATTTTCTATTGATATTGCTTGCTTTAATTTTTCATAATCGGGTTTTTGCCCGATGATATCTCCTAATTTTTCAAGGGATGATCGTAATTGATTAGCAAAATAATGATATCCTTTCTCATTATATTGAAATGGCATATCAGCTATAACTAAGGGAAATTTCTTATGATACTTAAACCAAGGATAGGAGGCACACGTTGAATCGCAAGGAGATGTTGGAGTTATAATCGCGTCAAATTCAAATAAATCATCGAGTGTCATTCCCATTGCTCCTTTTTGTGCCGTACAAGTATGGAAGGGGTGACCCCAATTCCCAATGAGATCATAATACTTTTCTACCCCATGGAGTAATAAAGTGCCAAGAAAATATCCAATGCCCTCTAAGCAAATAGGCACGCAATCAAAACAAGAAAGAAATTCAGAGGGAAACGCAAAATGATACCCTATTAAAGGTTTACCTTCATTAATCTTTTCCAAATTCTTTTTCAACACGGGTAATAAATATTCGATACCAATTTTAAGGGAAGGGATTCCATATTCTGGAAGAATGCGTTCGACCAATTCATGAGTGGAAGATAACGCTTCTATGAGCATTTTATAAGGTATGGCTTTATTTTGCCTTTTTAACATTCAATACATTCCTCTTGTCCTCGCATTATTTTTACATAAAATGGTTCATTTCACTCTAATGATCAAATTTATATTTTAAGTGATCATTTCTAAAAAAGCTTCGATTCTTGTTTGCAATCTCGTGGTATCCGCTTGGAAGAATTCACGATCGATATTAAAGATGGGAATATCTAATTCTTTAAGTTCATGCTCGAAAAGCATGTTATCACAGCCGTGAAGGTCGCAATTATTGATCCGCTGAAGCAGAACGCCATCTATTTTTGCTTTTTTTATTTCCTCTTTTAACACTTCTAATCTACGTTCATGATCGTCCATCATGCGGGGACAAGAAATTCTATAGTATAATCTTCTTGAAATATCTTCCAATGGATTATCGCGATCTTTAATTTCGACATCATCCATGAAGTTTCTGGTACCCAAACATAAAAAATCCGATACCACCGTGGCCCCTGAATTTTCAATCAGTTGTAAAAAATCAATATTATCTATCATGCTTCCCACTACTAATATTCTCTTGTTTATGGATTTGATTCCTTCAGAATCTTGCAATTCTTCTAGGATTCTTGCCAATTCTTCATTTGCCCGTTCTTTAGGTAAGGAACTATTAGCCATTGAAATGCGCAAAGCCTCCACACCATTTAATTTTGGCTCATCTAAAATTCGAAGTTCATGGATTTCTCTTAGTAATTTCCTATTTTCGTTATATAGGTTAATGGAATTAAGAAGATCCGATTTATCTATGCGAATCTCGTATTTTAATTCTAATTTTTTTCCGAGTTCTTCAACTTCGGTTTTAAACCACGTGAAACCTTCCTCCGTTATGACATGAGGCACTGAAATATAAAATTGGGGTACCTCTTTTGAAAAGCCCTCTCTGTTAAATACCCGCAAATCGAATAATTCAAACATTCTGCGAGAATGATCACACGAGTTACATATTGCCAATCCATCCAAGAAATCATATTCTCCCCGTAATGCCATGTCCAAGGTTGCTCTTACGAAAGAACAGGTAAACCTTACCATGTAGATATCTCCCAAGTTTGTATCCTCGTGTCCAGTGGATCTGATTCTGAATGGGAGTAAATTGGCAGCATGCAGCAGTTCTTCCGGAATATAAGTGCAATAATAGCCCATCACTTTTCTGTTCAGCTTTTTTTGCCATTCCTCGAGAAACGGATTGTAAATTTGGTCCGCAATTTTTAAAAATCGATCTTCCTTAAAATTCAGCATCTTCTCCTCCCTCTGGTTATAAACCTTGTTTATATACATCATTTTTTCCAATCATCAAGCATCCCACGAGTTTCAAAGCAGCCATATAAGAACCTTTTATTATAGCTTTTCTTGAAAGAATGTATTTTAATAATTTAAGGATGCTTAGAAAATTACTCTTTGAACGAATAATTTCACTGAGCACCCTTAAAATATCCTCCTCTTTTACATTAATTATAATTTTAGACACGGGATCTCTTGCTCGCGTGGCTCTGCAATCAAATTTCTGTCTATCCGAAACCAAAATGAAAGTTATATAACCTTTTATGGCAGGTAAATACATTTCAATTTCTTGTCCTTCTCTTTTTCCTATTTTCTTGAAAGGTTCGTCCAGTCCGAATAGATCTACCAGCATTTGAGCTAATCGTGCGATATTTAGGATCTTTGTTTCCCTAACTAAGTTTACAGCCCTTAAATCTCTTTCAGAAAGGTTTGAATCCGCCATTCGTATATTTTCCTCCACCCGCCATCACTTCTATAACTATTGAATGATCAAAATAAATGTAAAAATTCTAACATATAATGTTTTGTTGAATTAATAATAATAACTATTGTTTTTAGCATCTATTTTTGATCCAAATCTATTTCCAAGGTTTATTTATTCCATATAATCCATAAATTTTTATTTTAATTACATAATTGTATACTTGAATATGTCACTTCAAGTTTATTTATATGGAGATTTAAATCAGAAAAACCCCGAATGGAAGAAAGATTCTACTTCTCCGAGTAAAAATGTTGTGCCAATGAACGGAATAAAAATAGTTCATGATATAATGAAAAAATTTGGTATTGAAGAACAGGAAATAAGTCATATCTTTGTTAATGGCAAATATTGTGGTCCTGGAAAGGCTATTAAAGATGGAGATCGAATTGGAATTTTTCCTAAAAAGATGGGAGTTAATTTCATCGAAATTTCAACCAATAATATAATACCAATAACAGTCAAATTTTTTGCTAATCTTCAAAAATACGGTCCTCCAAAAACCATTTTGGTAATTCCTGAGGGAAGTACGGTTAATTATTTATTAAAAAAATATCGAATTCCTAAAGATGAAGTGGTGAAAATCATGATTAATGGACAACCTCACATGAAAAGTAGCTATATACTTAAAGAGAACGATACCGTTGCCATATTTCCACTTTTAGCAGGAGGATAATCATTAATAAGTTTAAAGGGCACTTATATTTACCTTTAGACCGAATATAATAAGAGAATTCAAACTGATTTTTATAACTTAACTATAAATTTGAAAATAATATAGTGAATTTTAGACTAAACTATATCAAATTATGCAAATTATTTCATATAGTAAAGATAGAAGTAATAAACATTTGAGGTGTTCAATCCTTATTTTCATAAATTCATTCAAAGAAGAAGAGAAACACAAGTATTTAAAAAGGTTCCAAAATAAATTAAGATGTTATACATTTGATCCATAATTAATTTAATAAACGATGAGTATTTATGGAAAAAGAAGTATTGCTGAATAAATTGAGGAGCGCGATTGTAGGAGGAGATTCTCAAAAAGCAATGGATTTAACGAATGAGGCAATCAAATCCGATTTAGATGCTCAAGAAATTTTGAAAGAGGGAATTATTAAAGGCGCTGAAGAAGCAGGAAATTTATATGAAAAAGATGAATATTTCCTTGCAGATTTATTAATGACTGGTGATGCTCTTAACGCTGCAACTATATTATTGAAGGATCTATTAAAATTAAATTCCCAAGGAAAATCAAAAGGAAGTATTTTGATAGGAACTGTAGAAGGGGATATTCATGATATTGGAAAGAGTTTAGTAATTTCTCTATTACAAGGACAGGGCTACGAAATCATGGATCTAGGATCGGATGTTCCTTCGGAAGAGTTTCTTCGAAAAGCCAAAGAGATTAACCCCGATTTAATCGGAATAAGTGGTTTGATGACAACCAGTATTTCAAAAATGCATGAAACAGTAAATCTACTTAAAAATGAAAATATTCCATCTCGAATAATTGTTGGTGGAGGAATCTTATCAAAAGAATCATGTGAAATGATAGGGGCCGATGATTTTGCTAAAGATGGATGGGAAGGCGTGAAAAAAATAAATTACTTAATTAAAAAACAAGATTAGGAGAAGTAATAAAATGGTGCATGATTGGGTAGCTTCAGTAGATAGAATTTTTAGAACGATTTCGGGCTCAAAGAGAATTGATAAAGTTCCTTTTCTCCCCTTTGCGGGGGAACAGATGATATGTCGGATTACGGGAAAAACTGTAAGGGAATTATACAATTCTGCAAAAATGTATGCGAATGCTATTATTACAACATATGAATATTTAAATGCAGATTCAATAAATGTTCCCTCTGCATATTCTGGACCGATCGAAGCATTGGCATTTGCCGAAGCAAATAATAAATTAGATATCATAAAATGGTTCGATTTTAAACCTTTAATGCTTAAACAAGGAGTGATCTGTCAATCTGAAGAAGATATTGAGAATTTAGAAATTCCAGATCATAGTAAAAATATTCTATGGAAAAATGCCTTAATGGCGGCCAAATTGATCAATGAGAAAACCAAATTTCCCCAAGTAATGAGCTTAAGTATTTGGTCTATTGTCCAGGAATTACGTGGTATAGAAGCGTACAAGGATATGCGTCGAGATCCAGAATTATTGTTAAAATTATGTGAAAAAATTTATGAATCTCAAATGAATATATATGAAAATTGGCAGGAAATCGTGGGTATGCCTCCTAATGTTTTTATTGCAGGGTATTCTTTTAATAAACACATGATGAGTTTTCAAGATGCCATGAAATATGAAGGGCAATTTATTCAAAGAATGCAGAAGAAAATAAAAGTTCCTTTTTTGCTCCATAATTGTGGAACATCGCCTTATATTGATGAAGTACTAAATGAAATTGATTTTATTGGCATTAATGGTTCTCACCCCTTAGATATTGAATTTTGGATTAACTTTAAAAAGAGATTTCCTAAAGTTGCAATTATCGGTGCAAATATTGATGTAAGTCGAGAAATGCTAACGGGAACCCCTCAGGATGTGGAACAAAAAGTAAAGGAAAATATCGTCAATTTAGCTCCGGGAGGAAGATATATTTGTTCTCCTGTTTGCAGTTTACCATGGGGAGTATCAATCCCAAATATAATGGCAGTATCTCAAGCGGTTGAAAAATATGGGCATTATCCTATAAAGTTAAGCTAATCTTTAATCAAAATCCAGAAAACATCGTGTGAAATTCTCATCATTAAGTTAGAAAAAAAAAGTTTAGTACATTATTTTGATGTAAGAACTTCCTCAATAACATTTAGCGCCCAATCAATATCGCTTTTTGAGATGATCAATGGAGGAGCAAATCGAATTGTTGTTTCATGAGTATCTTTTGCTAAAATTCCGTTCTTTAATAATTTTTCTACAATGGGTCTTGCCACTTCCTTAAATTCTAAACCTATTAATAAGCCCTTACCACGTAATTCTTTTACGGCTATCACTGTATTTTTCGAGATTATATTTCTCAATCCATCCATGAAATAATTTCCCAGAGTTTTTGCCCTTTCCGATAAATTATTTTCAATTATTAAGTCCAAAGCTTTCATTGCAATTGCTGATGCTAGAGAATTTCCCCCGAAAGTACTTCCATGGGTACCTGATTTTATCACGTCGGGACCGATAATTTCACGATTGGCAATAACTGCTGATACAGGATATACTCCTCCACCCAAAGCTTTTCCTAATATAAGTATATCTGGCTTAACATTTTCATGATCACACGCAAGAAATGCCCCCGTTCGGCATAAGCCAGTTTGAATCTCATCAGCTATCATCAAAACAGAATATTTACTACAAATTTCCCTTACTTTCTTTAAATATCCTTCAGGTGGCACAAGAACCCCCCCTTCTCCTTGAATTGGTTCTAATAGGAAAGCTGCTACGTTTTGAGATCCCAAATCTTTAATTCTTTTCTCCAATTCTTCTGCATTTCCATAAGGGACTATATGAAACCCAGATGGGAAAGGACCGAAATTATCATAGTATCTGCCGTGTTCAATATCCGTACTAAATCCTACTATAGTAATAGTTCTTCCATGAAAATTATTTTCACAAGCAATAATGTGAGCTTCTCCTTTAGGTATTTTTTTCTTAATATATCCCCAAGCACGAGCAACTTTAAGAGCCGTTTCCACAGCTTCGGTTCCACTATTCATGGGTAATGCCATTAATCCCGAATTTTCCGGATCATTTACATGTGATTGGGTAATATTGCATAATTTCTTGAGAAAAGGCCCCATTTTGTCATTATGAAAAGCCCTTGAGGTCACAGCCACTTTGCTTGCTTGCTCAGTTAAAACACGCACTATTTCTGGATGACAATGCCCTAAATTTTGACAAGAATATGCAGAGAGACAATCTAAATATCTTTTTCCTTCTGGATCATGAACCCAACATCCTTCCGCTTTAACAATTACAACGGGAAGGGGAGTGTAATTATGAACTCCATATGTAAAATCCATCTCCATAAATTTTTTTGATTCCATTTAGCAAGATCAACATAAGGGTATTATTCAATAGTTAAAAAAGAACGATAAGCTAAAAGGAATTGGAAAGTTTCTTCCCAAGACATTCCCACTATAAGCATTTATAGATGATTATATATAAAAGAAAAAAAATTCCGTATCAATTCCCACCAGTAGAATTTAATTGCATACTTGGAGAATCTCTTTTACCTTTTTGCCATGCGGACTAGTTATATCAACTATATTAATATAAAAATTAAGTTTAAATATTGGGAAGCTTATTAAATATTGCAGTTGGTATTATTTTTGAACATTATTACATTTATGGATCAGATGGAGTTCACGAATTGAAAATTGTTCAATAAAATACGAAATCAATGGAAGAAAATTAATTCAAATCATATAGTATTAAATTATTTTAAGATATGTCTGAAAAAGTATCCGCTTCAAACCAAAGAGTTAAGAAGAACTCTACTTTAATAGAGATTGAGGAAGAATATTGCAAAGGTTGTGCGTATTGTATTGAAATTTGCCCCAAAGGCGTGCTAGCAGAATCTTTAAAAGTAAATAAAAAGGGATACACATTACCAGAAGTCAAAAATATAGAAGAATGCATAAGATGTAAAAAATGTGAATTGATATGTCCCGAAATGGCCATTAGTATTAAGAAGGAGGAGGAGAAAAAAAAATGAAAGAAATCACGGTGGATGATATTTTAGAACCTAAGATTCAGTTTGCCACTGGGAATGACGCAATCGTTTATGGGGCATTATTGGCTAATTGTCGATTTTTTGCTGGTTATCCTATTACACCAGCCACTGAAATACTTGAACTCATGTCCAAATATTTACCGTTATTGAAAGATGGATACTGCTTACAAATGGAGGATGAAATTTCTTCCATTGCAGCTATTATTGGAGCCAGTTGGAATAATTATCGTACGATGACTGCAACTTCTGGTCCCGGATTTTCTTTAATGCAGGAAAATTTAGGATACGCTTGCATGACTGAAACTCCTTGTGTTATCGTGGATGTTCAAAGATCAGGGCCTTCTACGGGACAACCTACTAGACCAGCTCAAGGGGACCTCATGATGGCACGCTGGGGTACTCATGGGGATCATAATATCATAGCCATATATCCAAATAATGCTCAAGAATCTCTCTACTTGACAATTCGCGCGTTTAATTTAGCAGATAAATATCGAGTGCCTGTAATAATATTATCGGATGCTGCTCTCGCTCATACGCGTGAGAAACTAATAATCCCGAGACAGAATGAAGTGGATATTATAAGAAGAGTTCCAGTTACTATAGAAAAAGCTAAATATCATCCCTTTCGCACGGGATATACGCGACCTTCTAAAGTTCCAGAAATGGATTATTTTGGTCAACAATATCATACGTATTTAACGGGATTAACTCATGATTGGAAAGCTTATCCTTCGACAGATAGTGGAGAGGTACATGAACAATTAGTGCGGAGATTTTATGAGAAAATATCCGATAATCGAAAAGATATCATTGACATCGAGGAACAGTATTTGGACGATGCAGATATCGTGGTTGTTTCTTGTGGCATTGCTTCACGACCTGCTCTGGAAGCGGTTGAAATGGCGCGAGAACAGGGCTTAAGAGCAGGATATCTCCGATTAATCACAATTTGGCCCTTTCCTTATGAACGTATTTTAGATTTATCCTTAGAAATTAAAAAATACATTGTTGTAGAAATGAATTTGGGTCAAATGTTTCATAAAGTACTTGAACATGCTCGAGGACATTGTGATGTTGAAAGGTATCAGAAAATCGGCGGAGATATCCCCAAACCAAAAGAAATTTTAAAATTGATTAAAATGAGGTAAAAAAATGTCTAAATCGTCAAAAGAATTACGAGAAAAATATTTACGCAAGGATCTTCTTCCTTCCATTTTTTGTCCAGGATGCGGTATTGGTCAAGTTTTAAATTATGTCACCCGCGCAATTGATGATTTAAACATATCACAAGATAATCTAGTATTCGTGTCCGGAATTGGTTGTTCTTCTCGATTGCCTGCCTATTTTGAGGCATATGGAGTTCACACTACTCACGGTCGAGCAATAGCTTTTGCTACAGGGATTAAAGTCTCAAATCCTAAACTTAATGTCATCGTCTTCACGGGAGATGGTGATTTGGCGGCGATTGGATTAAATCATTTCTTACAAGCAGTTAGGAGAAATATTAATATTACCGTTATTTGTATTAACAATGAGAATTATGGCATGACTGGAGGACAAGTGAGTCCAACTACGCCGATGGGATATGTTACCAAGACTACACCTTATCAAAATATTGAACATTCCTTCAATTTGTCGTTTTTAGCAAAGGCTGCTGGGGCAGTATATGTAGCTCGATGGACGACTGCTCAATCCAATCAAGCTATTAAATCCATAAAGAAAGGGTTGCAAAAAAATGGTTTTGCTTTTATTGAATTAATATCTCCTTGTCCGACTAATCGTAAGGAATACAGGAATACCCGAGAATATTTAAGATTCCTCTCAGAGGAAACCATTCAATATGCCCCAGATTGTAAAGACGAGTATTCTGCTCATGTTTTTGAGGATTTAAGCGAATGTTTCACCACGCAATATGAAGGTAAGATAATAGTAGGAGAAATTGCGAATCAAGAAAAACCTGATTTTCATCAATTATATGAACAATTGCGCGAGAGAGTAAGAAATGAGTTCTGGAAAGAAGAATAGTGATATCGGCATAAGATTTTGCGGAAGTGGAGGCATGGGAGTAATTCTTGCCAGTGTTATTTTAGGAACGGCTGCAATCCTGGATAATAAAAATGCAATTCAAAGCCAATCCTATGGAGCAGAACAAAGAGGTACAAAAGTAAAAAGTGATGTCATTATTTCAAGTAAGGAACGCATAAATTATCCTGTCATTGAAAAAGCGGATATTTTGGTTGCCCTTTCTAAAGACGCTTTTGATTTCTTTTTACCTGACACTTATCCAGCAAGTAAGGTTTTTATCAATTCAAATCTCATCCAATTAGCGGAAGAGCATGAAAAGATTTATAATGTTCCAGCAAAAGACCTTGCTTCAGACCTGAATTTTACAAGAGGTGTTAATTTAGTAATGCTCGGGGGATTAATCAAAATTACCCACCTTGTTTCAATCGATTCAATAAAAAGTGCGATGGATCAATTTATTTCCGTAAAATACCGAGATATAAACATTAAAGCATTTCAAAAAGGGTATGATTATCTTCACTAAATTCAGGGTTAGATTTCGAACATACATAGACCTAATATTCTAATTCTTTTAATTTATTAGTGGAAAACATTTCAAATCTATTAATTTATTTAAAAATTTTTCAAATCTGAGATTCATTTATTATCCTTTTAATTTTTTCAGCTTCCTCATAGTTATTCTCATCCTCAAACCATTCAAGAGATTTTTGGAAATAATCCAAAGCAATCGCTTTATTTCCCTTGAGCAAGTGAATTTCCCCCATTTCTTTCAAATCATAGGCTTGATTATTTTTCCAACCATCTTGAACATCATTTTCATAGCATTTTTCGAAAATTTTAAGAGCTTTATCGAATTTCTCTTGTTTCTTATAAATGAAGCCCAAACTAAACCTACTATCCCCAAGTCTACGGTGATCATTCAATTTTTTATGAATTCGGATGGATTCCTCAAAATAGGGAATAGCTTCCATGCATTTATTTAAATAAAAATAACAATATCCAATATTATGAACCTCCTCTCCCATGAAGGATTCAACATTAGCTTTTTTATGAATTGCATAAGCTTTCTTATGCAGTTCAATAGATTTTACCCATTCGTTATTATATCTATGAACCACCGCCATGTGGTTTAACACATTTGCTTGAGCTATCTCATTGTTGACTTGCCCATAAAGTTCAAAGGCTTCTTGGTAAAATTTGAGCTTTTCATCTGGTTCCGATGCCCTCTGACCTCTCTCGAGTGCTTTATTCGCAGCTTTTCCTTTATAGACAGGATCTAACCCTCCGTATCTGATAATATCTAAAACGTCCTTAATTTCTTTCTCATCCCTAATTCTTGCACCCTCCTTTATTTGATCTGATATTTTCCAAGCACGGGAAGCTTGATTTTTATGTCCTAAATCTTCTAATACACATCCTATATTATTCCAAATCTTATGGTCATTTGATCGATATAAGACTGCTTTTTTATATAATTCAAGTTCTTCCTCATGTTTTCCCAATCGGCCAATGATGGCTCCCTTAGAATAAAGTAATCGTCCACTCTCGGGATTTTTAGCAAGCCCTTTGTCATAAATTTCAAGGGCTTTTTCATTATCATTTTGATTGGCATGTATTGTACCTATTTGGTCCCACGCATCATCAGCTTTACCATTTAAATCAATAACTTTTTGAAAATATTCCAATGCTTTTTCAGGATTTCCCAAATTTTTTAAATGAAAGCCAATATTGAAAAAAGCATCCTCGTCATCAGGATTGATTTGCAATAATTTATTGTAGGTAGCAATCGCATTTTCACGAGAACCTAATCTTACCTGATTTCTTGCTAATAACTTATATGCACTGAAATTTTTGGGCTCTAATTTAATCGCTTTTTCAAGCATTTCAATTGCCTTCCCGTATTCTTCTTTCTTTTCATATATGATTCCTAAGTGATAATAAGCTTTGGGATGATCTGGCTTTAATCTAATTATTTTTTGGAAGCATTCTAGTGCTTTTTCGACTTCACCTATTTTATTATATTCTAATCCTTTCTTCATTAAATTAATGATTTCATCCTCTATATTCTCATCTAACATTTTATTATTCATTTTCTTAAAGAGCAAATTAGAATAATTTAAAATAAGAAATTCATGTTTTTGTATTCTTTTAATTCATTTAATGAGAAAATAATAGGCAGAAATATTCTTCTCTCCAAATTCCTAAATATTAATACAATATCAAGAATAAATTTTCAACTTAATTTTTATTTCTTTAATTATAACTACCTTTTTCAGTCTTACCTGATAAGGATTGCCTACTTTGTAAAGCAAAGTGTTTAAATACTATGAATGATTAAGTACTTTGTAATACAAAGTTAAATAAAAATTAATAAAAAAAGAGCATTAATAAAATGAAAAATGAATATATTTCAGGGAAAAAAGCATTGGTTGAGAAGGAGTTAGTGCAAACAAAGAGCCGATTTTTAGACTTTTTAACTCCAGCAATGGCTACTGAATCGGGGATGATAGTTGCTGCCCTCCTTAGTTTACCCTTATTATTTATAATCCTACTCTTTGACTTCTTGCTTCCCTTAAATTCGGTGTCAGGTAACCTGCTCCTTTTAGGCATGAGTCAATTAATTGGTTTTTTTATCGTCAAATTTGGTTTCATTCCACTCTTTAGATCTAAGGAAATTGTCCATGAATCCGTGAACACTGTAAATTTTAGGAAAATGATCATGGGAATCACGATTGTATATAGCATGGCAATCTTGAGTAATATAATTTTGATAAGCATTTTTAACTCGTTCGACTCTACACCTCAATCGGGATATGGTTCAATCTTGATAACTAAGGAGTTATTGAATGACCCCCTTACATTAACACTCTACTTTCTTGTGCCCACTCTTGGGGCGGGAGTTTTTGAAGAATTAGTCTATCGTAGAATGGTCATTCCATTATTAGAAGAGAGGGGAATGGCACCTAAATCCGCGGCACTTGCTTCTGCATTTATTTTCGCTTTAAGTCATTTACCTAATGATCTAATTAATGGTAATTTATCAGGAGGAATAGTCCATGTTTGGGGTGTATTTCTTATCGGTACAATGATGGGGCTCATTTATGTCCTCACGAGAAACATCATTTATCCCATAATAATGCATGCAACTGTCAATTTCATTTCCTTTCTTGGTCCTTATGTTCTATTATCAGAGAGCTTAGGATTATTAATTCTCTACGAATTGATAGTTTTTGCCCTTATTGGAGTGGGAAGCATTTTCGGAGTTTATCTATTGATACAATATTTCCGGCATTCTGACAAGGAGTGGATTCAGATGTTGAAAACAAGATCCCTTTTAGATATAAAAAAAGGATTCTTGGGATATATGATCATTACAACAGTGATTTTAACCGCATTAGTTACAATAGACATCACCTTTACAATAATTCTAATTTCTGGGTTTAATGAAATATTAACGATCCTGTTATACAGCGCCCTGCTAGGAATCATATTAACACTTCTATTGTGGGTTGGTTATAAAAATAGAATGAAAGCTATAAGGCAAGGTCTATTACCGTCAAGTTAGACTTACAAACCAATGGTTTTTAAAATTAATAATATTTTTTTTTATTTAAAAAACACAAGAAATATTAGAGTAAATTAATGGAAAAAACACTAAATAAAAGGGGTGCTTAACTGAGAGCTAAAAATGATTCAAATAACGTTGAACACGATTTAAGAGAATTTGAGAAAAGGGCATTTAAAATGACTATTGATGATGGCTTTTTAGATATTTTATTTGGAATGATTTATTTAGGAATTGCATTAGATGCGCTTATTCAAATTCGAGTTATATTTCCTCTAGTATGGAATGCATTAGCAGTGATAATTTTTTATGTAGGGAAAAAAAGGATTACAATTCCACGTTTAGGAATGGTTAAATTTGGAGCTAATAGGAATTCGAAGAGGAAAAAATTGAGATTTTTTACTTTTTTAATGGTTATTATAAGTTTCATTATTTTCATTCTTTCAATAAATGGAATTCTAAACAATATTCAATTAAATGGATATTTTCCCTACCTATTGATAGACCTTTTTATTTTCATCGTTCCAATAGGTATTATTGCGTACTATTTAGATTTTACTCGCTTATACTTAATAGCCCTATTAGGAGGATTGGGGTTAATCTTAACTTACCTTTTTAATCCCTTTTTTTCATCTTCTATAGAAAATTTAATTATTTTTGGTATAATTGGAGGAGCAATTATATTAATGGGATTAATATTTTTAGCGAATTTCCTCAAAAAACATCCATTACTAGAGGAAATTTATCAAGAGAGAAAAGAAAAGGAAAATGTATTAAATCAAAATAAATCTTCAAAATAATAAAAAAATGTAAGATTAAGTTAAATAAAATCAATATAAAAAAAAATATTTGAAGAAAAAAATTAAAGGTGAAATTTTAATAATGAAAGAGAAAGATATGAATGATGTACCTGAGGATTTAAAGAAATTGGAAAAAAAAGCGTTTAGAGCAACGCTCGATGACGGGTTTTTGGATATATTATTTGGGATGGTAATCTTAGGATTTGGACTAAATGCTGTAATTCCATTTAAAGGGGCTTCTATAATAGGGGGTTCTTTAATATTTCCCTTGTTTTGGAATGCCATTTCAGTAATCATCTTTTTTGTTGGTAAGAAATTTATTAGCATTCCAAGGATAGGTATTGTTAAATTTAGTCCAAAAAGGAGAGTAAAAAAGATCCGATTCAAAATCTTTATGGTTTTAATGCTCATAATAAACACGATTCTCTTGGTCATTATATTGAACAATTTATTCATTATTGAAGATGTGAATAGATATATCTTCCCCTTGGTCTTTGGGTTGCTCATAATCACACTTCCTTTAAGCGTGGTTGCTTATTTTCTTGATTTTTCCCGCTTATTTATCATAGGGTTATTCGGAGGTTTGGGGTTTTTTCTGACAGAATTACTATATCCATTAGTTGGTGAACCTCTTGATTTCATATTGGTATTTGTTTCCATAGGAAGTGCTATAATTATGGGGGGAATGATCATTTTGATCAAATTTCTGAAAACTCATTCATTACCAGCAGATATGCCGTAAGAGGGATCAAGGGTGGGGAAAAAGAAAGATTTTAGCGGTATTCCAGCCATTGATGAGATAGATAAGACCATACATGAGCCTGCCCGATTAATATTATTATCATATTTATATGTATTAGATAGCGCGGATTATCTTTACCTTAAAAATCTTACCGAACTAACTTGGGGTAATTTATCTTCGCATTTAACCAAATTGGAGGAAGCAGGTTATGTGGAAGTTAAAAAGGAATTTGTAAAAAAAAAGCCTCATTCCATGGTAAGTATTACTGAGAAAGGAAAGACAGCTCTTGAACAATATAGAATAAGAATGAAAAAACTGCTGAAGCGCCCTTTTGATAAGTAAAAAATAGGAACAAAATTATCAAATATTCTTTTTCCCCAATTACTTTTTTTTTTCTTTACTTTAAAGAAAACAAAATGACGCACTCCAATATGGATAACGCGTGCTGAATATGCTTGTTAGGGAATTTGATGAATATTAATAATCATGTAGCACAAATGGGGAAAATTAACAAGGATAAAAGCTATTTATAGAGCGTATTAAAACTCACTTGCATCATATTAATAATTATTAATATTAAACTTCAAATTGTTATGTATACTTTAACTCATTGGAGAAATGAGTCATGATTCAGAATGCATCAGATGACGATCAAAGCATGAGATTAGGGAATGCTGAATTTCGTTTTGTGAATAGCAGATTCAGAAAATTTCTTCAGAAACATGAATTTAAAATTTTTGAAAAATTGTTAAAGTCTCAAAACATATCGCTCAGTGAAAATAGAATACTTGACGCTGGTTGCGGTTCCGGCTATAGCACTTTTTTGATTTCAAATTTATACCATCCAATCCTTCTAAAAGCATTTGATTACATGCCAGAACATGTAGAAAGAGCGTTAAAAAATTATCCAGAATTGGATTTTAAGGTCGGGGACATGAGATCTATTGAATCGGATGACAACAGTTTTGATGCTGTGTTCGTAATTGACGTCATCCATCACATCCCTCAATGGGTAAATGCATTAAAAGAGTTATCTAGAGTTCTGGTATCTGGAGGATACCTGCTTATTGAGGAACCAAAGTTCAGATTTACATTTGAAGAATTGGAATCCGGGTTGAATGAAGCGGGATTTACGATACTTAAAAAGAAGAAGTTTTTTTTTGGAGGATTTCAGAGTTATTTGGTAAAAAATCAGTAAAATATAATGGATCTTTACAGCATTTTACCTCATGCGCTTTCAATACTTTATTTAAAAACTTTTGAAATAATTATTGTAATTCTGGAAGAAAGCTTTCACTTAATTTGTCAACATATCAATCCTATAGGATGCTATGGCATTACTTTTAATTTTAATTGTTCGGACGGCCATATTCAATTTTTGATTCTCAAATTTATCTATTCCGAATAATAATGTCAATTAGAAGGATTTTCAGATCTCGATTCCTAAAATTTTAAAATATTAATAAAAAAAGAAATTATAGAGAATTAAGTCATAGCTATTTATAGTACTTCATCTTATCATAGAATTAAATATATGTTAAAAATGACGGAAAATGAATGCTAAAGAAAATAATTCGGAAGATGAATATAGTACCAAGAAAGCAGTGTTTTATAGTTTTGCGGGATTTACTGATGTTGTTTTGTTTCAATTTTTTAGCTTTCTAATTTTTACATTTTACTATGCTGTCATAGGATTAAATGTGAATTTTATCACGATAGGTTTTGTTATCTGGAGCATTTGGAACGCAGTCAATGATCCCCTATTAGGTTCTCTTTCAGATAAGACCAGCACGAAATGGGGGCGGAGGACTCCCTACATAGTTGGGGGTATTTTTCCTTTATTGATCATAAACATTTTATTATGGACTCCCCCCACAAATAGCCAGTTGTTCATATTTTTATATTTTTTAATCATTATCATCGTATGGGAGTTTTTTTATACGATGTGGGGAGTAAACCAGACGGCTTTATTTCCAGAAATGTTCATAGACTTAGACCAGCGAACGAAGGCTAATACGATAATACAATTTTTTCAAATTATCTCATTAATGATTGCTTTTATTTTACCTAGTTTTTTCATCCCAAATTATAGTGATCCTCAATATTATCAAGATTATATCGTGGCTGCGATTGTTATTTCAGTGATTTGCTGCATTTCGGCAACAATTTTTATAAAATTTGGAATCAAGGAAAGGAAGGAGTATTCAAGAGATCCCGAAAGTGCACCTTCCTTTATCACGTCTTGGAAAATCACAATTAACAATAAAGCATTTCGTCCTTATATACTCGGAGTATTTTCGCTATGGTTCGTTTTTGGAATGTTGCCAACCATCCTTCCCCTATACGGCAATTTTGTTTTGGGTGTTAAAGATTCCTTCATATTATCCATGTATTTAGCCACGAGCTTTATCTCGGCTGCTGTATTCATATTTTTATGGCCCCGTATCGTTAATAAGATTGGAATAAAAAGATCTTATCTTGCCACCATCATCATTCTCATACTCACCTTATTACCTTTCATGTTTATTTCAAATTCAGCTCTAGCCTTCTTCTTTTTCGCTTTATTAGGGATTGGATTAGCAGGCGGCTTATTTGTTAGAGATGTGGCTATTTCCGTTGTTATAGATATGGATGAGTTAAAAAATGGGGTAAGGAGGGAGGCGGGGTTTTACGGAGTCAATGGTTTCATGGTGAAACTTACAAATGTCGCTGTTTTTTTGTGCATTGCATTAGTATTTAATTCAGTAGGCTGGGCTATCTTTAATCCCCTAGGAACTACGCAACAAACCATATTTGGTTTACGGAGTTTATTTTTCATTTTTCCCACGATATTTTTAGTTATTGGATTCATTTCCATGCTCAAGTTTCCCATATCTAAGGAAGACTATGATGAAATAACGAAACAGGCGAGAAAATTGCATGATGAGAAAAGAAGAAAAATGGAATAAGCATTAATCTTAACTATTTATTCTTTTTGATTCTAATTTTTTTTGTATTTTAAATTAGTAAAACTCATATTACTGAGGATATAATATTTCTTATTTTCATTCCAAAGCATAGTATTTAATAATAACTTCGATTAAATAAATTGTATAGCGAAATATCAATTTAGTAAAAATGGTTAAAAAAAAATGGATAAAGACACGTTTTCAAATAAGTCAAATAGAATAAATGAAGACCAATTGCTCGAGCAAACAAACTTTCTTGATTTCTTGACACCGAGCATGGCTATTGAATCCGGCACGGTATTACTTGCTTTCCTGAGTTTAGTATTATTATTTGTAGTCCCTTTTATTGGATTAATTATTACTTTAAACTCAGTATCGGCAAATTTGCTCCTTTTGGGGTTAAGTCAATTAATTGGTTTCTTTATCGTAAGATTTGGATTCATCCCCCTCTTTAAATCTCGGGAAATTATTCATAATTCTTTGAATTTGGTCAATTTTCGTGTGACATTGATTGGGTTTTTAGTGGGGTATGCGATTGTATTAGTTTCTAACTACATTATAATTATTATTCTTACCATAGTCAATGTTACTCCTCAAACAGGATATGGTTCCATAACCTTAACTCCTCAAGTAATGAATGATCCCTTTACCCTCGCAGTATATTTCCTCGTCCCAACATTAGGAGCGGGCGTATTTGAAGAACTTGTATATCGGCGGATGACTATTCCTCTATTAGAAGAAAGAGGCATGTCTCCGATTTCCGCGGTTCTTGCTGCAGCCTTCATTTTTGCTTTGAGTCATTTACCCAATGACTTGATTAATGGCAACTTAGCAGGAGGAGTTGTTCATGTTTGGGCCGTATTCGTCATTGGAACTTTCATGGGCATTATATATATCATAACCCGAAATATCATCTACCCCATGATAATGCATGCTGTATATAATTTAGTCTCTTTCTATTCTGGTTATATAGCTGTAACAAACAATATTATCGCGAATCTCCTTATACTCGTGCTTATAGGCGGCATCATTTTTAGCGGAATCGGTCTAGGTATCTATCTCATAGTCCAATTTTTCCGGCGTCCAGATAAAAAATGGGTTCAAGTATTACATATCCCATCTCGTGCTAAAATCGCAATAGGATTCATTGGATACTTAATAATTACCACAATCGTTCTTATTGGGACTTTTTTCCTTGATATCGGGATATCAATTGCCATTGCAACAGGATTTAATGTTATATTAGTCATTATACTCTATAGTATAATTATAGGGGTTATTTTGGCGTTTTTATTGTGGATAGGTCATGCTCATCGAGAAAAGGCCATCAGAGTAGAAATTAATTAAAGGAATTCAAAGAAGTTAAAATAATTCAAAAAATATGTTTTCTTTATTACTTTTCTTATAATATATTTATTCATTAGCTTAAAAATTAGAAATGGGAAAACTAACTTAAAACCTATTCAATCCTTTAAGAAAAGAATTTAAAATCTTGAATTCATAATTAATTCATATTTCAGACAAATATTATCAAATAAAAATTATGAGTAATCCAAGCGAAGAAGATAATAAATTAAGAGAAGAAGTCATAGATGCACTTCATAAGGATAAATTAATTGATATCTCAAAAATTAAAGCAAACGTGGTAGATGGAATTGTGATTTTAGAAGGTTCCATTAATTCTCTTTGGCAAAGAATTCGAATCGAAAAAGTAATGAATTCCATTAAAGATGCTAGAGAAATTATAAATAAATTGCTCATTCTTCCTAAAAAATCTGCTATAATTAGAGATCTAATGAGTGAAGATTTATCCGATGAAAGACTCATTCGTTTAGTAGAAGCACACTTATCTAAACTGGAAGTGTATTTTGGATTAGTGGGCATGCTAATTACCACGGTTCTTATCACCGTAACAGCCATTATAACCCCTGAGTATAATCCTATTTATAACACGGTTAGCTCTTTAGGAACGGGAGTAGCAAAAACCATTTTTAGCGTTGCATTTGTAATAGCGGGATCAACTGCGATTCCGTTCTTAATTTACCTTGAAAAAATGTTGGTAGGTCTCAACGAATTCGTCAGAAGACTTGCAACTGGTATTGCCATTTTCACTTCCTTATGTATTGCGTTAGTAGGAATTCTCCCTGATCGCCAATTTTTTTATGAAGATTTTTTAATATTTCATGGATTTATCGCCATTTTCGCATTTGTTGGTTCCGGAATATATATCACCCTTTATAGTTATTTAATGCTTAAGAGTAAAGCTTATAAATTATACCATCTCACAATAGGGTTTTTGACGGCACCTAACTTGATTATCTTACTTATATTTTTCGTACCCTTAGCAGAATGGATTTTAACAGTGAACATTTTTCTATGGGTAATGATCACAGCTATTAATTTATTGAAACAATAAGTATAAATTAACTTCGATTTGACGATGTAAAGTTTTAAATATAATCAATCTGATGAATCTACTCAAAATGTGCTACATTTTTGATTTTATTTTATTTTTTTTTATTTATAAAATAAAGTGCGTTATTAACGGAATAGTTTAGCTCAAAGGTGAGATTTTTATTCGGATTAATAACCTATTTTAAATAAAAATAGAATAATTAATTCCTATTTAAAGAAGAGTGATTCAGATAATTAAGAATTGAAGTAGGTTAATGAATAAAATTTAACAAATTAGCAATTAACAAAAAAAATAACTATTAACTCTTATTAGAAGGATGTTTCAAGGAAATTTTTTCTTTTTCATTAGCCATGGTCATTAAAATAACTTTAGCTCTTTCCTTGATTTTATTTAATTTAGATCCATCTTTATTTTGATATTTTTCATATCTTTCCATGGCGATCTTTTTCCACTTCTTATCCCATGAGGGAAACCCAGTTTTCACGTATTTCTTGCGGTTAGGAAAATCTCGACATACCCACTCGAACAAGATAAAATAGCGTCGAGCTCCCGATTCCTTAGATAACTTTTTAGAAGTTACCCCTAATTTGCGAAGATGCGACACGAATCTTCCCTCAACAGCGTCTTGAAGTTTCCCTTCTACTATTGCGGGCTCGTAATATATATTATTTTCCTTAAAGTACTCTCTTACAAGGTCAAAACAATTTCCTCTACATAGAAGAATTCTGTCCTTTTCATTATGATTAAGTTCTTTAAGTCCTTTCTTGATTATTTTTAATATATGCTCCTTTGGTCGATTGACATCTCTATTTTCAGAACTATAGAGTCCAACGGGTATTGACTTAAAAATTATCTTCCCGCTGTTAGTATCCCGAAAGCCAATAAAGGCATCTCCTACTAAATCCCCCGTTCCGGCGTCATCAATTTCGATGGTGCGACCATCGAACGAACTGGGACTGTTTGTGGACTGGCAACCACCGTCTTTATCATTTGTATTTTCTGTCTCCATTGATTAGGTAAAAGGTTAATTTCTAAAATATCTTTTGAAATTGGAATAAAAGAAAATTTAAATTTTTATTTATAAAATCTAAATTACTTAATTAGCAAAAATGATCAAGGCTACGATCTCCATTGGTTGATTTTCAACAAACATGAAGTGTTCTTCATTATTCTTTATTATATCCATACTTTGATTCATGAAGAATTAATAAGTGGAAATTAAAACATCCGAACCCTTTCACAAAAAAAAACGCTTTTATTTTTTAAAAAGTGCATTTCATAATTATTTGAAGATATAAAAAAAACATATAAAATCATTTTTAATCCGAAAAGTGCGTTCTTTTTATATTTTGGATTATTTTCTTTCCTTTCCTTGCTTGAAAAATGAGAATATATGGAATGAGTGAGGTAAAATAAAATTAAAGGAAGAGATTCTCGAAAAAGATATGAATTCGGCACCTATAACCTGCATTCATATTTAAATAAAGAAGATAAAAAGTATAGTGAAAAAAAAAAGAAGATTCTACAAGAGATTAGTGCTATATTCTTTTACCAAATATTCTATTTTCTCAGTATCCAGTTTTTCTTGTTCAAGCTCGGGGTACATGTTTTCCAGATGTCCTAATAATTCTCCTAATTCAATTTCCGCTTCTTTCACATCGATACTATCTGAATCTTTTAGTATAATAGAGCCCATTAAATGCTTGGATTGCTTTACCAGAATGACATGTTCTCCTAATTTCAATTGATTCAATTCTGATTGGAAGGATTCTTTTATAAAAACGGTAATTGCCGCAAACAGCCCTCCTTTCAAAATATCTTCTTTTGTTGTGGATGTTAGGGGTACTCCACCTTTATCATATACCGTTAAAGCCATTGGATTTACTTTTCTTGAAAGTTGTTTCCCTGAGAGATTATAATATATCTTCGAAAAAGCATTTACTATGCCATATCCTGTTTTGCATGAAATCGGTAATACTTGAAAGGATTGAATATTATTCAATTCTAATGCTTCAATTATTTCTTTTAAAGAAGCTGCGGGCTCTAGGTCATACTTATTTGCTAAGACAATCAAAGGTTTTGTTTTAAAAATGGAAGATAATTTCCATAATTCCAATTTTGCTTCTTTAAATCTACTCTGATCGTGCGCGTCTATCATGAATATTACACATTCGGCATCCTGCATTTCCCCGAGCCAAAGCGAACGAAAATCTTTTTGACCTCCCATATCTAGGAGGGATATCCTTATACCATGAATTTCTAAAATCGTCAATTCTTTCCCAAGGGTAGGTGCATGTTCAATAAAGGTCCCATTTTGTAAGAATGAGACCAATGTCGTCTTTCCTGCAGAATCCAATCCACAGATAACTACTTTCTTGTTCTTTGTAAAAATATGTTTAACGATATCTTTAACTCCCATAATTTAACTCTACATTTCTTTGCATTTTTCTTAAAAATATTTACTTATTTGTAATAAAGATCAAAATTTCCAATAAAAACTTAAGTTTTCTATTAATTCACGGGAAAAAAACAGAAATTCAATTAAGAGTTTTGATTCAAAAGTAGATATCAAAAAGTAGAGAAGAGATTTTGGATAAGATTAAAAGGAATTGCAATTAGAACCCTCTTTTCTTCATTCGCTAATATCAACAATTTTTGCAATCCACGTGTTTTTTATCTTTTCTTCCGCTTTTTGATCAACAAACAAATATTTTTCAAAATATCCAAAAGAACCAGCCAATAAAATGAGTGCTGCGGCGAGCTTGATTATCATTCCTGGAAATAAAAAAGAAGGTATAAATTCTAATCCGAATAGAAATATAAAAAGACCCAATGAAATTGAGGTTCCATTTTTATTCCTATTTCCTTCAAATATCAGAATAGCGCTCATGAAGATGCTCGCGACCATGCTCATTAAACTCAATATATAAGCATTTCCATTCAAAATTAATCCATAAGTAATGAAAAAACAAGCAACTATAGGTAAGCTATATAGCATTTTCCAATTTTTAACATAATTTAAAAATTCTAAAGGCACTAGTAATAAAATTAAATAAAAAATATTAAAAATTGTTAGATTGACTCCAATAGTGATATCACCATGAATTTCTATTATTGTCATGGATTGCCATATTGAATGGACAATTACCATCAATAGATAAAAGATTAATAATAAATTAATTCGATTTTTACTAACCAACCACTTCTTAATTTGATTAATAAATATGATTGATATTATGATCAGGAATCCGATATTTATGAAAAAATTCGCAAATTGCTCCACTTCATTCATCCTCCTTTCGTTTAAATAAGTTGAAATAACCAAGCGCAAAAATCAAGCCAAATATTGATGTAGCGATATTGAAAAGTTGCCCAATGATGGCTTCCCCAAAAATTAAGGATAAAAATGCTAACGTGAATAAAACACCTAATCCTAAAGACCCATTATCCCTCAATCGGAAAGCAGTGAGATAAAAAAAGATTAATCCCAGAAAAGCACTAGCGTATATATAAATGGGATATATATTTATGTTACCCGTGAAGAAATAAAAGATAAGACTTCCACCCAAAATAAATATTAGTGTAAGATATAAAGATTCCCATCGATTAGCATAAGCTATCGTGATAAGGGCAAAAGTAACCATGAATGCCACCCCAATTGAAAAAAAAGTAATATCCTCGAGATTGTTAGCACTATGGATATAAGTAGGAAAAGTTGTCCCCAAAGGAGTGCTTTCGTACAAATTTGCCCATATCAAAGCCCATGAAAAGGAAAGAAATATTAAAAAAATTAAGAATCGCACTATATTGATTTTATTAAAACTCCTTATATTCCTTCCAAGTTTTTCTTCCTACAATGGCTGTCATTAAGGGGGTAATTGTAATCCCCATGAAGTTTCCAATTGTTTGTAAAGTAATTCTTAGTAGTTCTGTTTCCATTTAGAAAAAACTCCCCTTGAGATTAGGTTTATCCTTTTTAATTTGAGAATTTATTATTTTGAACTGTTTACTTAATGGGATCATGATTGATTCAATCATCAAATCCTTTTCTTGGTTAATAGCTTCATATATTTGTTCTTGATAGGTTTTCAAAATATATTCATTTAATAAGCCATTATCATCAAGAGCATCAATAATTTCTTGCAAAATCGGTTGATAGTATGTTGCTTCGAGCTTTTTATCAATCAAAATAGAGAACGACAATAAATCATCTCTTCCACTATCCATTTTTACTCTAAAAACAAATGATAATACATTATTCTCTTTATATTTAGAAATAATGAAATTACCTGGTTTAAACCCTAAAGGTAAACATTTTAATAACAATTCTTGTACATTATCTATAGTATCTTCAAGCGGAGGAAAAGAGACGAGAATTTCGGGATTAGAGTTTATCTAACCTCCAAGTTTGCATAGAATGGCTTTTTGAGAGTACATGTTCATTGAAAATGTGAAATGTTTAGTTTAGTATATTTACAATACTTTTAAAATAAAAATCTTCTTTTTGCTATTAAAAATAAAGCTATGCAACATAGTTTTGTTATGATAACACGAACATTAACACATTTACATAATTGTAAATAAAATAATTAATATTCATTAGCCAACCATACTAGATTTTATAGCATTGTCTTCAAAATATGAGATTAAAAATTATTAACTCTCTTATATGCTGGAAGAAGGGTGTTTTTTAATCAAATGATATCTTTTTATAGAAAATAGCTGAAAAACCGTTTAAAATCCTAGTCTCATCAAAGAGAAGGTGATTTCCCCCATGCTCATACCTCAATACAAGGTATATTACCAATACAGGGAAAGAAGGTAAAACAGGGTGTAGCAGAGTACACCTAACCAAAAGACAAAAATTCAGGGTGCATGGGGGAAATCTTGGATGATTATACAATCTTTTTGAAGTACATGTGAACGAAACTATAAAAATCTTTACCTTTTAATTCGCTTGATGGCTCCTATGATTATTATATTATTGGAATTAATAATTTTGTCGAAAATGGGAAAAAAAAATTTTATTTTTTGTGAAATGTTATGCATGTTTATTTATATAGTCTTGGAATATGAATTATAAGATTGATAAAAAAATCGGTTTTTTTTAACACTTTGACCTTTAAAATTATTAAAGAATGAGAGCATATAATAAATGTGCAAGAATTGTCAAGCAGTTTCTTTAAGAAGGAACTTTAAATTAACCAAAAAAAGGATAAGAAATAGAAAACTTATATGCTAGCTTAAGTTAATTGATAATAATCTGGATGAAACTTTTCTTCAAACGCAAGAATTTCTATATTTTCGCTCATTTTTATTAATAATTCGCTTAGGTGATTTTTTTGGAAAAAGTAATGCTTGTTGGGGTAGGGTCTACAAAATTTGGAGTTTTAGAAGATAAAGGATTATTGGATTTACTTTCAGAAGCCTCTTTAGATGCCATAAAAGATTCAGACACCAGTCAAGAAGATTTTGATACCGTTTATGTCGGGGCAATGAGCGCAGATGTGTTGAATCACGTTTCAGGGGTTGCTTCCGCCTTAGTTGATAGAATTGGTTTAATTCCAGCAGCAGCAGATCATATTAAAAATGGACCTGCAAGTGGAGGATCAGCCATTAAAGCCGGATTTCAAGCAATAGCTTCCGGAATGGCAGATCTAGTACTGGTGGTAGGAGGGGAAAAAATGACTCACATTACGACCCCCGGATTTGTCACGTCTACTGTTGCGACGATCACGCATCCTGAAGCGGAAAGAATACACGGAATCTCGCTTCCAGCTTTTGGGGGAATGCTAACTAGGGCTTATCTTCACAAATATAATGCAAAATTAGAGTGGATCTCTGATATTGCAATAAAAAATCACCAGAATGGAGCTCTTAATCCAATAGCTCATTTTCAAAGAAGCATTGAAGATTTCATGGAAAGTGCAATAAAAAAAGGAAAAGGACAATGGAAGGATGTCCATGAATTCTTAAAAGATGATAAAACTAACCCTATTATTGCAGATCCCTTGAGACTCTTTCATATTTGTCCTATTTCCGATGGTGCGGCAGCCGTGGTTCTATGTAATGCGAATCTTGCTAAGAAGTATTCAGATACACCCATCTTAATTTCTGGAATTGGGCAGGCAACTGATACGCATATAGTGCATGAAAGGGAGGATGTCACCGTATTAAATGCACTGCGCTTATGCTCGCAACAAGCTTATAAAATGGCTCATAAGACGCCAGAAGATATAGACGTTGCCGAGCTTCATGATGCTTTCGAAATCTTGGAGGCCGTGGAAAGTGAAGATATTGGATTCTTTAAGAAAGGAGAAGGGGCAAAAGCAGCGCACGAGGGTTTAACTAAAATAGGGGGAAAGATTCCCATCAATCCTTCAGGAGGATTAAAAGCTAGAGGGCATCCTCTTGGAGCAACAGGTGTGGCTCAAGTAGTGGAATTAGTATGGCAATTACGCGAACAAGCGGGAAAAAGGCAAGTGGACGGGGCAACTACGGGAATAACTTGCAATTTCGGGGGATTTGGTAATAATATTATCTCAATATTGTTGGAAAGAATGTAATAGTTTAGGATAAGATAATAGTCTTTTAATTTCTTACTTAACTAGAAAAAATCTTTAATCTTTTTTAATATAGGTCCTTTTTCTTAAAGTATATTGTTTAAATATCGCCCTTTAAGAACTTCCTTAACTGCCACTATCGATGTTTCAAGTTTCTAACTTTAAAAAAAATAAAAAGGATTGATATAAATTAAAAAGAAATTTTTACTATCACGTATTTATTTTGCTAAAATAAATGGTTGATGATCATTATGGAAGGTAAAGTATTTAATGCAAAAGTGAATGGAGTAAACCTCTCTTGTAAGCGATGGGGAGAGGGTAATAGCAAGAAACTCATGCTGGTTCATGGTTGGACGGGATTCAAGGAATTATGGGATAGTTTTGTCCCCAGGTTAGTAGAAAATGGATATGATGTGGTTGCGATGGATTTAAGAGGGCACGGAGACTCGGATAAACCAGAAGGAGAATATACTCACGAGGTTTTTTCTACGGATCTTTTCGAGTTATCCAAATTTCTAGGATGGGAAGGAAAATATACCATCTTAGGTCAATCAATGGGGGGATATATTGTCTTGGATTATGCATTAAGGTATCCGAATTCCATTAAACGTGTCGTAAGCTCTAACACGTCGGCTTATTTGGCTAGAAATTTATTTTCAAAAATAGTATGGAAGTTCATAATCAGAATGTACAAAAAAAATCCCGCTAAGATGATGGATAAAATGTTTCCAAGCTTTTTCATGAATCCTCCCGACCAAGAGACTTTAGATGCTTTTGTCAAAATGAGCTTAAAAACAGCCAAACATGCCGGTTTAAGTGCCATTCATTATTGCTACACGCGCAATTTAGAGCCCGAGTTACATAACATTTCCGTTTCCACCTTAGTAATATCCTCACAATTTGATCAAAAAGATTTAAGAAAAGCTACCTTAGCAGTTCATCAATTAATTCCCAATTCAAAACTGGTAGACATTCCGAATACCGGGCATTTACCATTTATGGAGAATCCCGACGCATTTTTGGAAGCCATTACATCCTTTGTCGTGGATTAATCCTATACAAATAAATTAATTTACTTTTCGTCAATATTCTCTATTTTTTTCTTATTTTTTATTAATTCTTTACACATTAAATTAGAAATACATGTTGACCATAAAGTCCCGTTTTCTTGTAGGAAACTATTCACGGGGAAAGATAATTTTTAATTTAGGGAAAAATTCCTTTCCGAATTTATAAAAGAAGGAAATAAAAGATATTTTAGACCCTAGAAATTAAATCGTTCATATTCTGTCAAACAAGGAGGTCCAACAGTAATATATAATGTTGGAGGCGTTGAAAGAGAATAAATTACCGAAGAATAAGTATATGCCATTAAAGGTTGGCTATTATGATGCGTGCATACGGGACCAAAATGAGAACTTAAGATCCCCATTGCTGTTTCAACTGTGATTTTTTTCTCTGGATCTCTTAAGCGGGATTCTAAATAATCAAATCTTTGTTCAGTAGTACTTCTTTGATACTTTCTCTTATTCGTAATTATTTTATCATCATTCACTAAAGGATGGTTGGTGTGATAGACTCTTCGAGCATCATTGTAAGGTTTATATTCGCTAACCTTATTGGCAGAACATTCCAAGCAAATAACTCTTTCTGAATCTCCCATGGTATAGTTTTGTCCCGAAGCGTGTTTTATAGCATGTATGAATGCAACGGCCTTGTCTAAAGAGGATTGTTCCAATACTGAGCGAACAATAAAAGTTACGGGGAGTCCATCAATTGAATTATTTAACCGACCAGTTAAAGAATTGCAACATATTCCTATAGGTTGATTATTGAGCCCACATTCTGCCAGAAAGCCAGCATGTGAAAGTACAAAAGCTTCAATAGGAGAATCATAATATTTTATATGTAAAAGAACCTCCAATCCTTCAAAAAGTTGGAGGAGATCCATGTTCTGAGCTAATAAAGCGGGTTGCTCAGCTTCTTTATAACAACCAAAAGCACTACAACTTTCTGCCTCCTGTTCTCTATGGTCAAACCACCATTTTTCGTCGTGCGCTGCTAAATGCATGGCGTATATTTCTTCAAAATCCATGCCCACCCCATCTGCAACACCTTCTACCTCCTCTAATAATTGAGGCGCCCATTTTTTAATGGATGGAAGGAAGTTGGTATTTTCTAAAAACTGGTCTATCAAGGAATCGGGGTTTTCATTATAAGTCAATTTAAGGAGATTTTTATATCTTTCAAGAGCTTCATGAACTTGAGGTGCTAATGTTTCCCCATGAATGCGACCCCTCTCCTTAGGAGTTCCTTCTAATTCCAGCACTCGAATTTTCGATTTAGTCTTCATATCTTCAACCTATTACTCAAATTGTTGTACTTTCTATTATTTTTTATATTCGTATTTTTACAAGAATCAAATACATTGCACGAATTAAAATTGCCATGATGGAAGCCAAGGGTGCCAACCTTTTTGGAGTATTTTGGGGAGCATATCATGGAAATTCTCTTATTACAAGTGTCGCTTCTCAACCGGTTGATGGTACCATTCGTTATCTAGGAATGGGATAAGAGAATTTCATCAGATTGCCTTATCCTAATTGTTATAGATGTCTATGGAATTATACGGAAGGATTGCATGGAAAAGGGACCCAGGATGTAATTTTGAATGCTTTGAAGTTGTACGACATAGCATTCTTGGAATGGCACCAAAAAAACTTGCAGGTGTATTGATCGAACCAATTCAAGCAGGGGGTGGACAATTGCCCGCCCCACCCGAATGGCTTAGAATGCTAAAAAAGTTTGTGAAGAGAAAAATGTGTTTCTCATCTATGATGAGTGTCAGACATGTGCTTGGAGAATTGGACGATATTTCACAATTACTGAGAAGTATGAAAAAGAAATGGGTATTGATATTTCTCCAGATATGATTACGTACACAAAAGGCATAGGAGGGGGATTTCCATTAGGGGCATTAGTTTTATCATCTGCTTTCAAGAAAAGGTTTAATCCTTCAGAAGAACATACAACTTTCAGCTCAACTCCCGTAGGGATGGTTACCTCCCTAGCAGCGTTGGAAGTAATGAAACGTCTTAGAATAGGAGAAAATTGTGAAAAAATGGGTAATATAATTACTAAAGGCTTAAAAGACTTGCAAGAAGGTATTGATTTTATCGGAGATATTCGAGGTCCCGGACTATTTATTGGGATAGAGCTAGTTAAAAGTAAAGAAAGTAGAATTCCCTTCAATGAATTGTGTGAAGAAATAGTTAAAATCGCTCCCAATCATGGAATATATTTTGGAAAAAGCACGCCTGTGACTAATCCTAAAGGAAAAAAAATAAGACAAAATGTACTCATGATAAAACCTCCACTTAATATTAATGAAGAGGAATCCCGTTACATCATACAAGAAGTCGAAGAAGTATTAAAGCAAGCTTTAAAGAATCTTAAATAATCCTATTTTATCCCGTCATTAATACTTTTAACAGAATAGTAATTAAAAGATAAGTTAACCATATAAAAAGTTTAAATCCGGAAAATAGATTAATTATCACTATTTCTATTTGCGAAAGTAAGAGATCTCACGGTATTTATCCGAAGAAAAGAGCATTTTCGAATAACCCTTACACATTATAAATAGGGTTGACGTAATTTTTCGTATACTTAATGAAGATATTACTAAAAGTAATCAGGAGAAGGTAACATGGACAGAAGAGGTAGCAAGATTAGCTGGAAGAGAATTAGCTCAAGGTAAAGAAACCCATATCATTTAAAATTTAAAACTAAACGAAATAAAGTTAGGTTCTAAATCTTAATTCTAACACCTAAAAATCTTTATGATTGAGCTTATAAAAATAACTATTTTATTTATTTATATCATTGAAAAAAAGGATGATAAAATTTGCGGTTACTTGAATATGAAAGCAAGGAAATTTACAAAGAATATGATGTTCCACTTTTGGATAGTGTTATCATCAAAAAGGGCGAACCTATTGAACAAAAAGTTGAAGAATTTCCTTTTCCTGCGATTGTAAAATCTCAGATTGCTATAGGAAGTCGAAAGAAAGCAGGGTTAATAAAAATCGCCCAAAATCCTCAAGAAGGAATAGATTTATGCAAAGAATTCTTTAATAAGGAAGTAGCAGGATTTCACGTTGAAGCAATATTGTTAGAAGAACTAGCAAATATAGAACATGAATATTATTGCTCCATTGCTCTAGAAGCTTCAGCAAGGGAATTTTACTTGCTCGTGAGTGCTGAAGGAGGAATAGAAATTGAAGAGGTTGCAGCTAAAAATCCCGATGCGATTTTTAGGAAATCATTTACCTTAGAAAATGGATTGAGTCGGGAAATGGCAGAAGATCTTGCTAAAAAACTTGGATTTGAGCATTCCAACTTGAACTCCGCCATTAATCTTTTTTTGAAGTTATGGAAAATTGCGAAAGATAAGGAAGCTTTATTAGTAGAAATTAACCCATTGGTTCTAACACCGTCAGGATTAATTGCTGTAGATGCAAAAATGGAAATAGATGACAATGCCATTTATCGCCATGACTCTTTTAAAGAACTTCAACAAAAGAAAGAAACGGAATTTGAAAAATTCGCCAAAGAGAATAATTTGTTCTTTGTAAAACTTGATGGCGATGTAGGTGTAATTGGAAACGGCGCAGGATTAACATTAGAATTAGTTGATATATTATCCGAAATGGGAATTAAGCCTGCCAATTTCTTGGATCTAGGAGGTGGAGCAAGCCCAGAGAGAGTATATAAAGCATTAAAATTAATTCTTGATTTAAATCCCAAAGCCGTAATTATTAATATTTTTGGAGGAATTACTCGTTGCGATTATATTGCAAAAGGCATAATACAAGCAATCAATTCATTTGATAGTACACCCCCTCTAGTCATCCGGTTAATTGGCACCAATTATTTAGAAGGAATCAAACTCTTGAAAGAAAAGGAGTTAAATGCATATACAAATTTAATGGATGCAGTTGACGAAGTGAAAAATTATCTAAATTTAAAAGTCGAGGTTTGAAAAAAAGATGTATATTGGAAAAGAATCGAAAGTAATAGTACAAGGTATCACGGGAAGTCAAGGAACATTTCATACGGAACTTATGCTTAAATTTGGAACCAATATCGTAGCGGGAGTAACTCCTAACAAGGGAGGGCAAAAAGTCTTGGGAGTTCCTGTTTATGACACGGTAAAAGAAACTGTTGATAATCACGGAGCAGATACGAGTATTGTATTTGTTCCCGCAAGGTTTGCTCTTGATGCGGTAAAAGAAAGCATAAATGCAGGCATACAGCTCACATGTATTATAACAGAGAACATTCCTATCTATGATATGCTGAGATTAGTGGATTTGGCTGAAAAAAAAGGGGTACACCTTGTTGGACCTAATACTCCCGGCATATTAATTCCCGAACAAATAAAATTGGGCATCATGCCCAATGATTTATGCCCCCCCGGAGACATTATTATAATCTCCAAAAGTGGAACGTTTTCATATGAAATAGCAAAAGCAATTGCAGATGGAGGGATGGGAATAACAGCACTCATGGGTATTGGAGGAGATCCTGTTCGAGGAACTACCATGCTGGATACAATCAAATATTATGAAAAAGATCAAAAGACCAATTTTATTGTTATAGTTGGAGAAATTGGAGGAGATGAGGAAGAAAAAGTAGCAGCATACATAAAAAATCATTCTAATAAACCTATCGTTGCAATAATTGCAGGAAAACATGCTCCCGAAGGAAAAAGAATGGGTCATGCAGGAGCAATAATTTCAGGAGATTTTGGTACTGCCCAAGGAAAAATCAAAGCTTTAAAAAATGCAGGGGTTCATATTGCAAATGTACCCTGGGATATTCCAAAAATAATTGAAGAGCTCTCATGATTTCCTTAATTCTAACTTAATAAATATTAGAGCAATTCTATTTTTCTAATCTTATTATCTTACCATGAGTATATCAGTTCTATGAATTGGTGGTTTAAATCCTTTAGGAAAGGGAGACATATAAATTCTTGATCCTAAATTTCTATTCAATTCCATCCGAGCATTCTAAACCAATGTGGGATTTCCCATAAACTCTAAAGCAGAGGAAGCAATAATCTTCGCGGCATTCAACATTCCTTTATGACCAATACTCATTCCGGAAGTGGCAGTTGCTTGCCAAGAGTGGTTTGTTGATCCCATTGCAAAACAGCACATCCAAAATTCTCCTAATGGTACGTTCCATGATACATCTCCTACATCCGTGCATCCCGTGTTTACTTCTCCTTTTCCAAGAGGAGGTATAATAATTGGACATAAAGGAGAACTAAAAACTTTTGTTGCAATATCATGTAATTTTGGGGGAACTGAGTTCATAATCGCATCTAAAGAATTAGTGGGTGTAAATTTTTTTATTTCTTTTGCAAATTCTTTTTCATGATCACTAAATCTTGGTGGACCTATTTCATTCATCTTCTTAAATAGTACATCATTCACAACTTGATTACGAATCTGGTTATGAGTTCCATCCAGGAATTCTATTTCTAATTGAGTCTCTGTCATTAATTCCGCACCTTTAGCTATTTTAATTAATCTCGTATAAATCTCCTCCACTACGTGTCTTTTTGGAGCTCTAATACTATAATAGACTTCTGCCTCTTCAGGCACGATATTAGGTGCTTTTCCTCCATTCGTAATCACATAATGAAACTTTGCCTCAGGGATCATGTGTTCACGCATGTAATTTGCCCCAACATTCATTAATTCTATTGCATCTAGTGCACTTCGACCGTTATAAGGATCTGCCGCAGCATGGGCTGTTTTTCCTCGAAATTTAAAAAGGGAGGAATTAATTGCACTGTTTGAACTTAACCGAATAGTATTAAAAGCTTGGGGATGCCATGTAATGACAATATCAACATCATCAAATAATCCCCCGGGATCAATCATATAACCTTTCGATGCAAATATTTCTTCTGCTAGACATCCAAAATATATTATTGTTCCTTTTACAGAGTAAGAATCTAAGACCCTTTTTACCGCCAATGCAGCCCCTAAAGATGCAGTTGCCAAAAGGTTATGACCGCACCCGTGCCCTGGTGCACCCTCATTTATGGCTTGTTCGTAAGGGACGGGAGCTTGATTCATTCCCGGCAAAGCATCATATTCTCCCAAAATACCGATAATCGGATGTCCCATACCATAACGACTCACAAAAGCGGTAGGAAGAGATGCAACACTTAAGTTTGTAGAAAATCCTGCTTCTTTTAGTGTAATGGCCAATAATTTTGATGATTTGAATTCTTTAAATCCTAATTCTGCATATTGCCATATTGTATCGCTAATTTCAACGAGAGTATCACCTATAGAGTCAACATATTTTACAACTTGGTTAGAATTATTATTCATTTTAATTCTCTAAATAGCTTTTTAACTTTAGATAATTAACAGATTTGTTATTTATTTATTTTGAGAATCAGGGGGAGTTTCAAACTGGTTTCTGATCCACTTGAGAATAAAATCTCTGAATGCAGCTATTCGCTCTGGTCCGGGATTCTCATCTATCGGTTCACTGATGGGATCCCGAATTCTCAGTTCTCGTTCAATATAGGCCATTCCATAAGATAATCCAACTAAGTAATAAGTGAAGAAATTTGCATCCATTTCTGGAAGTTCTTTAGCGGCAATTGCGTTAGATACCACTTTTTTTATAACCTCCAAGGGATTGACAGGCTTATATTCCTTTTCGATGGGGCCCACCTTCTTTGAGGGGGGAGGAGAAATTAGAAACATCATTTGAAATCTTTTATAATCTCTTTGAACAAAATCAAGAAAAAAAACCATCATTTTTTCAAATAAATTGATGTAATTCCCATCATGTTCATCTTCTATTCGTTGTAATTCATTTTTAAACCACCTCCAATCTTCATTCCTAATGGCAATCCAAAGTTCTCGCTTGCTAGCAACATAAGTATAGAGATTGGGTTGAGACATTCTCAAGTTTGTGGCAAGAGCTCTTGTTGTGAATCCATAGGAACCCTTTGAAATGAATAATTCTCTTCCCATGTTTATAATTTCTTGATATACTTTTTCTTTATCCTCATCTGATCGAGCTATTTTTCTATTATTTTCCACGTGATTTTTAGCCTCATCCATTATAAGATAACTTGTTACTTAGTTGATTTTAAAATTTATTAGTAAAATTTAAATATTATCTTGACCAATCAAGGATAACCGATTATCTTTGATAAGTGAGAGAAAGAAAAATGGTGGAAGATTGTCAAAAACAAGTCCATAATGTAGAATTCTTAGGTATCGAAGACATCAAGATTGATGAAAAAGAAAGGATAAGAACTACTTCTGGACAAGTAATTGAAGATCTAAAAGAATCCATTGATGAATTGGGACTTTTCCATCCAATTTTAATAAATAAAGATAATAAGTTAATTGCGGGTTATAGAAGGCTCACAGCTTGCAAGAAACTGGGCTGGAATATCATCCCCGCCTTTAGGATGAATAACATAAATGAAATGGATAAAATTAAAATAGAATTACAAGAAAATATAATGAGGAAAAATCTCTCTCCCTATGAAATCGATATTGGATTGGCTAAATTAAAACGAATGTATGAAACAATTCATCCTGAAACCGTTCATTTAGCTCAAAATACCAAGAAAGAAATTAGCACCCAAAAAGTATCACATTCATCAATGGAAGATTTCGCCACTTATATTAATGAAAGCTCCAAAGAAGATTCTAAAAGGGAAAAAAGAGAGCGAGCAAAACGGTTTACGCGTGTAGTGGCAGAATATTCCAATTATTCAGAAAGAACTATAAGAGACAGAGTACAAGTGGGAACGGCTACCCTGAAAAAGAAATATGATAATAATACAATACAATTATATAAAACGGGAGAAATAACTCATTCTGAAATGCTTAAAAGAGATAGAATACGTAGGTCTCGTGAAAGAAAACAAAGAAAAGCACGAAATATTGACTCCCTATTAGAAATAGAGTGGTGCAAAGATTGTAAAAGGGCTAAAATTTCCCTTTGTCCTGATTGTGGAAAACAGATCATAGTGTGTAACAAAGGATACCTTGTAATTAGGAATATTGATGCCCCAAAATGTGAAGATTTTTCTAAGGAAGGTGAATAAATATTTCTTTATATTTCTTTTTAATATTTGAAATCTAATTCAAATTTTAGTAAGGATATCGAAAAGAAATTACTCAATATCAATTAAAATATAATTCTAAAATTCTGTAGCATTTAATTTAATATAATGAAGAAAGTTTTACAGTAATTTATTGGGATTGTGAAAAACATGGATAGAATACAATTAAAGTGGAAGAGTATTGGACACTTGTTAGAAGAAGCGGCACAAAAACATGGAGAAAAAGCACTTTTTATTTTTGAAGGTGAAAAACTGACATATTCAGAAGCAAATCTACAAGTGAATCGTGTTGCTAATGCCCTAAAGAATTTAGGGGTGAAAAAAAGTGATAAAGTTAGTATCATGCTCCCAAATGGGCTTGAATTTCCATTAACATGGTTAGCACTCGGAAAACTTGGAGCGGTAATGGTACCGACGAATATTCATTATAAACAGCATGATTTAGCCTACATTCTTAATAATTCGGAAGCCTCTTCAATCATTATTCATTCAGATTATTTACCTGAATTTGAGAAGACCAAAAAAGAAATTCCCGGAGTCAAAAATGCAATTGTTGTTGGGCAAGTACCAGATAAATATATTAGCTATCAAGAGATTATAAAAGATGCCTCAGATACGTTTACTATGGAGGATGTGAGTGAGAATGATTTGATTAACATTCAATACACATCAGGAACCACGGGATTTCCTAAGGGATGCATGCTTACTCATCGTTATTGGTTAGTTTTCGGGGAGATTTCTTCGGGATTTTTTGAAGCAGGTGTAGAAGATGTCGATTTGACTGCACAGCCATTCTATTACATGGATCCTCAATGGAATACCGTCCTTTGCATGATGAATGGAATTCCTTTGGTAATCTTAAACCGATTTTCTCCTTCTAAATTTTGGCAGGAGGTAAAAAAAAATAACGTTACTTTCTTCTACGTCATCGGCACAATGCCTTTTTATCTACTAAAACAGGAACCTAATCCCGAACTGGAGCAAAATCATAAAGTGAAGTTTGTTTATTGTTCTGGAATCATTCCGCAATACCATAAAGTATTTGAACAACGCTGGAAAGTTCCTTGGAGAGAGGCTTTCGGAATGACAGAGACAGGGGTGGATTTGGTGGTTCCCGTGGAAGATGAGGTATGCGTGGGAAGTGGGGCAATGGGTGCCCCAGTGCGCACCAAGGAGGCGATGGTAATAAATAAAAATTTTGAAGAAGTGCCCTTAGGAGAAGTCGGAGAATTAATTGTTAGGGGAGATAAGACCATGGAAGGATATTGGAAAAATGAGGATGCTACGAAAAAGTTTTTTAGAGGAGGCTGGTGCCATACGGGGGATTTAGCATATAAAGATGAGAGGGGATATTATCATTGGGTCGGTCGAATAAAAGACATGATCCGCAGGACGGGAGAAAATATTTCTACCGTAGAAGTTGAGGGCGTCTTGATGGAAAATGACAAGATCAAGTTGGCAGCATGCGTGCCCGTACCAGATGAGCTTAGGGGTGAGGAAGTAAAAGCGTATATCGTCCTTCAAGATGGAGTGACTAAAGAAGACTTGCCCCCCGAGGAGATTATTGGATTTGCAAAGTCAAAACTTGCTTATTTTAAAGTACCGAGATATATAGAATATGCGGATGATTTGCCCAAAACACCTTCAGAGAAAGTAGCCAAACATAAACTTATCAAGGCAAAAAGTGATTTGCGTGCTGGGAGCTATGATGCATTAGAAAAAAAATGGTGATAAAGTAAAATTATAAATTGTTATTATTTTTTAATTGTTAATTTAAATTACTTTTTTTTTATATCTTTTTCTTAGCTGAATAGGAAAGATAAGCTTAAATTTTCCTCAATTTAATTTTCATATGATTCCATTATCTATTTTTCAATATCAATATTCTATTAGTAGGGCTCTATAAAGAATGTAAGCACTAGATTTGTACAAAATAAACGTTAGATCCATGAACTTTTAAGTTTTTTTAGATTTATCTACATAGATAAGATATAAGGGAAGTTTTTGTTTTTTCAATATTTATTATTCACTAACTAATACACTGGTGAAGAGAAAATACCTAATGTAGAACACGTGGAATGGAAAAAATGTAAAAAATGTGGAACAATTCAAGATAAATCCCATTTGAGATGTTTCAAATGTAAGGGTAGTGCTTTCGAACTTATTAATGCTTCTGGAAAAGCTACACTTTTGACTTATACAATTTTAACTGCACCCCCTAAGGAATATATAGGGCGAAAATCTTATGCATTAGGTATGGTCGCATTTGAAAATGGGGTGAAAGCCCTTGGACAGCTCCGTACTGAGAGGAATTTAAAAATAGGAATGGAAATGGAAATGAACTATGAAAAAATTTGTTTTGATGGTCAAGAAATTTATGCTCATATTTTTTATCCAAAAAGTTAATCAAATTATCATGAGTGGAGCAATATAAATGTATTCTGATGATTTAGTTAAGGAAATCGAAAAGGAAAGAAAAGAGTGGGAAAAAAATTATCTCTCAAAATTTGAAAAGAAGGGAGGTAATGAAGTTCCGTTTGAAACACTCTCGGGAATCCCTCTGAAAAATGTATATTCCCCTGAAGATAATAAGAATCTAAATTTTTTTGAAGATTTGGGCTTTCCAGGTGCTCCTCCCTTTACAAGAGGAGTGTATCCTAACATGTATAGGGGAAGGTTATGGACAATGAGGCAATATAGTGGATTCGCCGATGCATCTCAAACTAATGAGAGATTTAAGTATTTACTATCACAAGGTCAGAAAGGCTTATCTATTGCTTTTGATTTGCCTTCTCAAATGGGATACGATTCCGATAGTCAAATTTGCGTGGGTGAAGTAGGTAAGATTGGGGTGACCATCAATTCATTACAAGATTTTGAAAAAATCTTTGAAGGGATTCCATTGGATAAGGTATCTACAAGCATGACGATTAATGCTCCCACAGCTATTTTATTAGCAATGTATATTGCAGTGGGTGAGAATCAGGGAGTAAAACCTGAAGAATTGAGGGGAACAGTTCAAAATGATATTCTAAAAGAATATGTTGCACGTGGAACTTATATTTATCCTCCTGAACCATCACTCAAATTAGTGGCAGATGTAATTGAATACTGTTCGAAATATTTGCCTAACATGAATACTATTAGTATTAGTGGATATCACATGAGAGAAGCAGGCTGTACTGCCGTGCAAGAAGTTGCATTTACCTTAGCAGATGGCATAGCTTACGTGGAAGAAGTCCTCAAAAGAGGTTTGGATGTGGATGAATTTGCCTCCAGATTGTCCTTTTTTTTCGCTTGCCATAATTATTTCTTTGAAGAAGTTGCTAAATTCAGAACGGCAAGAAGATTATGGGCGAAAATAATGAAGAATCGATTCCACGCTAAGAATCTTGATTCCATGAAACTCAGGTTTCACACTCAAACTGCTGGAGTCACTCTCACGGCTCAGCAGCCAAACGTTAATATAATAAGGACTACCATGCAAGCTTTAGCCGCAGTTTTAGGAGGTACACAATCATTACATGTATGTGGTGCAGATGAAGCATTAGCCCTTCCTACAGAGGACTCCGTACGTCTCTCTTTACGCACACAACAAGTTTTAGCCCATGAATCAGGAGTTACGGATGTTGTGGATCCCCTGGGAGGATCCTTTTATATTGAATACTTAACTTCAAAATTAGAAGAAGAGGCTGAAAACTATATCGCTAAGATTGATGAAATGGGTGGAATGGTGAAAGCCATCGAAAAAGGATTTATTCAAAGAGAAATTCAAAATAATGCTTATTCCGAACAAAGAAAAATAGAAGAGGGCGTGATTAAAAGAATTGGAGTGAATACCTTTTGCATGGAAGAGCAATGTACCATGGAGACCTTTAAATATGACGAGAGAGCGGAAAAAGAAATTTTCGCTTCCTTACAAGATTTAAAGAGAAATCGAGATAATGTCCTTGTTGAAAGCACCTTACAAGAAATTAAAAAAGCGGCCAATAATTCCCAAAATATCATGCCTTCTATTATTCAAGCGGTAAAAGCTTATGCAACCATTCAAGAAATAAGCGACACATTAAGAGACATTTTTGGTAAATATGAAAGTGCTCAAGTATTTTAAAATAAAATATCATCAACAAGGGAGGTCTTGTTTCCACTTCGAATTTCCCTCTTTATATTTATATTCTTAAATAATCAAAATAAAATTCGATTAAATATGCAAAAGTTCTAATGAATAACTTCACTAAATTATTCATTTGGTAAATAGAGATAAGCTGATAGATATTCTGATGCATTTAAAATTGGATTTATATTTTATAAAAAAATGTGATATTTTTCCGAAATTAATTTCTTTCCTTAAATTTCTTAATAAAAATGAAAAAGGGCATAATAAGAGAGCATTCACTAATTCTTTAAGAAAGAATAGTTATCTTCCCAAAAATTAAGGAATTTATAAAGATAGTCACCATTTATTTATTTTCTATTCACTTATAGAATATTGAATTTAAAAATTAGCAAATAACAGAAAAACAAGGTATTTCTATGAAATTAAGAATTCCATTAAGCAGTATCTCGGGAATCTTGGTTATCATCTTTTATTGCGTTTTTACGTTTACGGCAGTCGCATTGTTTCCCCCGCCTTTCAGTCCTATTCACAATTATCTAAGCGATTTAGGTAATTCAACTTACAGCCCCCAAGGTGCCATTTTTTACAATATTGGATGCATTCTTACTGGAGCAACATTATTTCCTTTTTTTATTGGCCTGTATAAATGGTTTCGAGACGAAACGTGGCATAAAATTCTGATGATTGTAATTATAATTATCGGATGTTATTCAGGTTTAGCATTAATCATGATAGGAGTATTTAATGAAGATTTCCTTGCCCAACATATTTACTGGTCGAATGTATTTTTCTTTTTAAATCTCATTGTCTTGATTTTAACTAGTATTGCCTTATATACACATCTTGGTTTTATTAAAATAATTGCATTTTATGGAATCATCGTAGCTATAATAAATCTGCTTTTCGTATTCGTAATCGGTTCATCAATCTTAGAGTGGTTCACGGTTTTCACTGCTTTAGGCTTCGTTGCTTTAATCGTCTATAACATGTATAAAATTTTTAAATAATTATTATTTTTTTAATCTTCTTTTTCCTTAAGAATATACGTTCAAAAGTTAAGTTTTTTTGATCGTAAAAATTTAAAATCATCAAGAATAGTTAATCATGTTCTCACGGTAAGTCCAAATCGTGCAAAATAAATACATTTTTAATTTAATTGGTGCCAGTTTATTATGGAGTCTTATTCCCGTAATTGTAACTAATTTATTTAAGGAAATCTCATTGCTTACGATTCTATTTTTGAGATTTTTAATGGCTGGTCTTTTTTTCTTGTTTCTTTCTTTTATTTTCATTTATTTTAACAATAAGCGTGCTAAAAGTCCAGAGATGAAAATTTTAATAAGAAATCTCTTCAAACACATGAAACTAAGGAATAAAAAATTTTTCAATTTAAAATTCGTTTATTATTATTTATGTTTAGGATTCTTTGGAATTATCCTTCAGGTGATTTTTTATTTCTTGTCCTTAAAAGAAACAACAATTGCTTTTACAATGACGGGATATCAAATTACAATAATTATCGTTGCTTTTTATGAACATGGTGTAAAATCGGAAAGATTAGACTTCTTCAAGGTTCTATATTTACTCGTTTTAATTTTCTGCATAGCAATCATTAGTTATGTTTATCTTCAACTTTCTAATCCCCAAGCTACATCTATTTCGATGACGGGATTCTTTTATGTGCTATTAATGGCAGCATGCATGGCTTTTTTGCAGCTTTCCATGGGAAAAGAATCATATACTAAAGAAGAAATTGATTTTGCAAATCGTAATAGGAATTTTAAATTAGTAAAATTATTATTTAAAATCTCGCTCGTATTCTTAATCGGAATATTGACCCTATTTCCTTTTCTATTTTGTATTTACATTTTCCCCATACCAACAGTACTGTCTGTAGAATTAACGAAATTCTTATATGAAATTACTATACTCCCCTCCATTCTTTTTAGATGGGAAATTTTATTTTTAATTTTTTTTAGTACCGTGATTCCATACCTTTTATTTTTTATTGCCAGTGTAAATTGGCATTCTTATTTCCTTACTTTCTCTCAATGGGAAAGTATCCTATCCTTGATAGAACCTATTGGAGGCATTTTATTTGGCGTATTATTAATAGGTCAATATTTTCCTACTGACTTTTTAATTATTGTTCTGTTTCTATTAGGAATAAGCATTCTTTTCCGCTTTGCCCATGAATCGAGAAATAAGATAAATGCTCTATTACTAGTAAATCAAAAACCCGGAATGCCTAAATCAATCCCATTAAAACTATTAAAATTAAGTGGTATTCATAGGGTGGATTCATTAATAGGAACTAATGACTATTTACTCAATGTAAAAACTAGTTCTATTAAGGAATTATATTATTTAATTGACTCGGAATTGAAAAAAATAGAGGGAATTAAAGTTAAGGAAATTTTATTTATTAATAAAATCAACAAATTAACAAGTTAATACCAAATTGCTTTAATTACAACTCAAGATGATAGTATGACCTTAACCGCTTTAATATTTTGCAAAATTGAACATAAAGCTATGAAAAATGTTATCGAAAAGTTAAGAGAAATCCCCCAAATTACCAAAGTTCTATCCTTAACAGGAGATTATGACATTTTAGCAGAATTAAATGTAGATTCCACGGATAATCTTTATGACGTGTTTGAAACTAAAATAGATCCCATAGAGGGTATGATTAGTACAAATACTCATATGGTTATGAAATCATGGGAAAAGTGAGGTTCTTAAAGAATAGCTTTAGATCACCGAATAAGATTTTTTAGCTTGAAGAAATTAGCATTTTTTTTCTTTTGTTATTTATTAATCAATTTTTCTCGTAAATACAAAAAAAAAAACATTATTTTAAGAACATAATTGATGCATGATGTTTTTTTATTTTTTTCCACATACTCTCCTTTATTAAATTTAACCTCGTAACTAAATATATTGAAAAGTTAAAGTTAATTGAGAAAGATTCACATGAAAAAGGAAGATTTAAAATATACTGTTGCTGTATTGACAGGAGCAAGTGGGGGTATTGGTACTCAAGTCGCTCAATTACTCGACAAACAAGGAGTATTACTCTCATTGGCAGACATTAATTTGAGTGCCCTTAAGTTATTAGCGAAAACTCTTAATCAAACACCGCTAATAGTATCTTGCGATATAACTAATTTAGAACAAGTTAAACAGCTTTATGTTAAAACTTTAGAAAAGTATGGTAGAATTGATTTTTTAATAAATACCGTGGGAATAATCATTCCAGGATTATTTAAGAACGCTACATATGAAGATATTGAAAAACAAGTTAACGTGAATTTATTGGGCACCATCCACAGTACTAAAGAAATAATTCCTATAATGAAAAAAGCAGGAAAAGGGCATATTATTACAATTTCCTCTTTAGCGGGGATAGTACCTGAAACCTACAGTTCCATTTATACTGCTACGAAATTTGCTTTACGAGGGTTAAATTGGACGTTATATTTTGAATTAAAAAAAGAAAATATTAAAGTATCCACAATTTTTCCTGATTCTGTCGATACTCCGATGCTTGAATTTGAGGCAAAACATGGGGGTTCTCCCTTAACTTTTCTCCATGATCCAGTTCCTCCAAAAGATGTGGCAGAAGCGATATTAAAAGCGATAATTAAAGAAAAAATTGAAGTTTGTGTGCCTCCCATGGAAGGAATTCTTTCTAAAATAATCATGTGCTTACCCAGCCAAGTAAAACGGCTATGGCCTAAATATGAAAAAAAGGGAGCTATTAAACGGGAAGAATTCCTCAGGAATATTGATTTGAATAAATAATAACACCTAATTTATTATCTTAATGTAAAATTATTCCTATCTAGGAATTAGGAGAATATACCGAAAAAAAAGAGAAAAACAACAGAATCGCCTTTTAAATTAATTTATGATCGTTTTTAAGATTTTTTGCCTTTATGGAATCATTTTACACTTTTTCCTTTTTTTTAGCTTCTGAAACATCAATGAAAAAAACCATACAAATTAAACCAAAATGTCAAATTTCTTTATTAAATTATATCCTTTCTATCAGGTATTTTATTTAATATTAAAAGAATTATTAAGTTCATTCATTTTTATTTGAAACATGGTAATATAGATTGACAAGTGAAAATATTAGCAAAGATGATCAGATGATTGGTAAAGTAGTGATGATTACCGGTGCCAATTCAGGAATAGGCAAAGAAACGGCAAGAGTATTAGCCGAAATGGGAGCATCAATAGTCATGCTCTGTCGTAATAGAGAACGAGGGCAAGCTGCACTTCAAGAACTCAGGGAAAGTACACACTCCAACAATATTGAGTTAATTATCGGGGATCTTGCTGATCCCGATTCAATTCGTGAAGCAGTATCTGAATTCAAGGCAAGGTATAAAAAACTTCACGTGTTGATAAATAATGCCGGCTTAACACAAAGTAATCGGAAATTAACTCCTTCGGGATACGAGATGCAATTTGCTGTTAACCATTTAGGGCACTTTCTATTGACAACCTTGCTATTGGACACTTTAAAAGAGTCGGCTCCCTCAAGGATTATTAATGTATCTTCATCGGCGCACAGACTTGCGAACTTTAATTTTGATGATATAAATCAAATTGATAAATACAGGGGATTTCGAGCATATGGGAATTCAAAATTAGCTAATTTATGGTTTACATATGAGCTTGCCCGGAGACTTGAAGGAACGGGTGTTACAGTTAATGCACTTCATCCGGGATTCGTACGTTCCAATTTTGGAAAAGGAAGAAGAAACATTTTTATAAAAGGTCTATTTAAATTTGCAAGATTGCTCTTTTCCATAAGTGTAGAAGATGGTGCAAAAACATCGATTTATCTTGCAGGCTCACCGGAGGTTGAAGGGGTAAACGGAAAATACTTCGTGAAAGCTAAACCAGTAAAATCGTCTGATGAATCATACGATCAAGAATCTCAGAAGAGATTATGGGAATTAAGCGAAAAAATATTTAAAGAAGAAAGCGTAGTTACAAAGAGTCCGAATTAAAAATTTATTATGCAGCGATATGGCTTAAATTGAATAATTATTTAAATGCTAAGAGAATGGTACCGAGAGATAATAGAAGCGATTTGGAGTGGAATAATCAAGAAACTTTTTATAATTCCTTATTAAATAACCATTTCGTTGAAATTTTAGTACTTAATTAACGCTTTTTTTATTTTTCTATATTTTTTTATGTTTAGATTTTTAATATCAGATTTATTCTTTAATTTTAGTTCTTTCATGAAAATTTTAAATTTGTTATAGAGATGTTACGAATTTCTTTCTTGATGAAATGCTACAGATATGAACATTAGAGAAAAATTTGTAGGAGGAATGATTGGAAGTGCCCTTGGAGATTGTATTGGAGAAATCGCTTTTACGGTGAATGATAAGGCTAAATTAAAGAAAATTATTGATTCTAAACAAGAAATTACCTACACTGACGATACTGCAATGGCAATTGGATTGGCAGAATCCATTATTGCAAACAAAGGAAAAATCAAATCAGAACATTTGGGGAAAGTTTTTCATAAAAATTTTTTATCCGAACCCTACAGAGGATATGCTATGGGACCTCCATCAATATTTTACCAAGTAGAACAAACGGGTCAACAATATGAAACAATAGCTCAACAGCTCTTCGAAGGGAAAGGATCTTTTGGAAATGGCGCCTCAATGAGAATTGCTCCTTTAGGCTTATTTTTTCACGATAATCCCCATATTTATGAAATATCAGAACAGTCTGCAATCGTAACTCATGCGCATCCCTTGGGAATCGAAGGGGCTGCTGTTCTCGCAAAAGCCATTGGTCTTGTTGTTGAATTAGATCCTGAAATAAGTAATAGTACCGTCGAGAGAGATCAATATCTTGACCTATTAATTTCCTATTCAAAAACTGAACAATTCAAGGAGAAACTCTATTTAGTTAAAGATTTATTAAAGGAAGAAAAAAAATTACAGGTTTGTGCCAAGCAATTGGGAGCAAATGTAGAGGCTTTGAAGTCCGTACCTTTTTCTATTTTATCATTTCTTAGAAATTCGTGCAATTTTGAAGATTGTTTATTGGATACAGTTTTAGTTAGTGGAGATCGTGACACGATTGGAGCCATGGTGGGAGCACTGCTAGGAGCATACTTGGGAATTCAAAAAATTGCCAATCATTGGATTGAAAAACTCGAAAATCGAGCATATATTGAGAGTCTTTCCCTCCAATTAGTCGAACTTAAAAAGGATGAACATTAACTTCTTTATTATTCAAATGGAAGAAGAAACTTTCTAATAGTTGTTCTTTTTTTATTAATTCAGAAAAATGTTACTTTATCCTGTTTATCTTTTGGAATTTCGCACGTTCCAATTACTTTACATCCAATTATGGGCTTGTTTAAAACATGGGCGCTCGACTCATTAATATCTGATCTATCTTGAATGGTCTTTTTTGCCATAAATCGCATATTTCACGAAGTATCTCCTTGTTCAATGATCTCTCCTTCTATCATAAGGTAATCTCCAGGTGAACAAGAGTTAAAAATACCGTCTTATCATATGTCCTAAGATGATCTTCATCTCCATCATTTCGAATCAAGAGTTCCATTGCCATATCTCCAAATAATTCAAGAATCTTACTTCCATCCACGTTATTACTTCCATAATGAACATCGCATAAATTTATACTCACAATACGGACAGATTTCATGCTTTATGCTTTTTTAAATTTCGATAAAGCTAAAGATTTCTTGCAAGAATAAATAAAAATAGAACATAAAATTAACTAGCTAAAATTTCCGTGATCCTTACCACTTCATTTACTTTTATAGAATATTAATTAATAAGATGGATAAAATTCAATACTATAACTATAATAAATCTATGAATGTATCTTTTATTACTCCTTAAAATTCCCAAAATCGAGTAAATCGGAAAGCTTAAAAATTAATTTGGCTCAATGCTCTTTAAGTAATTATGATAGGAATAATACTCCACTTTATCTTTATTTTTTCACTAACTGGATTAATAAATTATTATACTCAAGATTTAAAACCCATTTAGCCCTTTTAATTATATTCTATAACACGTGATAATTAAAAAAGAGGGAAAATATAATGGCTAAATATGAATGTACGATGTGCGGCTGGATTTATGATGAAGATGAAGAAGGAGTAAAATTTGAAGATCAACCCGATGATTACGTTTGTCCGGTTTGTGGTGCATCTAAAGACCAGTTTGAAAAGATAGAAGATTAATTACTTGAGTGGTAAAAAATGATTTGATTCTTTGATTTCTTTTTTTCAAGTAATGATTAGTCCCTATTAATGATAATTTTTAAATAAAAAGGACACTATTACTTGAATAAATCGTATACTCCTAAAAAGCTAAAACACTTAGAAATTTTGATTTCCATTTTTTCTGTTATAAATACAAGAAAGTAATAAATTCAGACTGAAAGGCAATGAAGGATCGAAAAATTTTAGAGGACATACCAAACTTTCTTTTAAATACTGATCCCACAAGAAAAGGTATCGGATACATGCCATTAAGTATTCCTGTGGTTCAATATCTTTGTATTCGATATGCTGGAATAGAGAGCGTAACACTCGGTGATCTCGTAATGTGTTCTGCTGAGGGATATGCATTTGCCTACAATCCGCAAAACTATTATATTTATTATCAAAGTTTGAAAGATTATAGAAAATGAAGATTTATACTTACAGGGTGCCAATTTAAATGGCATTCGTTAGGCATATCCGAAAGATACTGATCATTCTTGAAGGAGGGAATAAATGAGGGAAAACTCGTTCAAATAAATGGGCCAGAAGAAGGACTTATATATGGATTTGAAGATTCTAATGATTTCAATGAGAGAAAGCTTTTTTGCATCTCGAATTGGGGGGCAAATTTAAATGGAATAATAACATGGAAGGAATTCGAGGAACATGTTAATCTATTTAAGGATGGAATCCAATATTTTTCCGGTTTTAATTCTAAGTCAATAGCACCTCCAGTTGAAATTTTAAAGCGCATCTTACCTGTCATTGTAGATTGGCAGGATAATCATCCTGGTTCGAAAGAACATTTTGGTCTAAAAGCAATGAAGCAATTTATTAATGATCTAAGGGATCCATCTTTAAAAAAACAGTACACGATTAATTATAATTGCCATCCATTCTTCTTTCAACAAGGAGCTCGATATTGGCAAGGTGAATTTTTTAAATCTCTTGCTAAAAAAGTTAACAATTCAGTTATGGAACAAAAACTCATCCAATTAGGAGATCTTTATAAAAATACTTCAAAATACATGCTTAAATTTTATGAAGGTAATATTTGGGAACATTGGGATGACTTAGATAATCGTGAAGTACTTCTTAATTACATTGAAAAGGCATATCAAAATGAGAAAAGCACCATTGAAATGATAAAATCCATTATTAAATTTATATAAAAAAATATGAAATGTACTACCCCATACTTTAAATTTATAGTCTTAATTGGTCAATTAATTAATAAATGGAATTTCTAAACATTCTTTATCTCAGTGGTTCATTTTTTTATAAAACCTTCATCCTAAAGATTAAATAATATAAGATCTTTTCGAGAGGTCTCGTTCTCTTTTTGAAAAAGGTTAGTTATTATTATTAAGTAATGGCATTTAAGACTCTAAATCCGTACTTTCAGATTTTATATTATTTTCTTTTAAAGATAATACAAATTTATCCGTTTCTTTTATTATTTTCGCAATTACCGCAGTATTTGTTCTTTCAAATAATCCAGAGCTTTCAATTTTGGATTCTAACTCTTTTACGAATTCTTCACGATTTTCTCCGCGCATTAATACGACAAAATCCCATTCTCCCAAAACATTATAAATTGCCCATACTCCGGGTATTCCAGATAATAATTTTGACACTTTGTCCGAGTACTTGGGGCCATATTTTGCACGAATAAATACAATGGCTTGAAAATCATCTGATAATTTAAATAAATCGACTTTGGCGCAATATCCTTTAATGATCTTTTCATTCTCTAATCTTCTTATTCGATAATGCACCGTGGATTTTGAAATGTTTAATTTCGTAGCAATCTCTCCAACAGGTATCCTACTATCAATTTGCAATAAAGTTAATATCTTTTGATCTAATTTATCCAGAAAATTTCGTCGAGATGACATTTTTAATCCTTTAGGTTTATATTATTTCAACAAGATTATAACAGTATTTAATATTTAGATGCGCTTATCAGTTATTTATAGATTATGGCTAGAAAATAAGATTTAAAGGAACATCACTCTTCGCTGTTTTTCTTTTGGAACCACGCACGTTCCACTTGCTTTACAAACAATTATAGGTTCATCTAGAACGTCAGCGGCGGACTCATTAATATCTGACCGGGCTTGAATGATCTTTTTTGCAATAAAATTCATTTTTCGAGAGGTTTTTCCATGTTCAATAATCTCTCCTTCTATCTCAAGGTAATCTCCCGCATAGACAGGTGACAAAAATTCTACTGCATGATATGCTCGAAATAACCCCTCATCTCCATCATTCCGTATGAGAAGTTCCGTTGCCACATCTCCAAATAATTCAAGAATCTTTGCACCATCCACTAAATTTCCTCCATAATGGGCATCATTTAAATTCATCCGGACTTTAATTATAGACTTCATGCAATTTACCATCTTATTTAAATAAAATAATAGCTCTTTACTAAAAAGCTAACTACTTAATATGTTCATTTTTTTTTCTTCTTGAGAGTTCTTTAATAAAATAAGTTGCAACCAATTCTCCCGTAGATCCTGGCCCAAATCCCGCATCATACCCCAATTCTTTTGCCAGATCATTATCTATTCTTGAACCGCCACAAATTAATATAATTTGGTCTCTAATATTTTCTGCTTCTAAAAGATCTACTAAATTAGTGAGATTTTTTAAATGTATATCTTTTTGGGTAACAGTCTGAGAGATGAGTAATACATCTGCGTGAAGTTCCATTACTTTTCTGATGATAATTTCATTAGCTACTTGAGAGCCTAAATTATACGTATCCAACATTTCAATACTTTCCAGACCATGATGACCTGCATATCCTTTAAAGTTCATTATTGCATCCAATCCCATAGAATGAGCATCTGTCCCAGAAGTGGCGCCAATGACTATAATTTTACGGTTGAAATTTGTTCTAATATAATAATTGATTTCATCTATACTCATTAATTCAATTTCTGGGGATTTTACTTTTACTTGAGTATAATCCACAGAATGCGTTAGCGACCCATAAATAATGAAAAACGTGAAGTTGGTATCTAATTTTTCCATATGCACCACATTAGGATCTTCTAAACCCATCTTATTCACTAATAGTTTTGCCGCTTCAATTGCCTTTTTCCCAGTCTTAATAGGGAAGGTAAAACTTACTTGAACTTTTCCATCGTTTAATGTATCCCCATAAGGTCTTACATGAGTTAAATCAATTCTTGTATCTTTGGAAGAAGAATTTATTCTTGATGTATTTAAATTCATTAATCATCCCTCTCTTGCAACTTTTGTTTCATGTGATCAATAAATGGATTGAAATAATCTTTATCTTTCTTGAAAATACCATCCAAACCCTTTCCGCCATTAATAGAGCGCTTTATACCTCCAAATACGCCTTTTTCTATCGTTTTAAACATACCAAGTTTTTCAATATCCTGCAATAATGTTGCAGCTTTAATAAGAACCGCTTTAGCTCGGGATTGAATTATACCACCATCTTTAAACTGTATTTCATCCCCAAAATTCATCATATTATTGAAGATATAACGGGCATTTTCAATTGATAAAGCCCGATCAGACATGAAGGGAGTATGGATCGCTTCTGTCATCATACCAAGCAAATGAATGGTTTGATAGGAAATTATAGTGATTATATTGAATAAACTATCTTGTATGTGTCCCTTAAAAATGTTTCCAGTCATGAATTTCGTTGGGGGCATATATTTTAAGGGACATTTCGGAAAAATTTCTCGAGTCATCTGGGCTTGTGCTAATTCGTATAGAAACCCATTTTTTAAATCTGGATCTAGTTCAAAAGAATGGCCTAGTCCAATTTGTTCTTGTTTTAAACCAGCAATAAGTGCAAATTGTTCGTTCATAAATTGCGAAGCAAGAACGGTGTGAGCATTTTCATATGAATCATTTGTTTTGATATAGTTATCCTCTCCCGTGTTAATAATAATACCAGCAAATGCATTAATCATTCTTGAAAAATATTGATCAATCATTGTTCGCTGCATATTGATATCCCTAAACAAGATGCCATAAAGTGCATCATTTAGCATCATATCTAAGCGTTCTAAAGCACCCATGGCTGCAATTTCAGGCATACAAAGGCCTGAACAATAGTTTGTTAATTGAATATACCTTCCTACTTCTTCTCCTACCTCATCCAATGCCATTCGCATTAACCGAAAATTTTCTTGGGTTGCATAAGTTCCACCAAATCCTTCTATAGTTGCTCCATAAGGTACATAATCTAAGAGACTCTGTCCTGTAGATCTGATAACTGCTATGATATCTGCACCTTGTCTTACAGCCGCTTTAGCTTGAATGAGATCCTCGTAAATATTACCTGTTGCAACAATAATGTATAATAGAGGTGAATATTGATCTTTATATTTTTTGAAATACATTTCTCTAATTTGTTTATTATTTTCAATTTTTTCAATAGTAGCCAGACTTTCTTTGTACATTAACGCTTTAATTTCAGTAATATCTCTTTTCTGTATATTTTCAATATTAAAGTCTTTTTGTGCGATTTTTTGAGCTATTTCTTGAGGAGAAAGATTTGATTCAATCATCTTAGTTCCTATAAAATACGCTGCCCCTTTTTCAAGTTGATGGGTTTGATTTAAATAATCTATTACTAAGTTAGGTAATGGCACTCCAAATTCATCAACCCCGTCAATACCTAATAATCTACATACGGTTCGTTCAATACTCGTAGTAGAATGTTTTTCAATAAATTGTTGGGTTTTTAAAGCGATTTTTCTGGCGGATTTGCGAGCTGATCTTATTAAATTGGAATCTAAATTCAATTTTGATTGGACTTCTTTTTTTATTAAATTCATTCTTTTCTTATCTCTTTTATAGATTTTTATATTATCACTATTTTCTAAAAAAACTCTAAGATTTTTCTCTACTTTAATTTAAAACCGAAGATTTTCTTTTTCAATAATTATTTGGACCCAGATCAAAAATGGGAACATCACTTTGCTCTTTAAATAAAGAAATAAATTCTTTGCTGTCAAAATTATAGCCAAAAGGCGAAGTAGGATTAATAGTAACTGCGACTAGGTTAATAGGTTGTAAAACCTTTATATTACCACCTTTTTTTATAAACTCTTTAAATAAAGAATCAGTGATAAATAATTTTGTAGCATTATCGACAATAATAGTAACTCCAATATTATTGGAAAAATTCTTCATGAGTTGATTAATTAGCTTATCCGTCAAGGCTCCATTCAAGACAAGAAATTTAGAATTTTCATCTAAAAAACTTGTAGCTTCTTTTTCATGTCCTAAAACCGTAGGAAAGCCAAGTATTTTTATCCTTTTGTTGGAATTAATCATGCATATTTTTAATGATTTTATATACTTGGTTGCTAATGCTTTTATTTCAAGATCATGTTCAAGCTCTAAAGAAAGTAAATTTATAAGATGATTTGTATTTTCAATAACTTTTTCCATGTTTCTTGAAACAGAAGCTCCCGTTGATAATATCGTTGCGTTTGAAATCAATGGACATGCTAAAGATTTTCGATCAAATGCACCATCAATCAATACTCGTTTACATCCCAATTTTAATAGATTGGAGCAAACTAAAGATAATTCCGAATTTATTGAAGGACCAGCTAATTCTACATGACCGTCTTCTAAGGCCCTATAGATGTTAATTTCTCCTAAGGGTGTACTTATTCGAGTGTTTTTAATTAGTAATGATTCAATTTCGCATCTTTCCCAACTTCCTTTCGCTGTAGCAAAGAATGTTCCTTTTTTAATGTATATTCTTGGTTTAGGTAATTCGGTAATTACATCATACTTTTCTCCATCTCTTCCTATAGAGGTCACACCGATTACTTGATCTTGAAGACTTTCTTGGAGTAAATGATTGAGAGTTGTGGTCTTACCCACATTCTTAGCAAGTCCGATGATTGAAATTATCTTATACTTTTCCACTTCTTTCGAAAGTTCTTCCAAGGACGATATTAACAAAAAGAAAACCCCCAAAATTAATAATAATTTATTTATCCAAAAATGATTATTTCAATCTCAATCTTATATTTCAAGTTATTTACTCAATTGTCGACGCCTTAAATTTCTTTCCAAGTCCTCTGGTTCAATTGTCATTTTTTCTCCACTTAATAGCGCCGCCACTCCAATCTGTTTTTCTTTATTTATTGATTTGCAATGACATCTTGGGAAGTAATCCAATGGTTCTTCATAAGTGGTTATAACTCCTTCAAAATTTCTCAAAACAACTCTTCGATTTCCTTGAGATATTACATAATTCGGCATCACGGGTATTTTTCCACCCCCTCCAGGAGCATCTACTACAAATGTAGGAACACATAACCCCGAGGTATGCCCCCTTAATCCTTCTATAATTTCAATACCTTGGGCTATGCTTGTCCTAAAATGCTCCAGTCCTACAGAAAGATCACATTGATATAGATAATAAGGGCGTACTCTAATTTTCACCAGCTCATGAACTAACTTCTTCATTACATGAATGCAATCATTCACCCCCCTTAATAAAACAGATTGGTTACCTAATGGAACTCCCACATTTGCTAACATTTCGCACGCTTTAATAGATTCACTTGTAATTTCGTTTGGATGATTGAAGTGAGTGTTCAACCAGATGGGGTGATATTTTTTTATTATGGAACACAATTCAGGAGTAATGCGTTGTGGAAGCACGACGGGAACTCTTGTCCCAATACGGATGATCTCCACATGAGCAATAGTTTTTAACTTGTTTAAGATATATTCTAATTTTTTATTTGATATGAGTAAAGCATCACCCCCAGATAATAAAACATCCCTAATTTTCGGATTATTTTCAATATATTCTATACAATTGTCTATTTGCTCCATGGGAGGAGCTTGATCATGATGTCCCGCGAATCTTTTTCTTGTACAGTGCCTACAATAAGAGGAACACTTTTCAGTTACTAAAAAGAGAACTCTGTCTGGATATCGATGCGTGAGACCTTTAACGGGTGAATCAATATCTTCATACAGAGGATCTTCTAAATCATGGTCCGCTTTCTTTAATTCAGAAATTATCGGTATTGCCTGTTTTCGGATAGGATCAAAGGGATCATTAATATCAATAAGCGATAAATAGTAGGGTGTAATAGCCATTCTTAAATATTTAAGACATTTTTGTATTCCATATTCCTCTTCCTCACTTAACGGAATGTACACTTTTAATTCTTCAACTGTTGTGATTCGATTCTTCAATTGCCAGTGCCAATCGTTCCAATCTTCAATAGAAAAGTGTTTATGAAATTCTATTTTTTCGTATACTTTCATTTTTTTCCCTCTATTTTAATTAATGGAATATCTAGTTTCAAATATCTCTCTCAACTTTGAACTTTCTCTTAAAGCATTCAGAGCGATTTCAGCATGACCTTGCGAATATCCATTCCCGATGATCATTGTCACATCTTTCCCGATACCTTCTGCCCCTAAAGCAGCTTTTGTAAAATTTGTAGCCATTGAAAAGAAATATACCACGCCATTTTGTCGAACAGGAATAATAGTTGTCATCTCTGTGTCCGGAACGCTTAAACAATTGATGGCAATATCAACTTCTTTTTTATCATTTACTTGATATATTTTGTTTAGCACGTCAAGAGGTTTAAAAACATCGGCAATTATTATCTTATCAAAAAATCCCGTGTCTTTTAACAATTCTACACCTTTTTGATTTCTCGCTTGTCCTATGATCCTACCGTTTGAACCCACTTTTTTATTAGCTTCATAAGAACATAATAATCCCGACTTTCCTGTAGCTCCGAGAATTAATACGCTGTCACCTTCTTTAACGACTTTTCTAACTTGGGCAGGTGCTCCAGCAACATCAAAAACAGCTAAAGCAACGGTTTCGTTAAGATCTTCCGGTAATTTGGCATATATTCCGCTCTCAAAGAGAATGGCTTTACCTTGAATTTTAACTCTTTCGACGTCAGGTCGTATCTCTAATATTTTATCAATTCTTAAGGGCGTTAAGGTAAGAGAAACTAATGAAGCTATTTTATCTCCTTCTTTAATATCAATTTTATCTTTAAGTTTAGGCCCTATTTTTTCAACATTACCAAGGAGCATTCCTCCAGAGCCTGTTATGGGATTCTGAAGCTTTCCTCTTTTTTCTACTATGGATAAAATGCATTTACTTATTTCCTTTATATTTCCCTTAGAAACTTGTTCTATTTGTCGAAAACTTGCAGAATCGACATTGAGATAATTAACATTGATTAATATCTCATTATCGTAAATTTTCATATTGCTTGATATTATTTTTGCAGATTGTGGCAGAGCTCCTAAAGGATCAATCGCTCGATGAATGCCATATTTATTTCCCACTTTCATTTCTTCTCCACAAATTAAATATGTATTTTCACTATATAAATATTTTATTAACATATCTTTGTTTGTGATTAAATGTTAATTAGGGGTACTAATTAGAATTGACCTATAAAGAAATCTATATTATTAAAATTTCATTAGATTTAACTAGACAAGAAAAAAATATAGTATAAAAAAAAATTAAGATTATCCTTTTTTGTTGAGCAAATAAATAAGACTAGGATATTAAAAGATATTCTAAAATTGATTTATAATTTTCACCTAATGAAAGAGAAGGATTAATTCAAACCAAAATAAGGTGAATTTTAGGTATTTTTGGGAACTTCGTGAATAATGAGAAATTAATTTATAAATTAACTATTCTTATAAATAACTTTTGTTTAACGTATATTAGAGTATATTTGGATAAAAATATATAGAAAACTGATTAAATTAAGCCATAATTTTTTGAAGTTTTTTTAACTTACATCATTTTATAATTTTTTTCAATGTTTATGAAGCTCAGTATGACCACCTGCAATCATGTAATGAATTTTTTTGTCTGTAAGATTGGAAATACTTATTCTTTGTCCATCAGGCATGTAAAATACTTCTCCTTCACTCATTATTAATTCCTCATTCTTAATTTCTAGCTTTACTTGGCCTTCTGAAAGATACAAGATTTCTTCATGATTCCTTGAGGGCCCAATTTTTTTATTTGTTTCACGTGCTTCTAGATATCCCATTCCAATGTATACATCTATTATATTTTTATTGATTTTAGCACCATAATAAAATTCCTTATTAATGGATTCACCAACTTTCTTTTTTAGATTGAACATGGTCTTATTTTCGTCTAATTTTTTAGTTGTTTTTTTATTGAATTATTTTAATATTAATCTAAGCATTTTATTACATTTTTCTATTTATTATAGAAGTCCTTAATTACTTCAAAATTGTATTAAAAAATTGACTTTCAAACTTTTTTTTATCCACGTGTTTACAAATTTTAATTTTCACGCCTTTTTGGAGATCTTCCTTGGTGCGTCCAGACTCTTGCCCCTCTACCTCGACAACCTTTATCATCCTAATTTCAAAATGAGCAATTTCTTCATTTTCAACGATAGATGCTGCAATTGCATCCCACAATGCTACCCCTCCGCTGTCGATATGTGAACCGAATCTTCGCAGGATCTTATATACAAAATTAGAAATCTCATTATTCCTATTTTCTTTTGCCTTCCTTACAAATTCTCTATCTATAGGAATACCATTAGTGGCATCTAATGGGATTAACACGGTAGGAATACCCGATTGGAATACAATACTAGCCGCATGAGGATCACAATATATATTCCATTCTGCATGAGGGTTATCAATAGTGTAATCCACATTTGCAATATTGCCAGCAACATCAATAGCACCCCCCATAATATATATTTTAGAGATCTTACCTTTGATTTCAGGGTATTGTACGAATAAATCAGCCAGATTGGTTAAGGGTCCGATTGCCAGGATTGTAATATCCTCCGACGATTGTAAGATAATTTGTCTTATAAGATCTGGAGCTGGCAATTTTTGAGGTTTTCTCTTAGATTTTGGAAGTTTTAAAAAGAGCATGTGATCAACAGCAAATCGTAGCAACAACGGAAAATGGTGATTGCCAGATAGTGGTTTTGGAGAACCATATGCCACGGGAATTTCCTCATAATTTACCATTTTCAGTAAACGAAGGCAATTTCGAGCTCCTTTTACACCATGTACTTCTCCTGTACCCGATACAGTTATGGCTTTAATTGTAACATCATTTCTTTTTACCATGTACAAGATCGCGGTCCAATCATCTGGAGCCATATCTGAATCTATAATAAGCGGCATCTTCTTTTCTTTCTCAGAAATTTACAATCACCTTGACTTCATTACATTATATTGATATAAAATTACAACACGATCAGCATATGAACATTAAAAACTTAATATTAATAAAACAAATAAATATAATCAAGGCTAGTAATTATTATAAGAACTAATTAAAAATATTATTTTGTGAAATAAAATACGGTGGGTTGAAATGGAATTAGAAGAAAGATTTTCTCAGACGATTCAGCTCAAGGATGGCAGAACTTTGGGATATGGAGAGTTTGGAGATTCTAAAGGGATTCCTATTTTCCATTTTCATGGATTTCCGGGTTCCCGATTGGAAGGACTATTTGCAAATGAGATCAGCAAACAAATAGGGATACATTTTATTGCTATTGATAGGCCAGGAATGGGACTTTCCAGTTTCATGCAAAAAAGGACGATGTTGGACTGGCCAAATGACGTGGTTGAATTAGCAGATAGTTTGGGTATAGAAAAATTTAGTGTTGAAGGAATTTCTGGAGGGGGACCTTATTCAGCTGCTTGTGCTTATAAAATCTCGGAAAAGTTAAATGCTTGTGGTATAATTGGCGGAATTGGCCCCATTTATCTTAGTACTGAAGGTATGCAAAAGAAAGGTCGTTCTCTTTTAACACTGGCAAAGAAAATGCCGTGGTTATTGCAGTTTTTTATGTGGTTAACAATGGGCCGAAAAAGCAAAGATTTGGAAGTAATTGAGAAAATGCTCAAGAAAGGAGCATCCAATTTACCAGAACCAGACAAGAAAATCATTCAAGATCCAACTTTAGGGAAATATTTTGCAAGAGAAACCCAAGAAGCATTTCGACAGGGATCCAAAGGAGTTGCGTATGATGCTAAATTATATGCTTTGGATTGGGGATTTAAACTAGAAGATATCTCTAAGAAACTAAAAGTATATCTTTGGCACGGAGAATTAGATGTGAATGTACCCATCTCTATGGGACGTGCAATGGCTGAAGCAATTTCTAATTGTGAAACTAAATTTTTCCAAAATGAAGCACATATTTCTGCAGCTCTGAATAATTTTGATGATATCATGAAGAAGCTTACTTAATAATTCTGATTTTTATTCTAGGAAATAAATTTTTCACTTTTTTAAATAAATTATTGCGTTAATTAAAGACATGTTTGTTAGATTTTAATTTTATAATTCTATAATTAAAAAGAAAGCTAGTTTTCAAGAAATTTCAGCATAATAAAAATATAAAAAATGATATTTTTCTCAAATAATCCTTTTTTATTATCAATTTGAAATGAAAATAGCGTTCAAGTTTGAAATATAATCGTTTAATCGTTCTTTTTCTAAATGATAATATGTATAATTTCCTTTTTTATATCCCGTGATTAAACCGGCTGTTTCAAGTTTTCTAAGGTGATGAGAGACAGTTGATTGGGATTTATCAATAATCACTTCTAATTCACAAACACATCTATCTTTGTCTTTAAGGGAATTAAGTAATATAATACGTTCAACCGAAGAAATTCCCGTACCAAAATTTGCGAGCTCCAAATATTCTTCCCTTGATTTTAGCTGGTGACCCATTTCACGCAAGTTTTTAAAATATAAAATGGGAGTACATTTATTACAACAAGAATAAAGCATTTCAACAACTTCATCCTTCCTTTTACTTTTCATGTTATTATTTAATAATAATTTTGTGTTGTGAGTATTAATATATCAAGTAAATCGATAAATATAAATCTTTAGGATTAGGATAATATGAAGTCCCTCAAATCGATAAGTATAAATCTGGATGCATGCCTTTATATCTTTGATACGAAAAATATCAATTTTCCTAATCATATTCGAAAGAAGATCATGAAATGATATCGAAAAAGGAATTAAAAATTGGGATAATATCAGATGGTAAATATGGAGAACGAGCATTTAAAAATATTAGCGAGAAATATCAATCAAAGTGGATAATGGTGCCCGATATAGAACCAAATATAATGATTGATGATGATTTAAATTTAGACATACCAACATGTGATATTTATATTTCTTATGTTCGTCATCCTGACATTATACTATTTCTTGCAGAACTCCAAAAACCTTTAATCTTAGGAGTACTCCCGGGAGTAGGGTTGTATAGGCAAGCAAAGGATATTAATCCGTTAGTAATTCATGCTCCAACCATGTGTTCATTGGATACTACGACGGGAATAAAGGAATTAGATCTATTCTTGGAAGATTTTGGAAGACCAGATTATGAAGTTTTGATCAATGAAGAGGGAATAATCAAAGAAATTAAAGTGAAAAGAGCATCTTTTTGTGGTTCCTCTAATGCGGGAGGTTTTTTTTTGAAGGATAAAAAAATTACTACAGACAACCTAGAGCAGTTTGCATTACATGTTTGCCATGAATGTCGGGCCCCAAGATTTGGTCACACATGCGACAAGGAGGTTGCGGGAATAATTCATCTCATTGCTCTGTTCGAAAAAAAAGATATAAGGGCATTTTCAAATATTGATAATGAGTTAACAAAATTTATCGCCGACATGACAAATGAATATGAGAAACGAATGAAATCTTCAAGAGAAATAATACAACAAGTGAGATAATAATGGATGAAACAATAATCGAACAAAAACTCGAAATACAAGAGGAAATGGGCCGAAAGATTAATTATTTCGAAAAATTTCTTCCACTATGGGTTGCAGTCTGTATTTTTATAGGTATCCTTTTGTCCCAACTCATTCCTGAGATTAGTAACACTATTAATTCATTGCAAATAGCAGGAATTTCGGTACCTATCGGAATTTGTTTATTTTTAATGATGTACCCCGCCATGCTGAATCTCCAAGCATCTGAACTTAAAAAGTTAGGGAAAAATCCAAAACCAATATTATTAACTTTGATATCAAACTGGGTCGTAGCACCTATCGTAGGGCTTCTCATGGCAAGAACGTTTCTTCAAGGAAATGAACAATTGATTGTGGCAATTATCTTATTATCTAGCTCCCCTTGTACTGCGATGGTATTAGTTTGGGGATGGATGTGTAAGGGAAATCAAGAACAAAATGTAATAAATACGAGTTTAAACACGATAACGATTATTTTTTTGTATGTCCCTATAGTTACTTTACTCACGGGCATCCAGAATATTCCAATAGATTGGGTAGTATTATTAATTACCTTAATATTTTTTATCGGTTTACCCTTGGCACTTGGACTGATTAGCAAGAGGATTCTTATCACTTCAAAGGGAGAAGAATGGTTTAATAATACTTATCGTCCTTTGGTTGGCAAAATTTCCATCGTTGCTTTATTAACCACGTTAATTGTACTATTCTCCTTGAACGGAACTGTATTATTGGAAAATCCAAATTTATTAATCTTGGTTTCCATCCCCCTACTGGTGGGATTTGCAATTGTAGTTGGGTATAATATCCTAATTACAAAACTTTTTAAAATGTATTATCGCGAAGCTATAATTACTGTAATTATTGGATCCTCTAGCCATTTTGAAATAGCAATTGCAACTGCGATCGCATTATACGGTGTTGGATCAATCGCAGCTTTGGGAACCACTATGGGTCTCTTTTGGGAGGTTCCCATCATGCTCTCTTTAGTTTATTTAGGTAAGATATTGGGGAAGAAAGGATTTTGGAAGTGGCCAGAAAATGAAGTCGAAATGTGTAAAAATGGAAATGAAAAATAAACAAAATAAATTAAAAAGCATGAGGTTGAAAAAATGGCTGTAACTTACATGCAAAGGTTAGAGTTAGAACCGCAAACTTATGATATTAAATTCTCTGAACTGACGGGTGGAATTAATGATAAAGTACAAGAGTGGGTACTTAGTAAAGTTAGAAGTACAGATTTAATATTGGAATTAGGGTGTGGTACTGGAAAGCTAGCCAAAAAAATAGCATTGAAGGGAAAAGAAATAATTGCGGTTGATAAAAATCCGAAAATGATAAATCATGCTTTGGAAAATTATTCACCTGATTCCCACTCAAACCTTACTTATAAAATTGGCTCTTATCAAGAGAAGGATATCATACCACAACCTAAAGATTTAATCGTGAGTACATTCATGATATCTGAATTAAGACCGTTCGAACAACAAGAGTTTCTTAAATATGCTTGGAATCACTTAAAAAAAGATGGTAGACTGCTTATAGCCGATGAATTTATACCAACGGGATTTTGGAAATTAATATTTTCTTTAAAACGCTGGTATTATAAAAAAAAACTTAGAAGACTTCAACTCAAGGGAACTCAAGTATTAAAATGGTTTTTCAACTACTTGGAGCCCTTGGGATTTGAAATAATTGATCAAAAAAAATGGAAGCATGGTTCCATTCAGGGATTAGAATTGAGAAAAAAAGGAAATGAAAATGGCAACTATGATAAATATTACCTTCCTAAATTGAAAAGTTATAAAGGATTAAAATCACAACTAAGGATATATAGATGCCTTTTAACCGGACAGATTGATAAAGTAGCCATAGAACCAGGAGTATATAAGTCTGGTAATCCCGGGGTGGATTCTCCTATCGTAGTTACTTCGAATTATGATTATACCTATATCAAAGTCATGCGAGATCTCAAGGGAATTGATGCTTGGGTATTATGCGTGGATTCTAATGGAATTAATGTCTGGTGTGCAGCAAGGGGTAATGATTTTGGGAATTATCAGTTAATGGAAGCCGTGAAAACATCGGGTATTCAACATCTAACCAGTACAAAAACTTTAATCCTTCCTCAACTAGCAGCAGGAGGGATATCATCTCCAAAATTACCACAGAATTCAAAAGAATTCCCCTTTAAAGTCAAGTATGGTCCTGTATGGTCGAAGTATTTACCTGAATATATCCGAGAGCATCCAAAAAAGAAGTCTCCTACAATGAAAATCGCTCATTTTTCATTAGCACATCGATTTAGAGCAGGCATTACCCATTTAACTTTTTCATTTCGAAAAATCTTCATTTTTCCCTTGTTGGTAATAACTTTGGTCTTCTTAGGAATGCAGTGGATTAACGGATTATTGTGGGTTGGAGAAATTGCACTCTCTATAATATTAATAAACGCAATCATTAGTATCTTTTTCCCAATTACTAACTTCACGCGTTGTTTTATTATCAAGGGAACATGTTTTGGTGTTATTAATGTTGCAGTAATGTCAATCATAACATGGTACATTCAATATTCAATCATCTACATAGTCTTGAATATCTTAATCTTTTTTTGGCTGGGTTTCTTTACGACCATGTCATTTAGCGGATACACGATGACGACTAATCCCAGAGAAATACAAGAACAATATTCTCTATTTAGTATAATTAATATAGTAATTTTGATATTAGGGATTATATCTTCCATTTCAAGTATTATATTACTTCAAATTTAAAAAATATAAAAAATAATTTAAAAATATAGGAGGAAAAATATGACAGAAAGTAAAAAAAGAGCAAAATCTTTTACAAATGATATGAAAATTTTTATAAATCCCGACTCTTGTACGGGATGTGGAATCTGTGCTGAAGTGTGCCCATTTGGATTGCCAGAAATGAATGAATCGGGCAAATTTTTTATTAAAAATCCAGAACAATGTGTGGCTTGCAGTGCATGTCAGAGAAATTGTCCCGTAAATGCAATTTTATTGGAAGAACAAATAGGATGCGGTTGCTTATGGGATGCTCGAGCACGATTGAAGTCGAAAAAAAAAGGAGAAACCATAAGTTCAACAGGTTGTGGATGTGGGTCGAGTACTTCTATTAGTTGCTGTGGTGAATCAATCACAAGCAATAATTTAGACGAAGAAATAAAGGATGCATTCGATAAATTTATAAAACCTAATCTAGGAAGCTGTTGCGCAGCCCCATCCGATGAAGAGAAAGAAAAATAATTTACTATAGAAAAAGGTATTATTGAAATCGTGAAAGAGGGAAAAATAATGAATGCGATTAATCAATTAAAAGTGGAAATATTTGTTCCTTTAGATACATGTGCTTGTATGTGGAGTCAGTTCATAGATAATATTTTTAGGGTGCTCACGCCGTTCATGAAATATATCGATTTTGAAACTAAAAATATTAATTCTGAGGAAGCACGGAACCGAAATATCTATGAAAAATGTGTGATTATTCGTGATTACCAAAAATTTACAGCTTCATTCAATTTGAAGAGAAAATTACCCCAAATCCTAAAAGAAGAGGGGCTTATCGAGCAGATCGAACAAAATATTTAAAAAGGAAGTCAGAAACGAATTATGAAAAAGATTACCTTTCAATTAAGTATTCCTGAAAAGGGCATTAGCAAAAATAGAGAATTTGAAGTAGAAGTAAAGGATGATGCTATTTTATCTCAAGCATTGGCAATGGTGGATAAATTCATTTTTGAGCATCCAGAACGCTCTCCATTTGGACAAAATCATATCTACATTCGATCGTATCTCCAGTTATTTTGGGATCCCGAAAAAAATAAGATATATGATGATATTAACGTGTTTGCAGCAGGAGGCAAGGGATTCATGCCTATTAAAAGTAATATCGATTATAATATTTATGATAAGAGTGAGATTTCTTTAACTTCAAGTTCATGAGGTTGATGAGCAAAAATGGCGAATAAACCTGATTATGGACGATTTAAAACATTACTTCGAAAAAGATTTGGAAAAAACAACCCATATTATGCCCACTACTTCAAAAGTCATAAATAGCTAACCTTGAATGAGATCTTTCAACAAATCTTAGTGAAAGATTGACATTAGGACTGCATCCTATTAGCTTGAAGTTAATTTCTCAAGCACATTTCATAAAATTTGATTTTCACTAGTTAGTTTTTAAGAGCAAAATCATTTTTTAAGCTATTTTTAAGCTATTGATTTAATTTTTGTTCATGTATATTAGGGAATAAATGATAATTGTAAATACTATACTAAATTTATAAATTCTATAAAGAATTTCAGTGTTTTTTATAATAGAAATAAGATAAAAAATAAATAATAAGAATATGGGAATGAGAATCAAGAGAAAATAAAATTCGTTAAAATTTGAGCTGATTAAGGCATTAATGCCCAATAGAAAAAGAAGAGAAGAAACAACAATTTTTAAAAAATCTAAAACAGATGTTTTGGTAAAGGACGATTTGGGTTTAAAATTAAGACTCATCTCATGAATATAGGCAATTCTTGAATAAGATTTTCCATAACTTAAATACTTTCTAATATTTTCTATCGGACCTCGATTTTCACGATGATACACGGTACCTTTTGGCAAATAGAGCAGTTTAAAACCTTTTTTTAATAATCGTCATGAAAATTCTAGATCTTCAAGCCTATAATTTAAAAATCCTCCAGTAAAAGAAATAATTTCTTTTTTAAGAACCATATTACTTGTATTAAGGAAATTAACTGGTGAATTGTTTTTTATTTCAATTTCGGTATCTGAATTTGTAGGATTTAATTTTCTTTCCTCTTTATTTAAGTAAGTAATTTTTCCCCCAACTACATCATATCTTTCTAAATACGGAACCAAATCCTTTAACCAAGTACTTGAAACAAAACAATCAGAATCAGTTAATGCAATAATTTCATATCTTGCATTCTTAATTCCCAGATTTCTTGCTTTCCCTGACCCTATAGACTTTTCTAGTGAAATGAATCTAATGGGATATTTTTTTAACTCCTCTTTTGTATTATCTTCTGATCCATCATCAACAATTATAATTTCATAGCGAGGATACTTCAAATTTGAAAGATTTTTAATTAAATCGCCTAAAAAGTAAGCCCGATTTTTTATAGGAATGACAATCGAAACGGGTTTTAAATTTAATGACATGACTTTTTTAAATCCATGTATTCACATAACTGTCTTTATTAGATAACTATAAGAAAAGGTATTTATAAATTTTTGAATTTGCATGTAAATTAAAATGAGTGAAGTCAAGTATAAGATATTGAACAATTTAGGTTCGAGTTATATAAAAAGGTTTTTAAAGATAATTAATGGTCCCGTATTAGTAAGTTTGTTCATAACCCGCGAATGCAATTATAATTGCAAGTATTGTATTACTTCAATTAATAACCAAAAAGATAACATTTCCATTGCAAAATGGAAAACCATTATTAATCAAATTTATTCTCAAGGTTGTCGTTTTATCACGATTTATGGAGGGGAACCAACCCTCCGCCATGATTTAGAAGAGTTGATTCGCTATTGTATTGGTTTAAATATTTTTACTCATGTTGTTACTAATGGTTCATTATTGGATGAAGAATTATTAGAGCGTTTAGCTTCTCTTGGATATTTGCTTCTTGGAATTGGGATTGATAGTTTAAATGAGAATAATTTTAGCTCCAAAAAATATAATCCTAAATTAATTGAAATATTACAAAAAGTGAAAAAGAAACATCCCAATAATATTGATTACTCTATTCATGTTTTAACCACAAACAGGAATTTCAATGAGATAATTCCATTGGTTAAAAAAATTAATAACGAATTAAAATGTCGTTTTTCTATAGATCCTGTACATACCTCATTAAATGCTAAGGAAAAGTACCAATATAGGAGTTTTTGTCCTGAATTACAATTGAGTCAAAAAGAAATGAGTCGATTAGCAAAGATCATTCAAAATTTAAAAAGAAATAGAATTAACGTGTGGTCTCCTAATAGTTATTATTATTACATGAATAAATGGTATAAGAATCAATTTCAATGGGGTTGTGATGCTGGCGACTTATTTTATGCCATAGATTGTGATGGAATGGTAATGCTTTGTGAAGAAATTAGTACCTCCATCCAATTTAATGATTTTATTAAATTTTCTCACCGAAAGAGAATAAAA
>CAYLZE010000010.1:0-71790 GCA_964388035.1 uncultured archaeon
TTTTACACACAAAAAATAGTGAAACGTACTTTTTCTAATTTTATTGAATTTTTTGCCTAATCTTCCTAAATACAATTTGCTTGTCTCAAGAGCTCGCATCTATCCCCTTCAAAAAGAAATTCTAACATGGATAAGTTAAAATGTAATTATGAGTTGTACTCTTGTAAAAAGTTATAACGTTAGAAATAGCAATAATAAAATTGATTTAATAAAAAAAGGAAAAGAACATTAATGCGATTAATTAATCAATAGAAAAGGAAAGATTTTGCAAGATTTCCTTGTATCGGGACCTCAGAGTGACCTCTGTCACGCCTATAATCTGTGAGATCTCCTTTTGGGAGACTTTTCTGTTATTTAACTTGGAAACTAAATAAATTGTTCCCGCACATAAGCCTTTTGGGTCCTTTCCGCTAATGGCGCAACGTTTTATAAAATTCTTCAAGATTTTAATGGCTTCTTTTTCTATGCTTATATCCAATTTTAAGTCAGCACAATATCGTGGAATGAGAGATACAGGGTCAATATGAGTGGATTTGAGTTTTAATTCGCTTACCAAGATCTTATAACACCTCTTAACAATATTCTCAGAGATACTTGACTCATCTAAAATCTCCTGTAAAGTAATGGGTACCCTAGAATTTTTACACACGTAATACGCACAAGCGGCCACCATTCCATTGATCGATCTTCCACGCAACAAATTTTTTTTGAATACTTCTTTATATAATCGCACGGCGGCTTTTTTTACGTGCTCCGGTAGACCAAGGTTCCCACCAATTCGTTTTAATTCTGTAATTGCAATCAACATGTTTCTCTTTTCCCAAGTTAGATGAGTATTCCACTTAGCTGCTCGCCTTAAGTCGGGATTTTTAATATTCGATCTGTCTATAATGGTGCTTAATCCAATATCTGGCATTAGAATGGAAATGGGACATCCATTGCGCTCTTTTTTCTCTTTATCATACTTTGTATAAGCTCTAATACCACTGTGGTAAATATCCACTTCTCGCTCGGTAATTACTAAGCCACATTGCTTACAGACCGTTTCTCCCCTTTCAGGAATTGTCATTGTATGACCATAACATTCGGGACAACGCGATGTTATGGACTCGACTTCAATTTCAACGACCATTTTTGCATACCCCTGTTAAAAAAGGTTTTTTTTTACCTCAAAAAAATATTTTTTATAATCAATTCTTTTTTTTACACAATTTTAGATATAATATAAATGATCAAATTATCCTATTTAAATCTTTTTGTTATAAAAAAGGTTTGTGATTTTCCTTTTTGTACCAAAACAAATAGGAAAAAGTGTCAAAATTAGTACACTCACATGCATATTTTGAAATTATTTAAAGTAATTAAGTAAAAACTGAATCTCCTCTTATTTAACAATCTATAAAAATGGGATGAATCTATAAAAAATAAGTTAAATTGCTTGCCAATAACCCAATATACATCAAATCTTCATTATATAATATAAAACTCGCTAAAATTACTGAATATTATTAACATAGATCCTAAAATTTCAATAAATCAAGATGAGTCTTTTTGTTAACAATTTCCCAAAAAAATGAGTTCAAATATTTGAATACAAATAATCAAATTAGTTACTATTCTATAATCATCCAATGTCTCTTATAGTGTTATCTCTTGAAATCAATCCTAAAAAAGGGATATTGACAACTATCTCGAATTAATAGCAATCATAGCTTTTCTATAACCTAACTTTTTTAAAAATTCTAATTTTGCTCGATTTAGACCTAATGAAATTGGTATTAATTCAATGCTGAAAGCTTTATAAGGAGATGATTGAAGATGCTAAAGAGAAAATATGAATACTTTTAAAATGGACTCTTATATAATTTTACTATTTTTTTCTAAAAATTTAGGAGGGGCTCATTCAGCTGTTCGTTATTTCATAATGGGGAATCTCTACACTCTATATACTGATTTGAATGTGCTATTGACAGGAACCTCCACGAAAAACGACGGGACTGAACTTTATAGATTACTCGGACCGGATGCCAAGATGATTTGAGAAATGAAATCAGATTTCTTCATCGAGACGGATGCTCTCGACCATCCCATTAATGTTCACGGATATTAACCTTCAAACCATTAATTCATAGTTCTCGATAAAGATTTGGGTCCTATTTCCAATCTGCTTTACCGTCAATACCTCGCATCCGTGCTAGTCCTGGACGGGAAACTGCTGGCTTACTTCTTTTCCTTCGCTCATCTTGCCCTTAAAAAAATTTGGTGTCTATATATGATTTATTTTAAATTGGTATTTTATACTTTAGGGCATCCCGCGCTTTTTAGTTTCTTACTTAAAAGTGTTTAACTTTTTAAAATTTTCTTGCACTTGTTTTAAAGTAAGTAGAGGAAAAATTACTACTGCAGTAACTTCGCTTGATGACTCTCTTGGAAAAAAAGACGGGAAAAAAAAGTAAAATGAGATAAAAGATGATAACAAAAAGTTAATAAAGATAAAAAACAATATTATGTGATAAAGAATCGTTTTCCGTCACTAATTTTATCGTACATTTTATGGTTTCTGTAAAAAAAATATAAAAGTGAAACAAAAGATGAAAGAATCTTCTGAACCTGAAAATGAGGAAGAATTAGAAGATGACGAGGAATATTATTATGCTGATGGCGAGAGAATTGAGAAGACGGATGAAATGAAAAGCTATGAAAAAGAGACGGGAAAATATGCTGTGTGGCGGGGAAGTATCACTGAGGGATTCCTAAAATGGAAGAAAGGTGAAAAGGTGTATGATCGGGACAAGGAGCGCATCAGCCTGTATGTCTCGGAGGACACGAAAAATGAATGGACTGAATTCGTTAAAAAGCAAAATTATTCAACGGTTTCTAAGCTAATACGCGAAGCGGTGAATAGTTTTATTGATCAAAAAACGCGAATCATAAGTGGAAACAAATTCCACCTTGATCAAGATTCACTGACTAATATCTCACATGCCTTGAAAGAACCACTAACGTCCATTAAAGGATGGAGCCAATTCCTTTTAGAATCAGAGAGTAAGAACCTAAATGATGAAATCCGCCAAACGATTAAGAATATATTTGATTCTTCAATCATGCTGGAGCAGAAAATCGTCAATATCTTGGATAAAATTAGCAACACGGAAACCAGCGGTTCCGAAATATTACTCATCGAAGATGATCTAAGCACCATCAGGTTATTAACTAGTTATTTCGAAAGTAAGGGGCATACCTGTAAGGGGGTAATTAGTGGAACAAAAGCTATTGAAGAATTAAAAGCTAACCGCCCGAGAATAATATTATTAGATATTATCCTGCCGGACGTGAATGGTTATGATCTGTCCAAAATGATTAAGAGTGATAAGGAACTACAAAATATTCCCATCTATTTGCTTACTGCCATTCCTGGCTCCGAAGTGGAAAAAAATATAAAGGACTGCGAGGCGGATGGATTTATTCTAAAACCCTTCGATTTTTCCGATTTTGAAGGAATAATTAATTTTCTGGAAAATAAAGGAAAATCACCTCTTTAATTTCTCAGATTTTAGCATAATTTTGGAAATATTAGAAGAAGACTAAGAATTAATAGTAAATGAATACCTTTATTAAACTCAAGGCAATTCTTTCAGAGATTTCCTTGAAATTTAGTATTTTGATATCCTCTCTTCATTTTTGAAAATCAAGACAACCATTATCGATTAAGATCTCATTAATGAGAAATCGATGATTTTGGTTAAAATCGCATCTTATAGGTCATGCTTTATCTTGCTCTAATATTTCTAAAATTGAATTAAAATCCGAGAAATTGAATGGCTTTAAGATATATCCATCTGCTCCCGTTTCAGCAAGGTTTTTTTCCACTTCACTGCCTGCAATGGCAGTTAAAAAGTATATAGGAATGGATTTATATTCATTATCCGACTTGATGGTCCTGCAAATGTCATAACCGCTTAAGTCCGGCAGGATAATATCCAAGAGAACCACTTTAGGCCTATTATGCTTGAGTTCCTCTATTGCTTTTGAGCCCGATACCACTCCTTTCATGCTGATCCCCTTGCTTTCGAAATAACTACTTAACAAGCGCACGGTAGCTAAATCATCTTCCACTAACAATAAATCATAGCTTTTATTAGACATTTTAATATTATCAAGAAAACTTATTATCTTATTCTCAAGGAGAATACTCTGTTCGAAAATGTTACGCACCGTAGTGAGTACATCATTATCAAGTTCGTCCGTGTAATTCTCCAGTAATAATTGCGAATAGCCTTTAATCGACGTCAGGGGCTGTTTAAGCGCGTGGGAGATATTGGGAATCTTTTGGGAGCCAATCGCAAAAATCTCCGAGCTTTCCTTTAACGCCTTATCCGCTTCGATGAATGCTTTGACACTCTCACGGATTAATTTTGATATCGTGGTATAGTTGCTCTTGTTAATGAATTCGAGCCATTTATTTTTCGTGTCCTCCGAGACATACAGGCTGATGCGCTCCTTGTCCCGATCATAGACCTTTTCTCCTTTTAGCCATTTTTTAAATCCTTCCGTGATCACCCCCCTCCAAATCGCATATTTACCCGTTTCTTGTTCATACTGAACCATTTCTTTTGATTTCTTTTTATTCTCCCTATAATTTCTTAAAATATCCTCTTCATCAAAATCTATATTATCAGAATACTCTTTTTCGTCAAAATTATCCTCATTCATATCGGTTTCTTCTTTTTTGCTCATAAAGGTATCCTTTAAGGAGGGGATTCTTTTTTCCATCTGTATATAAAACTATTTAACCGAATTTTACAAGTTTTATTCCAAAAAAAATATAATTGAAGTTTTATTTAAATCTATTTTAATCCAAAAGTGTTTCTAAAAAAATGTGACAATTCAGATTTTTGATTTAAAAAGAAATTCTCTCCCTTTTATACTCAGTTCCACCCTTTTACCACCAGATAAAAAAGTGAAGTTGTGATCTCAATTATTTCTATGATAATCTGCTGTGATCTAATCCAAAAATATAGAGGAGATAATTCGGAAAACTATTATGAGATGAAATCCCGCAAGTACTCAAGGAATTCCAATCCTGAAAAATACCTTTTCCTCAAAAAAAAATTAGTACACGGAATAATATTTTATAATGATTTGATAGAAAGAAGCGGGCTATAGGGGATACTCGAAAAAGGGCAATCTTCCCTCTCTTTTCGAACCCCTGACCGTCAGGTTTCTCTTACGAAAGATTAAGAGCCTGCTGCGCTACCTGCCTGCGCCAATAGCCCAAAACGCGCTAAAAACCACTCTTTTTGGCTTTATCGAGTCAGAATTCTCACGATTTAATTTTCAAAACATGAAAAATTTCTTTCTCTTTCGAGTCAAAAATTATTGTAATTTAATGTTTAAAACTTAAAAAATTTAGCGATCTGTTGCTCTTTACCTCCAACATTTCAAGAAATGGAAAATACACCATTGCAAAAAGAACTAAGCAACAAAAATCTAGAAAAGCGCAGATGGAGGGATTTGAACCCCCGAGCGCTCACGCGCACCGGTTTTCTCTGCTCAATGAGCACGTGCACTCAAGACCGGCGTCTTACCAGCTAGGCTACATCTGCAAGGGATAAAAAGTGAAAAAGTGCTCTGTAGAATAAGAGTTAAAAATCCACGGGGGTATATTATTTTTACGATTTCTCATGAGGTATTGGAGGTATTGAGGAGCATGACAAGACTTTTAACGAAGAATTCCTTGAATATGCGAATACCGCATTTCACTTAAACGATGGAATAAAAAAATATAAATTTTATTGCTCATTTACTTTCTTACTAGAGGTATATTGAAATGAGTAGTGCGAAAGATTTTCGATACTTGATCCCGGAAAAGGTGTTTCACGACTTAACGGATAAAGCTGCAGAGGAGATCCCTTTTATCCTCCATTTCTGGATTTTTGCTGAAAGAAAAGAAAATTTTGGGATAGTAAATAGTTTCATGATTAACTCCGACCTCAAGAAAACCAAAACCCATCAAAAACCAAGAAGTTGGATGCGATATAAGAAATCTAAGATTTATAACATGAGAAAGTTCAAGCAAGAGCTAAACGTCGACATCGTTTGGCAGGCGCATTCCCATCCCTCAGGGAATGAGAAATTACATAACATCGATAAGCGCATCCTGAAGTATTTATCCAACGGGGTAATGTTAATCGTGATCCCTCCCATTCCCGAAAAAAATCAAGAACCCCACCTAGTAGGGTGGTATTATGATAAGCGATATACCAAGAAACCCATCATCGAGAAAATGGTCTTTGAAATCATCTCGGAATAAACCCCCAACTTCTTATCATCGAGTTCTCTTCCTTTTTTTCTCTAAGGTTTATATCAAAAAGTATTAAAATTTTGAATCGTTATTTTCAAATTATACTGGTTGGAAAAATAATATAACCAATATAACCCGTATAACTCTTGCAAGCGTCGCTTAGCCTGGTAGAGCGCTGGATTGCTAATCCAGTGTCCACATGGATCCGTGGGTTCGAAAAGATCGTCTCTCCTCGAAGGTCTCTGAATTCCCACCGCTTGCGCTTAAGGGGCTGGTGGTTTAGCTTGGCTATAACGTCGCGTTTACACCGCGAAGGTCGGGAGTTCGAATCTCCCCCGGCCCACTCTTTTTTTAAATTATGATTTTTAAATTACGGAAATAAGGAAACGATATTCTGGGGTCTTAGAGCACCGAGCTTGCATCCTTCCAAGCCCTTTCCTATTTCTTTTATGATTCCCGGAGCATTGGTTCCCTCTTTTAATAGGATATAATGCTCTAAAAAGGAGTATTCTTCGAGGGCAAGGACATCCCTCGCATGGTCAGTGCGTGTTAGGGTTAAATCCAGTTGATCGGATGTTGCTCCACATGCGATGATTCCCTCGATATTGTCATTTAAAATTTTACGAAATAGTGCGAGAGTCGGTTCCGCCAATATCCCTTGAAGTTCATTTTTTTCTAGGTTTTTCTTCTTGATCATTATCTGTACGGGATAGTGATCCATGAATTCAAACGCTCGAATCAATGTCCGGAGCGATACTTTTTTCCCATTGCTCAATTGGTCCCGGAGAGAATTCAAGCTAAGAAACACGTCCGTTATGGGCTGGAAAATGCCACAATCCACGAAGATTCCAAATCCTACTTTTCCTACCTCGGTCATGGTTCCCTTAAGAAGCGCTCCTTCCTTTATATCCTCAAACTCATGAATGGTGCCCCGTTCTTTTTTTAAGAGGTTATAAACAAACTGTTCTTCTGGCCCTTGGATTTCCAGTTCAAAGCGCTGATCAAATGTTCTTAATTTTTTTACCTTGATCACGGTATTTTCGAATCCTTGGACGTATTTTTCGAGATGCTCCAAGTATTGTCCCGTAATCCGTTTTTTTTTTTCTTCCGTATTGACATTATAGACTTTATCAAATAAGACGAGCTTCATTGTCATGTTTTTTACCGTGTTTAAATTAACTGTTAATCATGCACTAAGGTATTTAATGTGCTTTTCTATTAGAATTCAATTATTATGTTTTCGATTTTTACAATAAATTTGTGTATCTGAACCATATAATCTATAATGCTCTAAAAAGAAAGAGGAAGCTTGAGAAAAAATAGAAACATTCTCGATACATTTTTAAATAAAGGATCGGATATTCTCCTTGTTCTAATGGCTTGCTTGGGTTACAACGATTCAAGGGATTTCGGGAAATAAGAGGATAAATTTGCTCCCTTGGGTATAATCGCCTTGAACTTTATCTTCCACCCAGACTTGTCCGTTATAACTTTCCACAATTTTTCTCACCAAGGATAAGCCTAATCCCATTCCCTTGGTATCTTTTTTATTAATCGTTTCTCTTTGAAAAATAACTTCTTTCATAGTGTCCGTTATACCTCGAGCATTATCAACGAATTTCAATTTCAAATATCCTTGCCCTTCATTATTAATTTTTGAGACCGTGATAGAGATGATAACTTTTCGGTTTAGGTTATGGCTCACGGCATTCAAAAGTAAATTTTCAAACACGAGTTGGATTAAATTATTTGCTAAAATGGTTATATTATCAAACGGATTGTTAACTTCTATATTTACTTTTTTTTCACGAGAAATACTTGAAAAGTGAGAGCAAATTCTTTTTAACAACGATCCGATTTCGATTGGTTTCAAAGGAATTTGAGAATCTTCCAGCTCTGTAATGATTTGGATATTATTAATCAAATTGGCGGCCCGCATTATTTGTTTCGGGATCATTTCTAATATTTCCTGGACTTCCCTATTTTTTTCTCCATTCTTTAAATGAAGGAGAGCGACATCAATTGCTATGGAAATCACTTGGAGAATGTTATTTATGTCATGATTAAGAAGATCCTTATAGAATTCCACGCGATTGTAAGCTTCCCGATATTTTTTTTCGGACTCTATCAATTCATTCTTAGCATTCATCTCATCTGTAATATCTTCAAAGACCGTGACAAACCGATTTTTATCAAGAGGATAGACAGAGATCTTGAGGGTGGTATTCATGGATTCGAAAAAGGTTTCAAAAGAAATGGCTATTCCCGTTTGGGCTACTTTCGCATAAACATCCAAATAAGGAGCTTCTTCGACATTATATGCCTCCGTGGCAGTCTTATCAATCACATCTGTTTTCTTTAAGGGTAAGATCTTTTCGAACCTCTCATTTACATCATCAATTCTATAATTTATCGGTTGATGTTGATCATTATAAATCAAAGTATGAATTGCAATTCCGCTCAAACTATTTTCATATAATAATCGATATTTTTCTTCCGATTGCTTCAATTTAACTTGGGTTTGTTTTATTTGATCGATAGATTCAAATAATTCTTGCTCAAAATAAGCAATTATAGCACTTATTAGTAAAATAGTCACGTATATAATATTGAACACGTAACTAATTTCCCAAGTGCCTTCTATTCCAAATTGGCTCAATAATGTGAAAAGAACGGTACTGAACCCCATGCTCGTTGTTAAGCATATACTCAAATATAAAAACGATTTTTTTAATAAAAACAAGTGTAAATAAATAATTAAAATTGTCATGGTAATAATCATTATAATGCTAAGAAGGGAGAATAAAACTTGGGACGAGGGTAGTAATATAAATGACAAAAATGAGAGAAATTTCAGATTTTTTTTATTTTTTAACTCTTGACGTACATGATTTTCCTCAATGATCCCAGCTAGCAACATTACAACGATCCCCGCTAAATAGAAAACATTCCCCAAGATTCGAAAGAAAGGATCTATAAACCGTAAAAAATAAAAAAATGCACCTATCGTTAAGAATCCCGTTACTATTGCAAGTGCGGCGATCTTTTTTCTCTTCGTGCTGACTTTAATTAAAATAATATTAGCTATCAATGTAATTAGCGCAATGATAAAATCAAGATAGTTCTCTTCAAGCATTTTTTATCCTTCTAATAAATTAGTCTTTTTTTCGTCTAATAAAAGGTAAAAGAATTTGGCAATAAAGGTATGCAATTCAATAATTAATCTTGGAAATTTAGAACAAGGAACCAATATTTAATAGTTTGTAGAAGAAAACAGTGATTTAAAGAAGAAAACAGGACGAAAATAGCAAATGTCTCTTAATTCCATGCTTAAAAAAAATTTATTTCAATTTATTTTTGAACATGAAACATTTAAGTTAATTGATTTTTATTATTTAATTTAAATAATTTTACAATTACAGGATTATTGGACCAATGGATCAACAACGATTTGATTTTTTAGTCAACCAGTTAAATGAGTATGAAGGGATTGAAGAAATCTTCGTGTTAAGCCCAGAGGGAGAAATATTATTTAAGTCGAGCGAATTTTCCCTCACTGCCGAGGAGGCACGCGAAATTTTGGATTCTTGGAAAAATAAAAAGCCTTCGATTACCTTTTTAGAAAATAGGTATGCCGTGTTAAAGAATGATGAATTACAGCTAGCAGCTAAAAATATTGCGAAGCAAAAAGGAAACGTGGTGGGCTCCAAAACAAAGGAAGGAGATTATCTCCTAGCACATACGAGGGATGAAAATTTAATCTTATTAGAATGGAGCATTCACGTGAATAAAGTAGCGTGGCTTTAGTCAATGATACTTACATCTAATAAAGAGAATTATCCGTAAATAAACAATAAATTAAATTGAAATGTTGAAAAAACCTCTTTCTTCGAATTATTTTTTCTCTCTTTTTAAATTATTTAGAAAAATTATTTATTTTATTAATTATTATATGGTTGTAAGTCAGTAAAGAATAACATGTAGTTTTTAATTAAAGAATAAGAAAGAATTTAGCTATAACGAGGTGTCATAATAGTTGTTTCAGCAAGCAGGCAGAGGATATGACATGGCAATTACTCAATTCTCTCCAGAGGGTCGTCTCTTTCAAGTAGAATACGCTATTGAAGCCGTTCGTAGGGGCACTACCGCCATCGTGTGTAGAAATAAAACTTCTGTGGTATTTGCGGTAGAAAAAAAAAGTAATGAATTACAAGAATCCAAATTAGGTTCTGAAAAGATTTTTAAGATAGACGATCACATTGGCGTGGCAATTGCCGGTCTAACTGCAGACGCAAGGGTGCTCATTGATCGAGCTCGCGTCCAAGCACAAGTTAATTTATTAAATTATGATGAGAAAATTTCAGTAAAGGATATCACTATAAATATTTGCGAATATAAGCAAGCCTTTACCCAAAATGCGGGTGTTAGACCATTTGGCGTGAGCTTTCTCGTTGCTGGAATTGATGCAAATGGGACTCCTGCCATGTATTTGACAGATCCCAGCGGGGCCATGTGGGGCTATAAAGCTTTTGCCATAGGTTCTGGCGCGAACGAAGCTAGGACATATCTCGAGGAAAATTACGATGAGACCGTTTCCGACGAGGAGTTAAAGATTCTTCCATTAAAAGCCCTGAAGGAACTGATGGGTGATGATATGAATGAAAATACTTGCGATGTGGCTTTTATATTGCAAGAGGATAAAACGTTTAGATTATTAGACGATGCGGAAAAGAAAGAACTCCTCGCCAAATTATAATTTTAAGATCATGGCTTTTTTTATCCAATATGAAATTTGATATATTTGAAATGGGAACTATAGTGGATTATAAGAAAAATAGGGATTGTAATTGATAGATCGACCGAGGACGGATTTTGGTAAATTCATAATTGGACGTATTGAGAAATCAGGAAGGACTTTTGAGATGCTAATGGATCCAGAGCAAGCTTGGGATGCTAAGAAAATTATTCGGGAAGAAATCAACACCCGATTGAAAGAGGGAAGTGGTAAATCCCGTATTACCGTGGACGATATCATGAAGGATCCAAGAATTGATTTAGGGCTAATTTTTGAGAATTTTACCGTCTACGAAGATATAAGACGGGGAAAAAGAGCGACGGAAGGCGATATGGAAGCTATATTTGAAACCACGGATGGCACGACTATTGGGGCACACGTTTTATTAGAAGGAAAGATCCAATGGACCCAAGAGCAGAGAGACGAGGAACGAGAGAAAATATTGAAAAAAATAATAACTATCATTGCTAAAAATGCTATCAATCCCCAAAATAACAAACCCCATCCTTCAGAGAGGATTGAAAAAGCTATCGATCAAGTTGGGGTGAAATTAGATCTTACTAAAAATGCCGAAGAACAGGTGGATGACGTGGTTAAGAAAATCCAAACGGTCATTCCCATTAAGATGGAACAAGTAGAAATGGCATTAAAAATTCCCGCAACCTATACTGCAAAAGGGTATAATATCGTTGCTCAGTATGTCCAAATAAAAAAGGAAGAATGGCAATCGGATGGTTCTTGGGTATCCGTGGTAAGTCTTCCTGCAGGTCTGCAAATGGAACTGATGGATAAGCTCAATAAGCTCACCCATGGTCGCGTTCAGACCAAAATCTTGAAATCCTAACCTGCTAATCTTATTAATTAATCGCTATTCATGTTCATTCTTTTCTAATAAAAGTTATATTCAAATTACAAATAGATGTGTGAGTAAAGATAGATGGAAGAAGAAATTGAACTGGAAGACGAAGATGTTTTTGAAGATGAAAAAGCGCCCAGGGAGATCGTCATTCCGGGAGAAATACTTTATTCTTTTGAAGAGGGAAAGCCCGTCATGAACGCTGGACGGGGTACCATCATCAATCCGAAAACAGAAGAAATTATTTCATTAACGATTGGATTAAAGCAAATTTCCAAAAACTACATTAACGTCATTCCCCTTCGAGGTTTTTATACTCCACGACCAGGAGATAAAGTGTTGGCCGTAGTTACCGATAAAAATCCCGTGAAATATAAATGTGACATCGCAGCTAAAGATTTTGCTCAATTAAAGCCAAAAAACATGGTAAAAAAGGATCACAAAAGACTGAAAAAATTTGGAAAATCCGGAGAAATGAAAAAAGAAGAATTTACGGAATCATATGAAATTGGAGATGTCGTTATTGCCAAGGTCCTTTCAGCGGATAGATTGAATTTACCCGAATTGACCACGATTGGCAAATATTTAGGTAAGAAAATGGGAGGCATCATCGTATCAATCGATCCGCCCAAGGTCCCTCGCATTATCGGGCGCAATGGTTCCATGATTAAAATGTTGAAGAAATTAACCAATTGTAGTATATTCGTGACGCAAAATGGTCGTATTTGGATTAAAGGGGAGAGTTTTGTTAACGAACGCCTTTTGATTGATGCGATTTATAAAATAGCGTCAGAAGCTCACACGATTGGTTTAACAGACAGAATGCAGGAATTTATAGAAAATGAAAAAATTAAAAGAGGAATAAAGTAATGACGTTATTAATCAAAGATGAATATCCTAAAAAACTATTAAGAGAAGATGGGAAGCGTCTTGATGGTCGCGAGTATTTGGAGTTAAGACCAATAAAAATGGAAGTCGATGTCATTAAAAACGCTGATGGAAGTGCCTATATTGAATGGGGAAACAATAAGATCTACGCTGCTGTATACGGGCCACGAGAGGTACATCCTCATCATCTTGCTAAACCAGATCGGGGTGTTTTACGGGTGTTTTATCGCATGGCAACGTTCTCGGTATTTGAAAGAAAAAGACCCGCTCCAGGGAGAAGAGAAAAGGAAATCTCCATGATCATTGGAGAATGTTTGGAACCGGTATTATTTCTCGAACTATATCCCGGAACTAGTTTTGAGGTTTATATTCAAGTGATTGACGCCGATGGAGGCACCAGGTGTGCAAGCACCACTGTTGCTGCTCTAGCGCTAGCAGATGCTGGCATCCCAATGAGAAGCTTAATCACCGCTGTGGCAATAGGTAAGATTGACGATCAATTAGTCGTTGATTTATCTGGAATTGAGGATAAAGCCGGACAGGCAGATCTTCCTTGTGCTATTACGTGGTTTAATAATGAATTTTCATTATTGCAGTTTGACGGAGTAATGAGCGTGGAAGAATATCATAAATCATTGGAGCTTGCTTATAATGCATTGAAAACCATTTATGGTCTGCAAGAACAGGCTTTAAAAAGAAAATATATTAACATACAAGAACGAGTATTACACTCTCAAAAAGCGGTCGAAGAAGGAGGCGATAACCAAGCATGATGGATATTAAACGAGTTATTTCTAATATAGAACGGGATTATATCAAGTCCAATCTGAAAAAAGAAAATCGAATCGATGGTCGAGGTTTATGGGATTATCGAGAATTTGATATCAAAACGGATTGCGTTGCATCCGCTGAAGGTTCCTCTGACGTGAGTCTTGGAGAAAGCCGGATTATTACGGGGTTGAAATATGAAATTGGAGAACCTTTCATGGATCAACCTGAGGAAGGTGTGTGCACGATCATGGCAGAGTTGCTTCCTTTAGCCTCTCCGTTATTTGAGAGTGGTCCTCCAGATGAGCAATCTATTGAATTGGCACGGGTAGTCGACAGAGGAATAAGGCACGCGGATTGCATACAAACTAAGAATCTTTGTATTAAGGTAGGGAAAGCGGTGTACATCCTGTTCGTGGACATGTATGTCATCAATGATGGCGGGAATTTGGTAGATTGCGGTGGAATTGGAGCCTTGACTGCATTACTATCTGCTCGCGTTCCGGAAGGTATTTGGAACGAAACGGAAAATCAAGTGGAATGGACAGGAAAATATTTAACCGGCAATAAGATTATAAAAGAATTACCCTTGGTAATCACTTATGGGAAAATTGATGATATTATCTTCTTGGATCCTTCCACCCCTGAGGAATTAGTATCAGACGGAAGAATTTCCATATCAGTCACTGAAAATAGAACAATAACTTCCATTCAAAAAAGTGGCACGGCGACTTTTACCATGGAAGAACTAAAGATGCTTGGGGAAAAAACGTTTGATATCGCAGATCAATTGAGAAAGAAACTCGATCTTCGAAAATATAGCTCTTAAATTATAATGAATTTTATTTTATAAATTATAAATCTATTTTTGATTCTTTTTATAGTAAAAATTTTATTTTATAATGTGTTTCTATTTTTAATTAAGTACGTTTTAATAATTATTGGTGAAAATTTTGGCTAAGAGAAAGTCAAAAGTTGGTATCAGTGGTCGCTTCTCGAGTCGGTATGGTGCTACTCTGAGAAAGCGCTGGAAAAATATCATGGAATTAGAGAAAGGAAAAATAAAGTGTCCCCGCTGTGAAATACGAGGATCCGTGCGTAGAACATCCACGGGTATTTGGCATTGCAAAAAATGCGGTGCTACTTTTACGGGAGGTGCATATTTTATCCAAACGCAACGAGGACTGGAAGCATATAGGACGGCAAGACGCAAGCAAAGAGAATTAGAACTAATTGAAGAATGAAGCAAAATACAAGTAATTTTTCCATACAAAGCAAGATCACTTTTCTTTTTAATAATTCGCGATATCGAGAAATAGCGTATAATTCTTACCTCCCTGAATTTCAAAAGCTTCAGACAAAACGATCGAAAATATCCATGAAGAAAAAAAACGACCATGCTCTATTATTTTTTGTCCGAAGTAAAGATATCACGGCCTTTAGAGCATCAATCAACGATATCATATCATTAGGAAAAATCGTGGAAAATTCCATTAATATCGTAGAAAAAAGAGAAGATGAAGGCTAAAAAGCTATAATCCAAAATTTTAAATTCATGCCAATAAATTAATTCATGAAAAATCATTTCAATTAAGAGAAAAAAAATGACAATTAACTTAAATGATTTACCGGAAGAAATTAAGCAGAAGGGAATAGCACTTCAGAATTTAAGGCGAAGCTTTACGATCATGAATACTGAGAAATATAGAATAGACGAATCTTTATCAGATACAGAATCAGCCATTAAAGAACTGGAAGAATGCGCTCCAGAAACTAATGTCTATAAATCCATCGGAGGAATCATGGTGAATGTTGAAAAGGATAAAATATTAGCCGAAAAGAAATCCATGAAGACCACTTTGGAAATGAGATCAAAAACGCTCTCTCAAAAATTAGAAAGATTAAAAAATCAATTAGAAACTGCTGAAAAATCATTTCAAACAGATTTGCAAAATTTCAAAGTTTAAAGAATCAACATGGTCATCATCGAAGCTCTATTTTATTTTAAATCCCTGTTTTTTTCCTCATGCTTATATACGTGTAAACTTTCTGCATTTGTCAATATTAAATAATTATCAATAGATCGTGATAATCTTTTGAAGATCACTAATGATCCTGCGAAAATCGCTTCTGACTTTGAAAAGATTTTACCTCTTTTAAAATCTCAAGAGGTAGTACTTACGACCCATGATCAGGCGGATATTGACGCGATTAGTTCATCTATCGTTTTAAAATATATTTTAGAAAATATTTTTCCGAATCAAGGAGTATTCCTTTATATTCCTCACCTTTCCAAAATTTCTCGAAGTTACTTGGATAAATTTTCAAAAAAATTCCCCACTTTTAAGATTAATTTAACTCCCGATCCCCTTCCCTCTATAAAAGAGTTCCTTATCATATTGGATACGAATAACATGGACCGTGTTTTTTTTCCTGAAAATTCTCCTCTCAATTTGATAAACCAACCGTATATTTTTATAGATCATCATCACGAATCCCTCTCGAATGCGAATCAGATTCTTAAAGAGTACAATTTAATTTTTCCTCAAATTACCTCAACTTCAGAAATAGTTCTTGAAATTAGCAGAGCCCTCAAACTCGACTTACCTCCCGCATGTAAATTTTTATTACTTTCGGGAATCCTAGTTGATAGTGGATTTTTTCGCTATGGTTATAATGATACCTTTAAACGAGGGGCCTCCTTAGTCAATGGAGATGTGTCCTTAAACGAAATTATCTCCGTGTTAGAAGAAGAAATATCAATTCCGGAAAGAATTGCCATTATAAAAGGGTTTCAACGAGTAAAGCTCATTCGGGAAGGGGATTGGCTAATAGGGATTTCGCATGTTGGAAGCTATGAAGCGATCTTAGCCACGCGATTAATAAAACTAGGGTTTGATTTAGGAATCGTATATTCTGAGAAAAAGGAAGGATTTCGCATCAGTATTCGGGCAAAAATGAATTTTTGTATTCAATATGGATTAAATCTTGGGGCGATAATAGAGTCCATTTCTAATATTTGTGATGGGAGTGGAGGTGGACATCAATGTGCAGCGTCATTAAACGGAAAACATCACATGCAGCAAACTTTAGACGCAATTCTGCAAAAAATTATAAAATCTTTAAAGGAACGAGAGTTATAATACATTAAAGAATGAAAGGTAATTAGATGTAAATGGCTCTAATCAAATTCAATAATTTTCATTATCGATATAAAGGAAATGAAGAATATGCCTTAAATAATATTAATTTGAAGATACTTGAAAACAAATTCATTTTATTAATAGGAGCCACAGGTTCGGGTAAGACATCGCTTATAAGGTCATTGAATGGCTTAATTCCTCAATTTTACGCTGGTTATTATAAGGGGAGCGTGGTAATGAATGGAAAAGATACAACTAAAACGTCAATCGCAGACTTATCAACGGAAGTCGGCATTGTATTTCAAAATCCGGAAAATCAACTCATTGCTATGACCGTAGAAAATGAAATAGCGTTCGGTTTAGAGAATTTAGGCGTTCCAAGAGAGATTATCAAAGAAAAAATAGCAGACGTGGTAAAATTATTGGAAATAGAATCCCTCCTGGATAAAGCTCCTTTTAATCTTAGTGGTGGAGAGCAACAAAGAGTAGCAATTGCTTCAATTCTTGTTCTCCAGCCAAAAATTTTAGTTTTAGATGAACCCACGGCGACGTTAGATCCTTACTTTGCTAAAATTTTACTTCGCCAATTAAAAAAAATTCAAGAAGAAAAAGAATTAACTGTCCTCATAAGCGAACATCGCATGGATTTAATCATACCCTTGGTGGATGAAATTATTGTCATGAACGAAGGAAAAATTATGGAACATGGCACTACAAAGGAAGTAATGAACAGCGAGATTTACCAGCAATTAGATGTGAATAAACCCGTAATATATTCGATCTTTTATGAATTGAAAAAAAAAGGACGCATACATGGGAATATTCCTATTTCAATCAATGAAGCTGTTGATTATATTAAAAATTGTATTTCTTAAATAAAAAGGAAAGAATAAAAAATGAGTACCGATCCGCCTATTATTGCATTGCATCATCTTTTCTATAAATTTCCAGATACTCAAAATTACGTGTTGAAAGATATTTCCTTTGCTATGAATAAAGGTGAAGTTATTGGCATCATGGGCAGTAATGGTGCAGGAAAAACGACTCTGATTAAAACTCTAAATGGATTGATAAGGCCAACCGAAGGGAAACTTTTTTTTAGAGGGGAAGATACCACTTCCAAAACCACTGCAGTATTATCTAGAAAAATAGGTCTCGTGTTCCAAAATCCCAACCATCAATTATTCTCAAATACTGTAGAGGATGAAATGAAATTCTCTCTCAAAAATTTTGAGTACACTAAAGAGGAAAAGGAAGAAATAATAGATCAAATGCTTATATCTTTCAATTTAAATAAATATAAAAATCGCTCTCCTTTTAGTCTTTCTGGGGGAGAAATGAAAAAATTATCGATAGCGTCCATAATTTGTAGAGACCCTGAAATCTTGGTTTTTGATGAGCCGACCTTGGGGCAAGACGCCAAATCTTTGCGATTCTTTATCGATTTGTTAAATAAAGAGAAAGCTAAAGAAAAAAGTATTATAATCGTTACTCATAATGTAGAGTTTGCATTAGAACATATACCAAGAATATTATTAATGAAAAAGGGAGAATTAATCGCGGACGGTCCAACTTTAAAAGTTCTTAATAATCCAATATTAGTTAGAGAGGCATCATTGACTTTCTCTCAAGTAAACAAGTTAAAGATAGTTCTTGAAAAGAATGGCATTGATGTACCTAAAGATATTAGCTTAAAGGAGGAAATGGTTCATTTTCTAGAAAGTTACTTAAAATAGATTAACGGAGAAAGTATCATGTCATTACAATTCTTAGAAGCCTTCAAATTTCTTAAAAAAAAATCGCTCATTCATTCATTGGATCCCCGCGCAAAACTTCTTTTTTCATTCTTATACGCAATAGATGCCCTGCTATTTACTGAAATCATCCCTTTGGCTTTCATTTTATTAACCATTCTGCCTGTTATATTTATCGGAAGATTAACAAAACAGTGGTGGAAAAGCATTCGAGGATTGTCCTTTCTGATTCTGCTCATAATTTTTCTTAATACTCTCTTTCTTTCCTTGAATTTTGCTATTGCGATGGTTTTGAGAATCATTATCATGATCTCTGCGTTTTCTATTTTCTTTTTGTCTGTAGATCCTAATGATTTAGCCCTTTCCTTAATATCTATGAAAATTCCCTATGAATATGGTTTTTCATTTTCCTTGGCTTTTAGATTTGTTCCTACCATTGCTCAAGAAGCTCAAAATATAATTGATGCTCAAAAAAGTAGAGGATATGAGATGGAACAAAAAGGTATTATAAGTCAGATAAAAAATCTGTTTCCCTTGCTGGTACCCCTAATCATTTGCTCCATAAGAAGAGCATTTAATGTTGCAGAGGCTCTTGAATCAAGAGCTTTTGGTAGTCAAAAAACTAGGACATATTATACTTCGATTAGATACACTTTAAAGGATTGGATTTTCACGCTCCTTTACCTTACAGAATCAATTATTTTAATCATGTTAAGAATTAATATTCTCCAAGTGCCTATTTGGCTTAATTGGAGCATGCCTTTTTGATATTTACTTAAAAAAGTTTGATAGATTAATGGTTAATAAAGCGTGCGAATTACCAATTAAAAGGATCAAAATGTTTTTATCCTAAATAGAGGCAATTTCTTACTATTTTTTGTTGGAAAATAATAACGAATTTCTGCCGATATTCAAAAATGGAAAATATAGAAATAATTATCGTTCTAAATAATAATTTTTAATCTTGAAGTTAACTTATGTTGCTCGAATATATTTGGCTAGCGGGCAATCTATAATATTGAAGAACTTGAAACAACTTGCCACAAATCAAGTATTCAAAAACTGGGAGATATTCATCATTATCAAATGGTTTTATTTTATTTTAAAACCGCTCAAATTCGCCTATAAATTACGGTTCTCTCCAATTTTTTTCATTTTCTTTTCTTTTTTTGTTTAATGCGTTTTCATAAAATTAATCTCAACTCAAGTCTTACAATGTCTCATGAAAATGGAAGTCTTTTAATCATGTTGCGAATTAATATTTCATATTAATGATTTAGATTTACAATATTTTAATCATGTTACGAATTAATGTTCTCCAAATTTTAATCATGATGAGAATTAATATTCTCCAAATGCCTATTTTGCTTAATTGGAGCAGCCCTTGTGATGTTTTATGAAGACGGAAGAATTTTATATAGATGATTTAGATTTGCAATATTTTGTAGGTCTTGGCAAGCTCACAATACAAGGAAAAAAACCCTCACTGGATCACCTTTTTAAATCAATTGAATCGATTCAAAAGGCTCATGATCAAGTTGTAATTCAATTTTTTAATGATGAATATGTATTAAACGAAGATCACGTCTATTCTGCCATATATTTTGTTCAGAATGCCTTTGCTAGCAATTTAAATATAGCGACTTCAAAAAATATTGAATATTTGCTTTATTTAGCAGCAAATCGACAAATAAGCATGGCAATGAAATTTTTTGGAATTACAACTGAGCACGTGAACCAAAGGGGGTTAAACTTTTGCATCATCTCCTCTCAGGATAATTTAACTCCAATACTTCAAGAACTCTTGCAAACTTTAAAAGCAGAAGAATCGGAATTAGAACTTGGAAATAACGACCTACCAAAATTGCAAAAAATTACCAATTTGTTTAAATTTAATGAAGAGCAAATTAAAACCATAATGGAATCCTATGGTATTAAAAAAAAAACCTTGCCCATACTCCTTAAAGACACGGATATGGCAGAAAAAGTTCTTTTGGACTTAATAGGCGAGGAGATGGCATTATTAAGTCTAGAAAAGATTAAATTAGAATGATATAGATTTATCTTATTATATTCTTAAGCTTAAGAATCTCATTTTTTTTTAGAAATGCTATTCCACACGTATTTCCTAATATCTCTATTCTTAAAATTTTATCAGGATTATCCAAATCGACTCTATTATCAATTACACTGGCAACATTATTAATAAAAGAATCTCTAACGATAGCCTCATGTTTTCTCCGTTTTAACACGATTTTGAATGATTCTTTCTCATCAATGTAGTTCCTATACGAGTTATCAATCAATTGCTTGATTACCTTAACATTGGTATAGCATACAAAATCAATCGGAACAATTTTAAGAATGTATTGGAAAAAATTGGGATCTCTCTCTGAGATCTCTCGAAGTTTAAAGATAATGTCTTTAGGATTTTCATTACTTAATGCAATAACTAAACCGGAAAATTCCAATTTCGAAATTATGGGGTATTCGTCCCCACAAACCAGTAAACTAAACCAAATTTCTGCTTCTGCATTAATTTCATTATACCGTGAGGTAGAGATAAGTAGATTAAAATTATTCAAAGATAACACCTCGCTTTCGATAAAGATTTAAGATATTGCTTGAAATACTTGTTCTTCACTGATAGCTCCCAACCGTTTTATGGCAATTTCCTCTCTCGTGCAATCCACGATGGTGGTTGGCACTTTAGACTTGGAAATCCCAGCATCTATGATTAAATCAATATGCGTTAAAAACTTTTTAGAAACTTCCGCTCCACTAATGGAGGGTGGTTCATTCGAATAATTCGCTGACGTGCCTATTAATCCCCCGAAATGACCCCTTTCCTTCAAGGATTTCAATATTGAGGAAATAATCTCATTTCCGGGAACTCTAAGCCCTATGGTCTCCTTAAAAGAACTTATTTCGGGAGGAATAATGTTAGGTAATTTTCTTTTCAAAATTAAACTTAATTGTCCTGGCCAAAATTTATCTGCTAATTTCAAGGCATTGGGATTAAATTCTGCAATTTTTTGAGCTTCCTCAAGATCAGCTACTAATAATAAAAATCCTTTCTCTCGGTCTCGAAATTTGATTTTATATAATTTTTCGATAACATCAAGATTTAGAGGATCCCCCCCAAGACCATAAACACTATCTGTTGGAAAAGCTATCAATTTCCCTTCAATTACAAAATCAACTGCAGTGTTTAAAAAAATCTTGATATACTCGGTATCGTGTTCTGAAATTTTAATAAGAAAACCCATTAAGATCTAAAACCTCTCTTGACATAAAATAAATGAAATACAACTTTAAAAAATTTAAGATTAATAAAAAAAAAATAACAATTATTGTTCAGGAACAATTCTTATAACTCTTGACATTTAAGCTCATCAGCAACTAGTTTCCACTGTTTATCAAGACTTTCTTGCAATTCTATCAATGTCTTTTCAGAAATACCCGAAAATCTCTTTTGTTTTGATAGATATTCAATTAGAGGTACGCGTTTGGAGGGATCTAAAAGTGCCTTACTTGATTTTGATAACTTTTTAACTCCGTTTTCAACTTCATAGAGAATCCAAAATCCTGTTTTTACTGCCAATTTTGCTATTTCAATCGCATCTTCCGAAGGAAATCCCCACCCTGGAGGACAAGGTGCTAAAATATGAATATAACGACACCCTTTTATATCCTTGGCTTTCTTGAATTTTTCATAAATGTCAAGGGGGTGTGAGATTGAGGCCGTGGCAACATATGGTATATCATGAGCTTGCATGATCCGCGGCACATCTTTCTTATATCTATCCTTTCCAAAGGGAGTAGTTGTTGTTTTTGCTCCATGAGGCGTGCTTGAAGATCTTTGAATACCTGTATTCATGTAAGCTTCATTATCATAACACACATAAATGATATCACTATTCCGTTCTGCAGCACCGCTTAGCCCTTGGATTCCTATATCTGTCGTGCCACCATCGCCCGCAAAAACTAGCGATGTCATGTTCTTCCACGGTCCCTTAGGAAACCGATATGCTTTAGCTTTGAAGGCAGCATCAAATCCCGTCGCTGCTGCAGCTCCTGCAGCAAATGCCATGTTGGTGAAAGGAAAGTCTGGAGCCGTTTTAGGCCATAACCCAATTACCACATTCAAACACGATGCGGGCGTAACTAGCGCGGTATTGGGACCTAATGCTTTAATTGCCCATCTTAATGCAATCTCAAGTCCACATCCTGCACAACATGAATTTCCTGGAAGGAACCATTCCTTACAAGCTATCTCGTCTTCCCAAATCTCTTTTATTGTGACCATTTTTTCATTTCACCTCCAATAGTCCATCCCAAAGGGTTTCATGAATCATTTTCTCTTTAGGAAGCTCTCCCGTTTCTTTAAAATGCACCAAGGCTTTAAGTTGTTCCATTTGTTGATCAAGAGAAACTTCCCTTCCACCTAGTCCATTTATGATTGGAACAATTTTAGGTGACTCTTCCAAATCATGCAGCACGGATTTAACTTCACCGCTAACGGGACCTCCCGTATAAGAACCAAAAGCCGTTGCTCTGTCCACAACCCCGAGTACTTCTAACTTTTTCGCAATATTCATGATTTCTTCGGAAGGAAAGGGTCTGAAGTATCTCAGTTTAACAGCTCCCACCTTATATCCTTCTTCACGCACTTGATCTACGGCTTCTTCCATCTGTAGGGCTAAATCACCATAATTTAGTATTGCTACTTTGGCATCTTCCATTCTATATTCTTGGATCAAGCCATTTCCATAGCTGCGTCCGAAAGTCTTCTCAAATTCTCTCGCTGTTTGCTTTATTTTTTCTTTTGCTCGGATCTGTGCATCATGAATCTTCATGCGAAATTCCATGTAAAAACCTGAAGGCATGATAAGATTTCCAAACATGAGAGGTCTTTCAGGATCAATCCACACGTGTGGCCATCCCTTTTCATCTGGCAATGGAGGAAGAAATTCGTCAACCATTTCTTGCTCCTCTAAGGTGACCGGTTTTGAAGTATGGGATAGGATAAACCCTCCATATGCAACAAATTTTGGAAGCAGAACATCCTCATCTTCACAAATCTTATAAGACATTAAGATATCATCATAAATTTCTTGATGGGAGGCACAAAAAGAACACATCCATCCTGTATCCCGGGCACTTATTACATCCGAAAAATCCGCCCATATATTCCATGGAGGTGCGGGACCGCGACTTGCAATCGCCATGACAATGGGAAGCCTCACTCCTGCCGCCCAATGCACCATCTCATTCATGTAAAATAGCCCTTGTCCGGATGTGGCAGTGAACGTCCTTACTCCTGCCATGCTTGCTCCCACTAAACAGGCCAGGACTGAATGTTCAGACTCTACTCTGATATATTGTGTTCCGGGCATTTCGCCTCCATCCACTAATTCCGACAATTTTTCCACAACGGTAGTTTGGGGCGTTATAGGATAAGCACTTATTACTTGCACTCGGGCTGATTTCGCAGCATAAGCCGCTGCTACATTTCCCTTAATTATTTTCGTTTCTTTATTTTGAATGAAATCTTTTTGCTGGGGTTTAATCATTTTTTATATCCGCCTCCCTTATCATTTCAATATTTTTAGTGGGACATTCCTTGGCGCAAATGCCACAGCCCTTACAATATCTATAATCAATCTCAAAAGAACCGTCTTCCTTTCTCTTGATGACGCCCTCTGGACAAAACATCCAGCATATACCGCATTTATTACATCCTTCTTTGATTACAGGGCGAAAGGTTCGCCAATCTCCCGTAATCCCAATAGCCCCTTCAATTGGCAGAGAGACGGGAATAGGACTTAACTCTTCCCAGCAAGAATATTCTTGAACTTCGGGGCGTTTATCCCTTTCTTTATTTATTTTTTTCCATTTTTCAGTATCTGCTTTCGCCATTTTCATGCCTCCTTCACAGATTCGTAAGCTTCCTTCGCTACGCTCATGTTAATTGGTAATTTTTTATCCCCAAACTCTCTTTTTATTACTTTTTCCATGGTCTTCAGGGTATAAAATCCACTTACTTTTCCAAATGCCCCTAACATGGGAATGTTCAAAATTGGTCCACTGGAATGCATTAGTTTATGCTTAATACAGATCCCCGTGGCATCTACGATAAACACTTTAGTGTTTTTTGAAAGCAAGGCTGGAGTAAGTGATTTATCACTATTCACAATTAGAATCACACCGTCTTTTATCGTTTCTTGTACTTTAGGAATTTCAAGTAGAGATGTATCAAACACGAGAATGAAATCGGGATTTTTAACGCTATCATAGGTTCTAATTATATGCTCTTTTGAGACCTTTGTAAATGCCATTATGGGGGCGCCTCTTCTCTCTGCTCCAATTATCGGGATGGAGACGCAATCGATGAACTTTTCTTCATAGGCCATCTCTGCCAATAATTGACTGGCGGTAATAGCAGTTTGTCCTCCCCTTCCATGAAATGTTATTTCAATGGGTTTGCTGTTCGACCCGAACACTTTTTCTATCAATTCATTTCATCTTTTTGTTTTTGATTGCTTTTATGGATTATACTAATGCAGCCAATAAAAAAAGAAGACCTTTTATTGGCGCATTATAAAATTAAGATTTGTACCACTACAAATAAGAAAATTAAACTTAATAATGATGTAAAGTAAGATTGTCCAATTATTTTAAATCTATTGATTGAAAACATTGCAATCTACTTTAATATATTAAGTCTACTATAATTGCTATTTAAAATTGTAATTTGAATTTATATTTTTTGGATAAACTTTATAAGCTATTAAATAGTTTCACCCAAAATTATTAAATATCGACATGTATTAGATTAAGGTTAATAGCTTACGATCATTTTATTACATGAATTCTTGCACTAAAATCTTAAAGATTGTAAACATGAATTCGTTTATTTTTTGATCTTGAAGGAAAACTCTATTTAGCATAAAAATGGAATCCGAAGAACAAAACTCCAATACTGAATTTACTTTAAATTGTCCTGTTTGCGAGAAAGGAATACTTGAAATAACAAGCCATGTTCATGATCTTCCCGATAAGGATAAGATGTTATTGATTAGTTTTAATTGTAATCAATGCGGTTTTCACAAAAATGATATCATTCCTTTAGTAACCAACATTGAGCCGGGGATCAAAACTTTACGGGTAAGCAACTCAGAAGATTTAAAATCTAAAATATATCGCTCACCTACGGGGAAAATTGAGATTCCTGAGCTTGAATTAGAAGTAGAGCCAGGTCCACAGGCTGATTTTTATTATACGAATGTGGAGGGAATACTCGATCGATTTAGAAATGCTGTATTAATCTATCAAAATCAGATTCCCGCGGATGATTCCGAACAAAAAAGTATCGATCAAACACTTAGCGATTTAGATAATGCCATAACGGGAGAATTACAATTTACCCTGATATTAACCGATCTCGAAGGAGGGAGTTATATCATTCCCGTAGACGAAACAAAATTTCGATATAAAAAAGTTGAACGCAAATAAAAATCGATTGTTTCTATCATGATCATTAAGATTTTATATTAAAGCGATTTAATTTATAAATCAAAAGATAAGTATATTAAATTGAATAAAATATGACAGTTAAGAAGATTGGAATTCTCACGGGTGGGGGAGATTGCCCGGGGCTTAATTCTGTTTTATATGCAATCATGTTAAAAGCATTTGATGCGGGAGTTGATTGTGTAGGTATTTTAAGAGGTTGGAAGGGTTTTTTACAAAATGAGACGGTTGAGTTGAAAGTTGCAGAGCATGATGATCTTCATACGATAGGTGGTACTTATTTATACACTAGTCGCACGAATCCCTTCGCACCAGTAGCAAAGGCAAAAGCTGGAGAAGAGAAGGAAAAATTAAGGAAGAAAATTGCGGAAGAAATGGTTAGAAAGTATGCTGATCTGGGTATTGATGCCTTGATTGTAATCGGAGGCGATGATACTCTAGGAGTGGCGGATGCCATGTATAAGCATGCCGGAGCCAAGGTTGTGGGGTGTCCTAAAACTATAGACAATGATCTTGCTGGAACCCACTATACCTTTGGGTTTTGGAGTGCAACCCAATTAGCATCAAATGCCTTGGATAATCTTACAACAACTGCTCGATCCCATCAACGTATTTTCGTGGTGGAAATAATGGGCAGAGATGCGGGGTTTCTAACGCTTTATAGTGGAGTATCCTCCGGTGCAGATATTATATTGATACCAGAATTCCCTTTTGACTTGGATAAAGATGTAGTTCAGGTTCTTAAAAAACGCGTGAATGCAGGTTACAAATATCACATCATAGCTTGCTCAGAAGGGGCATATCCTCATAGTGAATCATTAAAAAAAGATTTTAAGACTATATCACAAGAAACAATTGATAAATTACCTAAAGATGTATTTGGAAATCCAAAACTTCAATCTTTAAACATATCCCAAATCATAGTTGATGAATTAAATAAGAGAGATGATTTAAAACAAGAATTCCAAAAAAATAACGTTGACTTTGAATGCCGTAGTGTCGTTTTAGGTCATACCATGAGAGCGGGAACGCCCAGCGCATTTGATAGAATTCTTGGTTTACGATTTGGACTAGCTTCCGTGAAGCTTGTGTTGAATGATGACTTTGGAAAGATGGTAGCTCTTAAAGGAAATAAAATTGTCACGATCCCCTTATCTGAAGGAGTTAAAAAGAAATACGTGTATGAAGATAACGATAAATTAGAACTGAAGGATTTATTGGTAAGAGTGCGGGTTAAAAGCAAGGAATTTCAATAAATAATTATAATTCTTCGGAGAATTATAAAGATATAATTGTTTCAGAAATAATTAAGTAATTTCTTTTTAAAAATTTTTAATTCTGTTTATTTAAATTTTAATTGGAAATAACTAAGAGATTTAATAAAAAAAAAGGGCTTGATGGAGCTCAGACATAATTATATTTTATTCTTCTCCGTATTAGAATAATAATGCTAATTTCAATCGCACTAAGGATTCCTAATATTAACCAAATGCTGTAACCTGGAATTAAATTACCCGTTGATTGGATGAGTTCAAATACAATTTGGCCCTCAATATTCTTTAAATTGAATGAATCTAACATCCCCGTCGTTTGATCATAAGAATAAATGGATGTACCATTATCTAAAGTCACGGTAACAACATTATTAGATACTGTAACTCCTGGTATTCCATCATATAATTCACCAAGATAGGAAGCTACATCTAATGGGCACACTATCGTCGCTGGTTTATTATAGTTCGGGGTTTTACTTACTTCAATAGTATCCCCCACCGTATCAGTGACATACGATAGGGATTGAATAAGACCCCCCCATTTTATTTCCCAATAATCTCCTTGATCCGTAATGGTATCTACATCAATTTGAATTGGAACTCCAATTATTGATGATGGTATGTCGACATCTTGACCCGTGACATCTTTTATTCCTCTCTGATCAGCTTTGCTTATTTCATAGGAGAATTTATCTCCCTCCTTAATACCCAACGTGTAATTCTGGGCTAAAGACGGTATTACGATAATAGTGAATAAGACTAGAGAGATAGAAGTAGTGATACAAATTTTTGAAAATTTCATAACAAGTTGTGTTTGGAAACACAATTATTTATATATTTAGATATGAAATATAACTACTTCATTAGATGAATTTTGGTAACCCTTTAGATTAATCAACAGAATCTTATTCAAATTTGCTTCCCAGTTATACTTAAAGTAGTGTCTTGTCTTAATTTAGTGAAAATAATAGGAAAAAGTAAAAAAATAAAAAAGAATTTAATTATTAGCCATAATGCTTCTCTTCTTCTTGTTCTGAATCAATAGCATCTTGCTCAACATCTCTGCCCAACCACTTTTCGCTTAAAATCTCCTTGTACCATTCGTGTTGGATAATGAGGCTCATTATTTCGTATGTACCGAATAGGGATGATGGGAGATCCCAATTCGCTTGTACCGGTCCATATGGAGGACAAACGAGCATCTCTCAGTAATCTCTCAATGGGATATACGGTAGTGTAACCGATGCCTCCCATTATTTGCATCGCATTATTTATTACTTTCCAACACGCTTCCGTGGAGAATTTTTTAGCTTCAGAAACCATTCGTCTTTGTACGCTTGGTGGTGCTCCTGCATCAATCATCCTTGCAGTATTTAAAACGATAGAACGTGCGGCATCTAATAGGGTAATTCCCTCTGCCATATTAAAATTTACTGCCTGAAATTTTTGTATTACCTGCCCAAATGCCTTGCGTTTAGTGCTATATTTAGCAGCTACCCTTAAACACGCTCTAGCCGTTCCCAATATGCCAGAAGCTGTTGTAAGTCTCTCGGGAACCATCATTTGATAAAATATTTTTCCTCCTGCTCCTTCTGCTAAAATAACATTCTCTTTTGGAACTTTTACGTCTTTAAACTTTAAACGCCCAGCACCCCCACCACGAGTTCCCATTAATCCATAGAGATATTCCGTGCTTACTCCTTCAGTCCTATCCACAATGAGGAGACTTAACGCATTATGAGGATCAGCTTTAGGATCCGTGTTAGTTCTAGCATACACCAAGAAAAAGTCCGCACCTTCCGCACCTACTACGAATCTTTTTTCTCCGTTCAAGATATAATGCTCTCCTTGTTTAACGGCAGTAGAAGTGGCACCGAAAAAATCGCTTCCGCCTCGGGGTTCAGTCAGGGCTTCTGCTGTAAATTTTTCTCCTTTGAGCATTGGCACAAGATATTTTTGCTTCTGCTCTTCCGTGCCGAACATGTTAAGGGCTTCACCGCAGATACTTACTAGAGAAAAGAGACAGCCCAGAGACATCCCCAGAACGCCAATCTCTTCTAGAGCAACTACTTCGTTTTCCCAATTTAATCCTCTTCCTCCATATTTCTTGGGAAATCTGAGGCCAATTAGATTATGTTTTGCAAGACTTTTTAAATATTCGGTTGGGTATCGCACCTCATCTTTATCCATTTTCTTCAAGAGAGAGGGTGGTACTTCATCCCGGACGAAATTCCTAACCTCTTCTTTCAATTTACGTGTTTCTTCGCTGATTATATAATCAAACATTTTTATTCTACCACAAACATTCTTGTTCTCGTTAAATAATAATATTCTTAATTGAATATTATATCTTATGGATTTCTCATGCAATATTTAGGATAAAGTGAGATAAATGCGGTGGAACTCTCCCATTTCAATCCAAGAGAAATAATAAATTCACTCGAATTATTTAATTATCACGTTAAATTTTACTTTTAAATGTTTATATTTAGAATTCAAAATATCTAAAATCTCCCGGGCAAAATTTTTCAAATTCATTGCCTGTTGTGATTTTTCTTCCACTTGCTCGTGATAAAAATCATGTATCAGGGCTCGGGTTTTTATTGGACCGTTTGCTTCTAGATATTCTTGCCAGTGAATGGAAATTTTACCTATCTCTTTTATTTTCTCGTCTGAATATTTCTTCTCATCTAGGATGAGATCATTGTATTTTTCCAAGACTTTCGCAACGCGCATGAGATGTTGGGAAATTCCTAAAGAATACCGGACTAAACTAATGAGATTAGAGGTAGTTCTAGTACTTCTCGTATTTGCCCCTTCCTCAAGAGCTTCTATAGCCTGTTGCCACTCCCTTTCACTATCATTATTCTTTCCGTTCATTACTATGGCCACGTTAATCATATCGCTGATATCTACGTCATGACCACGCTTAATCTTCTTGGAAAAAATATCCTTTAAGTTTGATCCTTCTAAAAAGCTTCCTGCTCCAAAATCCAGTATTTGATTTAGATTATTAGCCGCAGATAATTCCTGGTGCCTCTCTTGGTTAGTAAAGGGATCTTGCCATTTCACGCTTTTTTCCCATTCTCCCGTTTCTTTATTTTTTATAAACCCGCAATTCTTTAAAGAATAATTTAACAAGTTGACTTGAAAAGTCCAGAAATCAATATCATCAGTAAATCGTTTCCTTCTCCAATCTCTCGTGGTATATTTACCCAAATACAATTTCAAGGTTCCTCTCACTAGCGATTTTTTCCCATATTTCAAGGCGTCTTGAGCTTCCTTGCAGTAAGTATGATTGGGATCTTCTGAGCAACTTGAGAGCACATTAAGCACTTTCCGTGCTTCCTTTGCCACAACATCACAGGGGATGCTTCCATCTGAAGGATACATTCTAGATCCGCCCATCACGAAATTTTCAAATAATTCAAAATCATCCGTGGGGATATTATACCAGGGATTATTGAACATCGTGGCGCTAAAAACATATTCCGTGAATCCCCAATCATCTTTCAAGGATTCTTTGGGAATTACTTCTCTTATAGAATCTCCTTTTTTTTGGCCATCAGCTCTTTGATCCCAAATACCTTCGCTCATGAGTATTCTCCTAACGTTATATAATAGCACTTTAAAATGAGAATTTCAATCTTATTTCCAATAAATAGGAAAAATAATAAAAAATAATTTTTCCCAATTGAAGTTAAGTAAAAATAACACCACTTGCTCCTATTCCCTTAAAATACAGTTTTTTTCCAGGATGGGAACGCCCAAATCTTCCAATTTTTCGTCTACTTCAGCTCTGGAAAAGTTAAAGGCTTGAGATAAATAAGTAACTAATTTTTCTCGTTGTTCGGTAGTTATTGTTGTTAGATCCAAGTAATAGGCTTTAACTACATCTCCATTAGGGAGCACTAATTCTTGAAGCGTGGAAGATGTAACTTTTACTACCTTGCTTCCAAAAATTTCCTCAAAGACTTTCGCTCTCTCATTATCCACAATTTCTATTAAGTGATCCGGCATCTATTCTTATATACCCGCTTCTACCTGCTTAAATATATTTAAAAAAACGTTCCATTCATTAAAAAATTTCTGAAACGCAATTTTAAGATGTGAAAGGAAACGATGGCTCTTCAAGATTGAGTACTTTAATGAGAAAGCAATAGAAAATTCCTAAATTTAATATATCGCGCCATTGAAATAAATTTATATCCCATGAAAGAAAATTAATTAGAGCAATATACTCATGAGATCTATCTTTCGATATTAAAATAACTAATTTGTAATCCATTTTAAGGCAATAAGTAAACAGGATGTAGTAGTTGTCATGAATCCCTTCTGCAAGCACACGATTTAAAAAAGTGTTTATCCTAAATGTTAAATATAACATTTTTTCTTATCTTTAAAAAATATGGATTATGAATGTCAAAATTAATTACATTTATATAACTATATTTAAATGTATACACATAAGAGTAAAAAAGAAGTTAGCGATTTGAGAAAGAAAATTCTATAGTCAGATTATTACAATAATATTTAAGATCAAACGGAGGAAGTAAAATGTATTCAGAATTGAGTGACGATGAAAAACAAATGTACTTAGAAGTCCTACAAGAGTCCCCTATCATGCCCTTTTCCAATTTTGTGAGTAGGGGAGATATACCTGACAAAGTTGACATCCAACGCCCCCGAAGTTATATTGATCGGGAAGTGTATCGTTTAGTCCGTCAAACTCATCGTGATAGATCTTCCAGATTAATTCCAATCTTAGGTTCAGCAGGTTCCGGAAAGACTCATGCTTACCATTCTTTTAAAGATAAGGAAAGGGAAAATAGAAAAAAGATGGAAGAAACGGAGCAAATAGAAGAGATTGAAGTTAGTGAGTTGGAACCCGTAGACTGGACCATTGTATATGTCCCAAGTCCTCCTGCAAGTATTAGGGTTTTGCTTCATGTATACACTTGTATCATCGAAGAAGTCGGTCCCGAAATCTTGGATATGGTCTCAGATAAATTAGTGAAAGAAAAGTGGGGTGGAAAAAAAGGAGGAATTTTTCAAAAACCCAATATCGATGAAGTTATCCAAAAAGGTATTCGAGAATTCCCTGGAGTTTTTGCAGATTGCGTAAAAGCTTTAGTGACATATCAATTGGATAAAAATAAAAAAGCTCTCGCAGAGAGGTGGCTGTTAGGTGAAGATTTAGAGCCAGAAGAATTGACTGAACTAGGGATAAGTAGCGTCATTGAAGATGATGATATTTGTCTTGCCATGATAAAAATAATAACAGACAACTTGGATCGCGTGTTAATCTTATATTTTGATGAATTAGAATCACCCTATCGGATGCTGGGAGAAGCTGCAGAGAGGAAATTTCTTGAAATTTTAAAAAGATTATATAATGAGGTTAAAGGATTAGTCATTGTTATAGCGGTTTTAAAAGAAATTTGGCCACGAATTTTAGAAATAGCAGATCCTCCCTTGCGTTCACGAATGGAACCAGAACAGGAATTAAAACCCTTTTCCTTGAATGATTTAAAAATTTTCTTTTCAAAAACCATGGAAGTGTTTTGGGACGAGAATAATTTAAATCCTCCCTTATATCCCCTTTTTCCATTAAATGAAAAGTTGATAGAAATCATCTATGAAAAAACCAAGGGAAACCCAAGAAATTCGATTAAATTATGCCGGAGATTCATAGATAAAATTGTAATGGATGAAATGACCGTAGATGAGTTATTAGAAATAGGTGCGGAGATCGAGGCTACTGCAAAACCTCCCATACTTGAGGAAGAAGAGATAATAGATTTTTCAAAGCCTAGAAAAGAAATTAGAAAAAAGATAGAAGATATTTTAGCGGAAGAAGAATATTATATCGATGTAAATCCTCAATCCGTGGCAGGTGCTGCATTAAAGACGATCATAAAGATTGGAGAAGAGAAGAAGAAGGAATTTAAGACTCAGATGGAATTTAAATTTCTTTTAGGTAAAAGACCCCAAACACTAGCCGCAATGATCGAGGCGGAAGGCAAAAAATGGGGATTAGAAATTCCTTCTATTAAAACCTTCGATCGAAGTGCTGGAGTGGCGGGTTATTATGCGGCAAAGAGATTAAAAGATGCAATAACTCAAAGTGCCATAGATTCTGCAATTCTCATCGTACCTAAAGATACGGGGGGTGCAAAATATGAAATGATCTTGCAAAATAATCCTAACATTCACAGGGTTGAAATTGATAATACTATTGGAGAAGATTTGATCGCAAATGCTCTAAAATATCCTACAAAAGAAGGATGGGATTTAGCTCGTATAATTTTTGCTGATATAGGAGACTATGTACCCCCTGTGGAAGAATCTGCAACGGAAACTACTTCAAGTGAATAGTATCTTTACTCAATTAAAATCAATGATTAATATCGTCCTCTAATTTTATTTTCAAAACCATTTATCTAATTCATAGCTAGATCAGGAAAATTCCCGTACGAATAGGGTCACTCCCCATGCATAGAAAATTAATCCTGTAGTTTTCAAGATCATCGAAAGAAAATAAATTATGATTCGTGTTCCTTGAAAACCAGAAATTTCCACCAAGAAAGCTAGTAACGATTCTATCAATATATTGGCACCTATTGCATATACTATGACGCCAACTGCAATGATATAAGCTGGTTTGCGATACTCGGGTGATTTATAGCCAATATACAAAAATAATACCGGAATGATGATGGCTGTTACATTTGCTAAGAATAATAAAGAAGAAATGATCTGAAAATCAGAGGGACTTATTACGGGATAAACCAATATTATTATTGCAGCTATTCCCATGATATAAGAAGGAACTCCTTTCAATTTGAAATCAATAATTTTACGATCTACCGTGAATACTACTATCGTATAGCCAATAACACTGATAAATGCAGCTATCTTCCAATATAGATAATTAGGAAACAAATAATACGTGGTTTCATCAAAAAGTGTGAGATAAAAGTCGAAATAAAACCAAAATAAACGTGCTATGAAAATACAAATCATTAAAATAAATACACTTGTCGCAAATCCAAAGGAATAACTCCCAGTTTTTTTCTTTCTCTCACGAATCTTTATACCCAAATAGAGAGCTAAGGAAAATTTGACTGCTAAAAGGAAAATAGTTAAACCAAAAAAAATTTTGTATTCAAGAGAATCGGGAGTGAGAATCATAATTAGTTAAGCAATACCAAACAATAAAAAATTTATGGAGTTTGAATCAGTTTCATTTGAAGATTGAACAAAAAAGTAGAAATTAAGAATTTAATTAGTTTTTTATCGAATTTATGAAATAAATTTTACCACACCGACTGAGACCAAAGTTAGACCTGAAATCTTCCCTACGAAAAACAATGCAAATATTAAAATTTGAATATCATTCCCATACGCTTTTCTGAGTGGATCTATGACTGATTGTATCACTAAAGCACTTCCAATCGCAAAAAAGATTATTCCAAAAGCGATCATAAAGGCGTATCGACGGACTCCCGGGGTTTTTATCCCTATATAAAAAAATATGATCGGTAAAATGAAAGCGGCTATCAAGCCTAACCCTCCAATGGTGGAAAGTACAATGAAATCTTCTGGAGTACTCACCGGATAAAAAGCGATTAATATCATTCCTGCTAACACGATATAGGCGAAAATTCCCTTGAATTTAAAGTTTAATACTTTTCGATCCATAGTAAATAATATGAAAAAATAACCAAGCATGCTAATATCCATTGCAAATCTCCATAAAATCACGTTTGGTTCAATGTGAAACGTAGCAGGATTAAATTTCGTGAAATAAAAATCATAAAAGAGGAATAGAAACCGCGAGATAAAGAGACACAACATCATGAGAAACATCCCAAAAATGAAATCGAGAGAATATTTTCCCGTTATTTGTTTCCTTTCTCTAACCTTACTCAAGAGATAAATTGAGAGAATGCCCTTGTAAATCAGTAAGATAATCGTCAAAATCAAAAACAAGTTAAATTCGAAAGTCCCTTCAGTTAATGCCATTTTTAAATATCCCCAATTGTTTAATTGTTAAACTAGATCTCTTTTTATACTATTTAAAGGTTTAGATGATCTGATGGGATATTTCTTTTAATTTACTATCTAAATTAATTAATTCCTTTACATGTTTTGATATTCTTTCTAAATTCCGTTTCATTTCGGTTAATATCTCGACCTGTTCATTATTTTCTAAAGCATTCGCAATCTGAATAATGGTATCAATTGTGGGGGTAAGAGATTCATACAATTCCAGGGGTTTAATATCGATATCATCTATTATCTTGTTCATTTCCTTAATTAAACTTTCTCGCTTTTTTAAAAGGTTCGGAATGTTGCCCACACGTTCTGCTTTATTTTCTAAAAAAAATACAATTTCATTTTCTTGAATAGATCCCGCCAATTTAGCTGCATTCAAATAACTCTTTCTTGCTTTTTTATAAGCCCCTTGATGATAAAATGCTTCGGCTTCTTTCACTTCAGTGGAAAGCTTTTCCGGTATTTCCTCACCTAAATCAATCAGTTCCCGTGCCTCTTGAAGTTTTCCCTCATCTAACATTTTTTTGGTCTTTTCATTTATGGTCTCAATGATAAGCTTTGGTTCCTTTAGTTTATCCATTAAAGTCAAAATGGAACTTAAGATTTCTTTTAACACGTTCTTCATTTTGACTTTATCTGTTGTAAAATTTTCAATGACTTCATGCTCGCTTTTTTCGAACATGCTCTTTAAGGACACGATATCTTCTTCTTCCTTGAGAATGAATCCCAGGAACAAGTTTTTTTTCTCTAAAGTATCGCTGTTAATCTTGCTTGAATAATACTTATTATTTTCATTTTGAGTAGTAGCATCCACGAATTCTTTTTTAACATGTTTTTCAACAAAAATCTGTAGCATTTCTTTACTGATTTTTTCTTGACCCAAATAATATTCTGCAATTAAATTCGGTCCAAAAGATTTATCTATCTCGTAAAGGAAAACTCCAATCGGCATTTTTTTTCATTCAGTTTTTTAATGAATATTTATTTCAAACCTTAAATAACTGTAATCACGAATTAATTATAAAACATTTAGGTTTGAATTAATAATTACATGATAAATAGTATCTACTTCTTTATTATATAAATTAGATCCTAGCGATGATTCGATTATATAAAGATATCATGATATCCCGCCATACCTTACAGTATCATGTTAATTGAGGACTTATTATCAAATTAATAAGCAAGGTTTTTTAGTTCTCCTATAATCCCACTTAATCAATCAAGTTTAAATTTAAATCATTAATATAGATGGAAAAAATGACTACCATTGAAAATACATATTGTGAAGCATTTGAAGGTCTCTGCGTTCAATTATTAGTCACGGCAGAAGATAAACCGTTTTTAGAGAGAGCCATTAATTCCTTTACTGCACTTCCCTCAACAGTTTTTGGAGATGCGGAAGGTGGGATTGTAAAATACTTAAGTGAAAAGGAAACCATTGATGGACGAATTGGTGCTATAGTTCAATTATGGGTCACGGGTACCGGTAAAAAAGCTAAAGCTAAGTTTTATGAACAATTAGGACGCAGGTTGCGACAAGGGATCTTGGTTGTTCCCACCACTGCTGTCTATGATGCTTATCCCTTCGCCACTGACACTAAATTCGATATGATGAATAATGTGGGACACTGTGGAGATGGCCATGAATGGATTCTTGAAAAATATAATAGGAAGTTAATTAACGTTCCCATCATGATGGGACATGACTTCCTCATAGAGAAAGAATTATCCCATGCTCCGGGGGTAATGGGGGGAAATTTATGGCTTTTTTGTGATTCTCTCGAAGCAGGGATAAGAGTAGGACGAAAAGCAGTTAAAATTATAGCGCAAATTGAGAATGCTTGTACCACATTCGATGTGTGTTCTGCAGGATCTAAGCCAGAGACAAATTTTCCCGAAATTGGTCCTTCCACTAATCATCTTTATTGTCCGACTCTAAAAGGAAAATTACCTCCTGGAGAATTTAAAGTACCTGAAGGAGTTAAATCCATACCGGAAATCGTCTTTAATGCCTTGACGATTGATGCAATAAAAGAAACGATGAAAAAAACTATTAAAGGCATAATAGATATGAAAGGATTAATTAAAATTTCAACCGGAAATTATGGGGGAAAACTTGGCAAGCACCGAATTTATCTGAATGAATTAAAATTAGATCCCGCTTATTTCAAATGATTATTTTCCTTACTCTATTTCGTTTAAATTAATTTTTCTTCCTTGATATTTTCAAATCCTGATAGATATTTGTTATAAATCTTATATTTCTCCGAAAATACTTTATCAATTTCGTCTAAAGGTAAATCTGCGTGAGATCCACGATCATTTACGTATTCTCCAAATAAATTTCCCTCGATATCACGAGGTGGAAAAACAGCATCATGTTCACCATCAAATTCCACCATGGGAAGAAATCCCCCTCTAATAGCGGTGTCTTTATCAAACGATGGAGTCAATTTAATCCATTTATTCCCTAAATAAAATTCACTAAAGCCATGGTAATACATCACATTCGTTCCCATGAAATCAATGACTTTCTGAGACACTTTATGGTTGATTAAGTCAACTAAATGAATCCTTGCAGGAATCCCTATTATTCTTGCCAACGAGGATAATAATATGGATTTTGAAACACAAAATCCTTCCCCTTTCTTCAAAATTTTACTTGCAATAAAATTGTTCTTAATTTTAGGGACAAATAACCTCATGTTATATTTAATTTCATCGCGCACGAAATAAAATAGGTTAATTGCTTTACTCTTATTAGATTGACCATTCTCTGTGAGCTCAAACGCTTTCTGACGCAGCTTATTATTTTCTATATTAAAAAATGTAGTCGGTTGAAGATAAACTTTAAACTCAGACATTAGAATATAAAATTTTTTATTATTTTATTAGGTTTGGAATAAGTTTTAGATTAATAAAAGAAAAGATTGATCGATAAAAAGTTACTTATTCAGAGTCTTCGGAAAAATCATCCGGGTCTTCAGGGGAATCATCATCAGTATCAATAAATTGATCAAATTCCTCAATATCATGGAAAAGACAACATCCATTAGATATTCTATATTCCTCCATATCATTTCTATCGGAATTATTTCTTCTTTCTCTTATCTTTTCAATATCTAACATTATTTAACTCATCCTTTCTTATTTATGATCTTTTTTCAAAGCTAAAATATAAAATGAAGTATATGAGAGTTATTCTAACAGAATTAAAGATTTCGGGAAAAAAACTTGAAACGCTATAAGTGAGGATGGTTTTCTACTTTCAGACCATAAGTGAAAAATAGTTTTTCATCCCTTTATAAGTATCATTTCATATTTGAAATTTAGAATAAAGATTTTTATAACCTTCAACGAAAATTCTTTTAATCTCCTCGATCGGAACATCAGAGTAATTTCCACGATCTTTAATGTATTCTACCAATAAATTACCTTCGGTATCATGTTTAGAGAGCATGGCATCATGTTCCCCATCGAATTCTGCATTCGGCAAATATCCTGCTTTTTCTGCTGTAGTTTGATCAAAAACCGGGGTCAGTTTAATCCATCTGCCATCTATTAGCAATTCACTGTATCCGTGACAAAGGAAGGCATTCGTGCCCATTAAATCCACGACTTTCTTCGAGACTTTATGATTTATAATATCTACCATGTGAATGGAAGCAGGGACATTCACTGCTCGAGCCAAAGTTGACAGTAAAACCGCCTTCGACATGCAGAACCCATTTTTCCTTCTCAATGTGGTTGATGCTTTTAGATTTGTTTCATGTTGGGGAATATAGGTATACATGTTATATTTTATCTCATCTCTAACGAAATAAAATAATGAAATGGCTTTTTCTTTATTAGATTTGCACCCTTCAGTAATTTCCATTGCCTTTTTTTTAACAAGTTTTTTATCAAAATCCAAAAATTCTGTTGGTCTTAAAAATTCATTTAAATCAGGCATAATTTTATCAAACTGCTTTTAAAAGTTAATTTTTACCTCTATCTATAAGTTAATTCTTACTTTTGAAAGGTTTATTATTGAATCCTTTTTCAATCACGTGCTTGTATAACTCATTGATATCCCTTTCAATTTCTTGATAAGGTAATTCTGTATGAGAGCCTCTATCTTTGAGATATTCAACGAATTTATCTCCCTTATCATTAAAAGAAGCGAGAATCGCGTCATTCTCGCCATCGAACTCCACGATGGGATAACCTGCCCTTAAAGATGTCTGCTTGTCAAATGCAGGTGTAACTTTCACCCATTTTCCCTCAAGATATAATTCGCTATATCCATGATGATAGAATATCTTCATCCCTAAATAATCAATAACTTTTTGGGGGATTAAATGATTGATGATATCTGCCATGTGAACCCGAGCGGGAATATCTACGGAACGAGCAAACGCACATAGCAAAACCGCTTTCGATACGCAAAACCCATATCCCCTCCGCAACGTCACGCTTGCTTTAAAATTACTTTTTAGCATGTAATAGGACGCCATGTTATATTTTATCTCATCCCGCACCCAATAAAAAAGAGCAATCCCCTTTTCCTTCTCAGTGGAAAGGTATTTCGTAATTTCAAGAGCCGCATTTTTCACATTTTTTTTATTGAAATCTAGGAATTCCGTGGTTTGTAAATAAGGATTTAACTTTTCCATGAGGTTATAATAAGAATAATTAAAGGATGAGAATCATGGATTCTTGATAAAGTATTGGCTTAAGATGGATTAATAACATGTTAAAATTAAAGGGAAATCTGAGGGTTGGCCAATCCTAAGGCTTTATAAATGTTCCGTATTAACTTTTCATTACTAAAGGGTTTCACCTTAAAAGATAATGCGCCAATTGACTTAGCGTATTTTTTAATACCTTCATCTCCACTCGCGAATATTATTTTTGCTTTTTCATCCCTTTTTAAAATTTCTTCCGCTGCTTGCATGCCGCTCATTATGGGCATGCGATGATCCATTATTATCACGTCTGGTCTTTTATTAAACTTTTCAAACATCGAAACCGCTTCTTCTCCATTAGATGCAATTCCGATTATATTGAATCCTGCAGAAGATAAAATTTTATAGAGCTCCTGCAATGAGATCTCATCTTCTACTATAAAAATTGATGCCATTATACATCCTCCGGCAACAATATGACGAATTTACTTCCTTTTTGGTAATCATCAGGAAATCTATTTTCCACCCATATTTTTCCATTGAACACGTTTAATATTTTCTTAACTGTTATTAATCCCATTCCCATTCCTTTTGAATACGATTTTTTCGAAATTTCACCTTGAAAGAGTTGCTGTTTCATGGAATCAGGGATGCCAATGCCATTATCGCAAAATTCAATTTCTAACCATGAATTATTTGCTTCTTTTCTTTTTTTCATGGTAATGATTATTTCTTTTTGGCTACTTTCATTGTAAATAATAGCATTTATTAAAATATTCTCGAACACGTCTAGAAGAAATTCGTTTGCTCTTATATTGTCATTTTTTATTTCTTTATTGATCTTGATGAGAATATCCTGTTCTGAATAAGTCTTTTTTACATATTTGATAGCATTATTTAAAATAGCAGTAAGATCAATTGTATATAATTTCTGTTGCTGCTCTTCAACTTTTGATAATTTACGGACATTTGAAACAAGTTTTGCTCCCCGATTGATCTGTTCATCAACAATTTCATAGAGCTCTGTAATTCTGGTATCTGATTTTACATTCTTACTAAAACTTTTAAGTAACTCCACGGCGGAATTAATGTTCTGAAGAACATTATTAATATCATGCATGAAAATGTCCTTGTATAATTCAGTTCTATCGTAAGCAATTTGGCATGCCTTCTCAGATTGTTTTAATGATTCCAACATTTTACTATTATGAAGTGAAATGGCAGCGAGTTCTGAAAATGCGGAAGCCAGTTCAAGATCCTGACTGTTAAACCCTCCCTCTTTATTCGCAAGACCCATGATCCCGAATGTTTTACCCTCCAATTTCAAAGGCGCAAATAACACGTTATTTAAAATGACATGACCTTTTGGCATGAACTTTTTCCACGTGCTATTCATGAAGTCATTGTCATGCACTGCTTTTCCCTTGCTATATGCCTCCGCCCTTAATCCTCGAATAGGCATGGGGAGGCTAGGGTCCACCGTGCAAGGTAATCCTCCCGCATCTAAAAAAAGTAATTCATTTTCTGCCCCATCTTCGGATAATAATGCTACATATCCCGAAGTTGCTCCGCTCAACTTCTTACAAGAATCAAAAATAGCTCGCGCGGCTTCATTAAAATCTTTATACTGTAAAACTAATTTAGTAGCCATTAATAATGAATTTACTTCTCTTTCATGTTTTTCTGACGTTTCAAGAGTTTTTTGTAACTTTTTTAAACTAAGTTGATATTCAATAAGCAATTTCAATCTATCGGTAATTTCCTTCAATAGAGAATCTTCTTCCGGAGAAAAAGGACGATTTTCATCATAGAAAACCTCGATCTTCAACTCATCCTGCCCTATATCCGTTTTAACCATCTTTTTCCAGGGTGTTTCATGATACTTTTCCGTTTTATACGTGTTTTTATCCCATGTTATTCTTAGGGAAATTAATTCTGGATATTGAAATCCTGATGGAATTACTTGGAGAACGTCTTTAATAAAATCCTCTATGGTTAATTTTCTATTGATTATATCCGTTGTAATCCTATATAAACATTCCAACTTCTTTATCTTTGTAGCTTGTTGGTCTTCTATTCCTTCTAATTCATTTTTTGAATTTTCCATAAAAAAAACCTCTCTTAATGCATTGATTTTGCTCATTTCAATTGTGGAAGTAATTAAATCAATCAATAAGAACCATTTATTTAAAAAACTTTTTAGAGCAATTCAAAAATAATGTTCTTATAATATATTATGCAAAATAAATTCGTTTTAACATATTTTTGCATTTCTTACTATGTTATAATTCCATCAAAAATTTAGAAGGGATTAAAAATTATAATCAACTTTTGAATAAATTAAATACATTAAATAAAAAAATCAAAAAAAAGGATGAAAATTATATTTTTGAAGCTATTAAATCAATGAGATCAATAACTTCGATTTTACTTCTTATTTCTGGTCCCATTTCCTCATATGCGTCCTTTAAATTACCAATACAAAACGGACAACTCGTAGTTAAAATGTCTGCCCCGGATTCCACGGCTTCCTTGATTCTTTCTTTAGAGATTTCTATTGCTAATTCGGGAAATTCGCTTTTCACACCACCACCAGCTCCACAACACCACGCATTTTTTCGATTTCTCCGCATTTCTACCAATTCCACTCCGGGTAATTTACCAATTACTTCTCGGGGAATCTCATATAAATCCATGTGACGCCCTAAATGACAAGGATCATGATACGTGAGAAGCTTCTTTTCCCCTTGTTCTTGCTTAAACGTGAGTTCATTGTTGTTTAAGATGTCCATTAAAACCTCAGTAATATGCTTAACCTCAAAGGGTAACTCTTTACCGATAATTTCGGGATAATCTTTCTTGATCGTTCGATAACATCCCGCACAAGCCGTAAAAACCGTTTTCGCACCCATTTTTTCAAATAATTCGATATTGTGTCGCACGAGATCATTAATGGAATCATAATCGCCAATTCTCATTCCAATGGAGCCGCAGCACCATTCCTCTTTCGAGAGAGCAATGTCTTTTCCACTTGCTAACAGAATCTTCATCATGCTTTTTAACGTTTCTTGTTGTCTCAATGGCATGGTACATCCCGCGAAAAATACAAGATCGCCTTTCTCCTTGAGGATAGAAAAATCCTTTGCCCATTCAAATTTTTTATCATAATCTTCTCCGTACGGATTTTTCATGGAATCTTCCTTCATATAATTGATTAAATTAACATGTTTATCAATCGGAGCGAATCCTGCGGCAACCAAGTCCCTGCGCAAGGCATCCCACACTTTGAAATGATCAATCCATTTTGATGTATTGAGGACAATATTATCATTGTGCGTTTCATGGCAAACCTCCGTACAATTCGCGCATTCGGTACATTGATAAACAAATTCTGCCAATTCCTTGCTTAAAGGTAATTTGCCCTCCAATACGCTTTTTAGAATGTTCATCCTTCCCCGGGCAAAATAAATCTCGAATCCCTCTTCATTTTTCGCTTCTTTCACCGGACATGTTAAATATCTTCCTACCGCAGGTCTAATAGAAAAGCCACAATCTCCACAGCCCTTTTGCAGTCTAGAATAGATTTCTAAAACTTATACAAGACATTATGGCTTTCCACTCTTTCCTCAAGTTTTTTAATTCGCTCATTTTTATTTATCCCCCCAAAAATTGAATTTACCTCTACTTAATATATGCTTTGGATCTAGGGTTTTCTTCACTTCTGCTAAAAACTTGTAGTATTCTGGAACATATGCATCGATATCGACCATGAGCCGGGAAGCAAATTCCCCCATCATGTACCATTCCACACCCCATTTAGTTACCATTTCTAAAAAGGACTTCCATAATTTCAAGTCCAGGGTTTCAAATTCTTCATGAATTTCTTCATTGTAATAGCTTCCATAAGTTGTAAATCCGCAAGTTAATTCTACATTGCAACCATCAATTAATAATATAGGGCCACTACCAGAAATGGGGCGCTGACCGGTGATATTGGTAAATACTTGCATCTCTGCATTATGTTCCATGTCCCATTGATCAATTGCATCCAAAATCTTAGGATATTCATTTATGGGTGTAAAGCATTCAGCGGTGCAAGGCTCTAAGGCGGGAAACAAATTCCAGAGGTTATGATAAAACTGCCAGTGCCCTTGTTCAACGTAATGCCATTTTGCGATATTACCATCATCAATTTCTGGCCCCAACACTTCAGATTTATTTTCCAAAAATATTTTATCCAATTGTTTTATTTTCTCCTCTAGTTCGGCTTCTGAATTTGCTTCCACGGTATAAAACATAATGCCTCTTTTTTTCTTAAGATTTTCCCACAAAGGAAACATGCCTTGTTGGCATCCAATCCTAACAATTATGTCATACATGTACATTAAATCATACACGTCAATTCCTGCATGTCTAACATCCGAGAAGATCTTGGAGGAGACTTCTCTATCTTTCCTAGGTAAAAAGAAAGTCTTATAATTTGCAAATCCTGGTCGCGGAAATACTTGAAGGGTAATCTGGGTTTTCACTCCTAAGATGCCATTATCTCCACAGAAAAGGCCATTTAAATCTGGTCCATTTCCACATCGATTAAAATGATTCTTGGTGTACTTATTTGCTTTTGAACCCGTTTCTATGATTTCTCCCGTGGGCAAAACTACTTGGAGTCCCACTAATTGATTCGTACACGATCCATATTTAGCGCAACCTCCTCCTCCCACAGAGTGATGAGATACTCCACCACCAACAGACGCAGTCATGCCAGAACCTGGACCCATGCAGCCCGTATATAATCCATAGTGGCATAGATATTCGTTTAATTTACCCCAAGAGATGCCCGCTTGTACTGTTACTACTAAATTATCTTGATCAAAATTTACAATGTTATCCATTCTTTTCATATCAAGTACTATACCCCCATCTTTTACGGGTTTACTACCACCGAATTCACAATCACCGCCGCCTCGTGGCACTACGGGGACGTTCTCTTGATTTGCTATTTTTATTATCTCGGAAATCTCTTCAGCATTTTTCGGTCTAATGACGATATCAGGAACTCCTTGCAAGACTGGGTCCACATTCCTCGAATATGCGTGGCGAACAATCAGGTTGTCTGAAAGAAATTTATTGGTAACTACCTTTTCTAACTTTTTGTATACTTCTGACATTTTCATTAACTCGATTTTATGTATATTAAATATTATGGGATTCTGCTAATAAAAAAATTAACTCTTAAGATAATAGAACTTAAACTTTTTTTCATTTATTATTAAATATAGCCCTTTTTTCCCAGAATACACCAATGTTAATCGTTTCTCCTAAAAGATAAAGAAAAAAGTTTAAAAAATTGGATTATAGAAGAAACAATCTTATATACTTCTTGAAATAATGTCTGATTATTAAGTAAATGACCTATTTTCTTTTTTTCCTTTTTATTGTCTCTTGAAATTCGATTAGGATTCCAAGAGGCTTAGTCATATCAAAGTATGCAATTTTTTGTCGCCATGTCTGTCCTTGATGCACGATGGTATAACCTAAATTTGTATATTTCTCTACGATTGAATCAACATCCTCAACGAATACCCCAAAATGGTGCAAACCTTCTTTACCTTCATCCAAAAATTCCTTAAAAATGCATTCTCCTTCAATTAATTGAATTAATTCTATTTGAGTAGAGAACACGCGGCTTATACCTATTTTTGTAGTTATGGTAGTGGGCTTTCCTCTATAATTATAGGGCGTGTCCTTATTTTCAAAAAAGGCAAATTTTGGAATATTTAATTCTGTTTCAAGAAACTTTGCTTGTTTCTCAATATCTTTATATACATATCCTAACTGATCCACTTTTAAATTGCCTAAATCTAGATCCATCTTGTTTCCCACACTTTACTTTTAGTTATTTTAGATTGATAATAATTTATATATTTTAAAATCCAATTTCAATTATAGCATTTATTCTAAAGAGTATAGAAACTTGATTTATCAACCTAATAAAAAATCTATAAAACAACATGAAGTTCCTAAGTGGTTTCATGATGCCAAGCTGGGGATCTTCATTCATTGGGGGCTTTATTCCGTACCAGCCTTTGCAGTAACTGGAATTAGCATCAATGAATTAATCATGAAAGAAGGATTTGAAGGAAATTTTCGAAATAATCCCTATGCCGAGTGGTATTTAAATAGTCTTAGAATTGAAGGGAGTCCCACGCAGGTATATCACATAAAAACATATGGAGAGGATTTCTCCTATGATGATTTCGTTCCTAAATTTAATGAGGCCATAAAAAAGTGGAATGCCGAGGAAATGGCAAGCATTTTCAGGAAAGCTGGTGCGAAGTATGTCGTCTTGGGGACTAAACATCACGACGGTTTTCTTTTATGGCCAAGCGATATTTCTAATCCTAATAAATTAAATTACCATGCGGGAAGAGATATAGTAGGAGAATTGACCAAAGAAGTGAAAGCTTTAGGCATGAAAATGGGATTGTACTATTCAGGTGCGTTAGATTGGTCTTTTAATCCTGAACCAATCACTGATATTATTTCTTTCTTGACGAATGGCCCCATTGATCCTAAGTATGTGGACTACGTGGATCATCATTGGCGTGAATTAATTGATAAATATGAACCTATCATCTTGTGGAATGATATAGGATACCCCCCTGGTACGAATTTATACGGGTTATTTGCCTATTTCTATAATAAATTTCCCGAGGGTGTGGTGAATGATAGATGGATGCAGATATCCAAGGGTTTTCGAAAATTTATTCAATTTAAACCAATAAGTGCCTTGGTCAAATGGATAGTGGATCGTTCTCTTAAAAAAGGAGGAGGGAGCTTGCCGGAAACACCTCACTATGATTTTAAAACTCCGGAATACGCGAGTTTTACCACCATTCTTGAAAAAAAATGGGAAAGCACCCGAGGGATGGGAAACTCTTTTGCTTATAATCAATTTGAAACGGAAAAGGATTATCTTACTGCAGAAGAATTGATAAAGATGTTCGTGGACATCGTGAGCAAGAATGGGAACCTGCTTTTAAATGTGGGACCAAAAGCGGACGGCACGATTCCTGAAATTCAGAAGAATTTATTGTTAAGTCTTGGCAGGTGGCTTGATATTAATGGAGAAGCGATTTTTGAATCAAGATCATGGGATAAAGCAGAAGGTATATCTTTGGAGGGAATTCCACTTCGGTTCACCAGCAAACCGTCCGTTTTATATGTATTCTTATGGGATAAACCTAAAGAACAAGAAATAACAATAAATATTCAACCATTTGAAAAAATCTCTTCAATCCAATTGCTAGGGATCGAAAAAGAATTAGATTGGAAAAAGGAAGGAGATAATATCAAGATAATTCTACCTGAGGAGATTTTCGATGCTCCCGTTCTAACGTTAAAAATAGTCCAGAAACCCTAAAATATTGCTTGATTTGGTTCCACTGAAGGAATTTTATTTGGATAATAATTACTTTATAAGAAGAAAAACATGAGATTCAACCCGAATAAAGAGTCTATTAAGCAACATGTCGTTCCCGAATGGTTTTATGATGATAAATTTGGAATTTTCATTCATTGGGGTCTATTTTCAGTGCCAGCTTTTGCGGTTAGAGGACTGAATTTAATAGAATCCGAAAAACGCGGTCTTGAAGAACATTTCAAAAATAACCCCTATGCAGAATGGTATCTTAACTCTTTAAGAATCGATGGAAGTCCCACTCAAGAATATCATTACGATACCTATGGGAAGGATTTCTCCTATGATAATTTCGTTCCAATTTTTAATGGCGGTATCAAAAAATGGGATCCCGAAAAATGGGCAGAACTTTTTAAAAAAGCAGGTGCGAAGTATGTAGTATTAGTAACGAAACATCACGATGGATTTTTATTGTGGCCGAGTAAATATCCAAACCCTAAAAAAGAAAAGTATTGCGCTAGCAGAAATGTTGTCCATGAATTAACCGAAGCAGTAAGAAAGAGAGGAATGAAAATGGGATTGTACTATTCGGGCACTCTTGATTGGTCATTCAACTCCGAACCAATAGTTGATGCTCAAAGTTTCCTGCAAAATGGAGTTAGAACTCCGGAGTATATCGAATATGCAAATAATCATTGGAAAGAATTAATCGATCTCTATCACCCTAAGATTTTATGGAACGATATTGGATATCCTCCCACCGATTTATATTCGCTATTTTCTTATTATTATAATGAGGTCTCCGACGGTTTGGTCAATGACCGGTGGGATCAAATAAAAACAAAACAAGATAATTTTCCCAAAATGAGGCATTCTGATTTTCTTACTCCAGAATATACCACATTTGAAAAAACCCAGAAAAAAAAATGGGAGGCTAACCGTGGAATCGGAAATTCATATGGATATAATCGGATGGAAACCGAGGAAGATTATTTAGATGCTGAAGAATTAATAAAGATGCTTGTTGATATCGTGAGTAAAAATGGTAATCTACTTCTAAATGTGGGTCCAATGGAAGATGGAACGATCCCGGAGATACAAGAAAGTAGGTTATTATCGCTCGGTCAATGGCTCGAAGTCAACGGAGAAGCTATTTATGGAACCCGCCCTTGGAAAAAAGCAGAGGATAAAACTGCTGAAGGGATTAATATAAGATATGCCCAAAAACAAGATCAAATCTACTTTTTTCTCTTAGAACCACCCCAAACTCCCAACATTACGATAGAATCTCCTCGCTTGGAGAACTGTTCTGCTATTGAATTGCTTGGATATGGAAGTGAGTTGGACTGGAATTTAAATAATCAAAAATTGAGAATTATTTTTCCCAAGAACGTTTCTTATTCTCCCGTACACGTATTAAAATTAATTTATCGATCAACATGAATCTTCCACTAAGTAGGTCAAAGCAGTGAAATTCATGAAAAAGTACATGACTATTTTTATCATTACCTTCTTATTACTTATTCCTCTATTTTTCGGAGTATTTACCAATTTCCTGTTTATAATTCCCATGAATGGGATATTTTTCATCATCATGTTCTCCGGATTATTCTTTTTTCTCATCCTGAGTGAATTATTAATAGAATTGGTTTTAAAAAAGTATTATCTGGATGAATTAAAAAAGCATGATATGATTAATGCTTTCATTACAAAGAACAGGAAAATTCTTTTTCTAATGTTTCCTATAACCATGCTAATGGAAGAATTGCTTTTTAGATATTACCTTGCAATCTTAATATTCGTTTATTTTGGAGCAATAGCCAGTATCCTCATCTCTAGTGCATTTTTTGCTCTTTATCATTTTCATTTTTTAAATCTTTTCAAGAAAACGGGATTAATCTTGGTGTTTGTTGGATACTCCTTTTTATTAGGAATATATTTGACCTATCTACTTTTGAATTTTGGATTAATGTCATGTATTATATTACATTTTGGGATTGTATATTTTACTTATTATGAAATTTATAGAAAACAAATCAAAAAAAAAGAATAATCACCTTTTATTTATATTAAAATCGCCAATATCGGTAGTCTGATACACCAATTCGATAATGAACACCGATGCAATTATAATTCCTATCATAAAAAGCATCAAAAACAAGATAAAGTTTTCCGATGGAGCAATATACACTGAGAATGAATCAATCAGCCAGTGACAGATTATCGAAGGAAGGAGACTTCCTGTTCCCACCGCAATATAACCAAATGCAATCCCTATAATTGATGCGTAAATGACTTGAGTTAATGAATAGATTGGATTAGAAATCAAAACTGGAACGCTCAATAAGTGAGAGCATCCAAAAATTATTCCTCCTATAATAATTGCTTTATGCTGATGACCTTGCTCTTTTGGATATCGTCTTAACAGTATCGCTAATACAATACCTCTGGCATAAACCTCTTCCCACACTCCTGGAATGAGATAATAAATGAAACCAAAACCTCCCATTGTTTCATCTCGAACTGGAGGTCCAAAGACGTTTTTAGGGATAAGAAGTAAATTTCCAGGTATGCTTGTAAGAAACAAGGCAAAAAAAAGTACGAAAATGGTCGCAGTGAATCCAATAAATAGCAATTTATCAATAGGACCATGGTTGTAGAGCCGTATGGTTTAAAGAAAATCCGTGTAAGGTGTAATTTCTTGGGGCGTTTTTAGTAAAAGTGGTATAATGACTAGACAGGTAAATCCCGCGAAACTAAATTGAATGGAAAACGATATGAATAGTTCAAACAGATAATTTAATCCCAGAGGAACAATTAAGTACCTGCTGATTAACTGTGAAATAATAACCATGAATCCAAACACCAGTGTGACAAGAATAGAGGTCCAAATGGCATTTTTGGGATTTTGAAGTTTTTCGTAAAATGACATAATTGTTGAAAAATATAATTCATTATAAAAAATTTTGTAAATCTAACCATATTTCATTCCATGTTATCATCGGTCCCAAAATTTTTTCCTTCTTTTAAAAAAGTAGAATCCGAATTATTAAATATTTGACTTCAATTTAACTCATGAATCCTATTATATCTTGGAATCAAATATTTCACGTGTCTTGAGATGAGTTAAAAAAGATCAAAAAAAATAATTAAATTAAAATTATCAAACCAACTTCTCGCGATGGAATGATCTCAATCTTATATTATCTGTATTTTATCGGAGCGTCTTTTTGTCTACTTTTCCCACACCGGTAAGTGGAAGGGCTGGCATTATTTCAATTATCTTAGGAACTTTATATTTAGCCAATTTTTCCATGGCGTAGTTTAAGATATCTTTTTTAGTTTGTTCATTTGCTTCATAACCCTTTTTCAATTGAACATAGAGTTTTACCAATTCCGAGCCAGGACGATCCGGATCTGGAACACCCACGCTGGCACAAAGCTCAATGGCAGGATGTTCATTCATTTTATCGTCCACTTCCACGCTAAACACCTTGTATCCGGATACGATGATCATGTCTTTAGTTCGATCCACGATTTTAATATAGCCATCCTCATCCATTACTCCCACATCTCCCGAATAAAACCATCCTTCTTGAAGGGCATTTTTAGTTTCTTCGGGTTTATTCCAATAACCCTGGAAAATCTGCGGTCCTTTTATTGCGATTTCACCTGCTTCCCCCAAGGGAACTTCCTTGGATCTATCAGAAACACTCACGATTTTAACATGAGTGTTGGGAAACGGTACTCCAACGGTTCCTATTTTCTTTTTTCCAAGAAAAGGATTCATGGTGACTCCAGGAGATGCTTCAGTCATTCCGTAAGCCTCGACAACTTTATTTTCTCCCACGATTTTTTCGAATTCTCTTATACTTTCGCTTGGAAAGGGGGCTGCTCCTGAAATATAACCCTGCACTGAAGTTAAATCCACTTTCTTAAATTTCCTATTATTTAATAGCATGAGGTATAAAGTGGGAACATTATAAAAAAGAGAAATTCTTCCTTCATATTCCTTGATCTTATTTACCATATAATTAGTGTCCCTCGGATCAGGAACGAGAATCTGCCCGCATCCCATGTAAAATGTTTGGAGGCAAAATTGTAGACCGGCTAAATGAAAAAAGGGAAATCCAGAAATATAAATGCCATTTCCTGGTTTAGTTCCGGGCTCAAACCAATTCTCAATAATTTGCATTAGAGAAACTAAATTTCTATGGGTTAAAATTGCCCCCTTTGGAGGTCCCGTGGTACCCCCCGTATATTGCAGTAATAAAAGATCATCAGGCTCTAAAAGAACATTCGGAGGATTATCTCCTTTATAATTTTTTAAAATCCCGTTATACGTAAAATATTTCAGTCCTTGAATGGGCTCCACCTTGCCCCGGGGTATTTTTCCGATCTTGACGAGTTGCTCTCTCATTGCAGGATCGAGATCCAATACATCCGACACATTAGTAGTAATTACCAACTTCACGTCTGTTTTTCCCGATTCCAGTGCTTTTTTTACCTTTTCCTCGTAAAAAGAATCTAAAGTAAGGATTGCAGCAGCACCCGAATCTTTTAATTGATAAATAATTTCCGGAGGGGATAATAAAAAATTAATTCCAGTAGCAGCAGCTCCTGCACAAAAGGCCCCAAATAAACCGACTATAAATTGAGGAATGTTAGGCAAGTTAATTGCTACTCTATCTCCTTTTTTTATTCCATTTTTTTCCAGGAAATTAGCGAAGGCATAAATTTGTTGCTTAGCTTCCCTAAATATGGCGCGTGCATTCTGAAAGTCATAACACACGCTATCGGGATACCTTGCCACGATGCGTTTAACCATGTCTCGTAGTGTATAAGCTTCGAATTCGATATCTGGTTTTACATGATCATCATATGATTTTAACCATATTCGTTGAGAATAAGGACTAGATGTCGTAGTTTTTTCTTGCATTTTTTATCAGATTAAATAATTTGTTGTTAATATATTGACGAATTTCTATAATCTTCTCCTATGTTAATTTCATATTTAAAAGTATTTGTTATCATCATGTTATCTGAGAGACTTCATATAAGTTTAAATTAAATCACGTGAATTACTTAATTAAAATTAAAACCAAAATTTACATGAAAGAAGGAATAAAAAATGGAAAATCATGAAAAGTTGAGGATTTTAGCGGGAATTTTATTAATTACATCTGCAATAACTCACAATTTACAGTTACTTTTCTACGGAACAGAAACCAATTCTATATTAGCAGCAATTTATGGAATTGCTTATGGAATACTTGGTATACTCCTAATCGTGTTTAGAAAAAATAAGCTCCTTGCCGTGTTGGGAGGAATCGTCCCTGTTGTTGGAGGGGTTTTAGGTTTAAGTCGATTAATCATATTTTTTCTTTTACCAACTGGAGAAATAAATGTTTTTATCATTTATCATCTGATTGTGGATATTATCGTGGTTCCCATTTGTTGGTATGATTTTTATCGATTACATCGATTACAAAAGAATCAGTAGTTAATTTTCTTTATCTTTTAATTAAATTCTTTAATTTTTTTATATTTCCTACATATAACTAATGATAGAAATTTGAAAGGTCTTGAAGGTTATCAAGTTGCTTGGGCGAATATTCTGGGTGATTGGAGAGAAGAAATTGTTGTCTTTCTTCCAAGAGAGCTTCTTATTTATACAACAACTATTCTTGCCTTAGATAGAAGACCGTGTCTAATGCAAGAGCCCATTTATCGAATTGATGTAGCCCATCTCTCAATGGGGTATGGTCAAGTCCCAATGACAAACTATTGCCTTGATTTTGGAATTTCAAAAAAAATAAAACCCTTGCTAACTTACTTCTTATTATGTCTCGTAAAGAAAAGATCGTGTTAATAGGCGCGGGTTCCTTACAATTTGGTCTAGGAGCAGCGGGAAGCGTTTTAGAAAGTGAAATTTTACGGGGATCCACTTTATGTCTTCACGATATCAATGCCGAAGCATTGGATTTAGTATATCAAGCATGTAAAGCTGCTGTTGAGGAAGGTAATTTAGACTTTGAGGTAGAACAAACCACTAACAGGTCAGAAGCTTTAAATAAGGCAACATTCATCATCAATTCTATAGAAGTAGCACCTCGGTTTCCTTTATGGGATCAAGATTATGAGATTCCACGCAAATTTGGAAATAGACAAGTATTTGGAGAAAATGGAGGTCCTGGAGGATTATTTCATTCATTGAGGGTCATACCCCCTATATTAGAAATTTGTGAAGATGTGATGAAGATTTGTCCTAATGCCTTTTTCATAAATTTTTCCAATCCGATGAGTAGAGTGTGCCTAGCGTTGCACAGAAAATTTCCAAAACTTCGTTTTGTAGGACTTTGTCACGAATACCATCATCATGTACCAATAGTGAGTAGAATGTTAAATACTCCTGTATCCGACTTGGAAGTGAAAGCGGGAGGGTTAAATCATTTTGGGATAATATTGGATATAAAATATAAAAATTCGGGAAAAGACGCTTATCCCGATATTCGAGAAAAAGGACCGAAACATCTTGAATCCATAGAAACCTTGGACGGACATAATCTCATGAAGTATATTCTTAAAAAGTTTGGATATTTTACCTATACAACGGACAGCCATTATGGTGAATATATCCACTGGGCTTGGGAAATTGCAGATATGGAGGGAATTCAACGATTTAAAACGACCTACATGCAAGCCATCGAATATGAGAGTAAAAAAATCACCAGACTAATAAAAAGAGGAAAAGGAGCAAATCTGGTAAAAGCCGATGATGAACATGCAATTCCGATAATAGAAGGAATCATCACCAATTCAAAACAAGAAGAAGCTTCCGTGAACATTCCTAACGATAATATAATTTTTAACTTACCCCGTGATTTAGTCGTGGAATGCCCCGCACTAGTAACTAAGGATGGGCTAAAGGGGATACCCCTTGGAGAATATCCAAAAGGATTAGCGGGACTTTTGAGAAATCAAGCTACCGTGCAGGACTTAGTTGCAGATGCAGTAATTAAAAAATCAAAAAATGTTGCTCTCCAAGCTCTCCTCGTAGATCCCGTGGTTGATAGTTATACGCAGGCAGAGAAGATATTAGAAGAGATGTTAAATGTTCAAAAGGATCACATTCATTTGGACTAGTAGAAAATTTAGAATATATTTTTTTCATTTTGCTCCTCAATTTTATGGGTTGAAATATTGATTAATAAAAGAAAGCATAATCATAAAAATAATAATAAAATAAGGTATTGAGAGAAGCGTTTTTAGCAATTTATACAAAATTTTAAAAAATCATACTGAATTATTTATTAATGTAGCTAGGAAAAATACCTTCCTATAAAATATGAAAGAGTAAAGGATATTGGGAATGCTTACATTTAAAATAGATATTGGCAGTCATCTCCCGCATAAATAAGTTTTTTATGAGAAAAGTTATAATTTTTTATAGGAAAAAAGAGATTTAATACATGATTTCTCGAGTAAAAATAATGTGATTTGAATGCTGGAAGAAAGTATCATTGATCTGACTTTAGCCATATTTTCAGTAATTACTACAATTATTTTCGGAATAATGTATAGGAAAGGAGGCTTTGTTCTCTCGTGGTTATTTACTTCAATTTGCTTCACGATTGCTTCTACAATTTATTATTTTAGATTTATCGATAGCATGTACCGAATAATGGGAAATATCTTTTACTTTTTAGCTGCAATTATTCTTTCTTTTTCGATCTTTCAGGAATATAATCAAATATTTTTAAGTAAGAACAGGAAATTAAAAGATACAACCCAAATTAGTAAAAATCTTGGAATTTTTATGTTCTTTTCGCTATTTTTGATAAATTCAATACAAATCGCCCTAATTATTTACTTAATATTAAGCGGCGGCATGATGTTAAGGATTTTGATGAAAAGCAAGTCAGTTACCCATCTTTTTATGCTTTTAGCTCAAGTTAGTGCCATCTTGACATTATTTTTTTCTGTTTTAACCAATTTTTCTGTTCAAAACTTTTGGGAAATTGCCTATGTCATGAAAATTATTTTATACACTTCTCTTTTAGTCACGGGACTTGCAGCTCCAACAGAAAATAGATTAAATAGTTCAGAAAAGAAATATCGAAATTCCTATAATCGAGCTGAATTTTATAAAGATATTTTCGCTCATGATATTAGTAATATCCTCCAAAGTGTCCAGACCGCCATGGATCTCCTTACATTATATTTAAAAAAGCCCCTTGAACTCAAGGAATTATCCAACATTATAAATCTTGTGAAAAATCAAGTAAGCAGAGGGGCGTATTTAGTCTCAAATATTAGGAAATTATCCGAATTAGAGGAAATTAAACTTTCCTTAAGACCAATAGGAGTTAAAGAATACTTGAATCTAGCGATAGATTCATTGAAAAAAAAATATGATGAAAAAGAAATTAATACTCGCATTGAATTATCCGATCCGTATTATAGAGTGAAAGCAAATGACCTTTTATTAGATATAATAGAAAATATATTGACTAACGCAGTGAAGTATAATCATAATCAAAAGATTGAAATTTTTATTAAAATTTCAGCTAATAAAATTAATCAACGTGAATACATTAAATTCGAGTTTGGCGATAATGGAATTGGTATCCCTGATAATATGAAGACTAAAGTTTTTCAGCGAGCTTTTATGAAAGATAAAACAATAAGCGGAATGGGCTTAGGATTATCCCTCGTAAAGAAGATCGTGGAAGGTTATGACGGAGAAATATGGATTGAAGATAGGATAAAGGGAGATTATTCAAAAGGAAGTAATTTTATTGTTCTTATCCCCGCGATATAATGGAATTGTAAAAGTATCTTCATGATTTAGTGTAACTACTAGTTCTCTTGCTTCTTATAATAATTTAAACATTTCACCATAATAAAGAAGGTGATTTCAATTAGTGGGATTGATAAAAGTTTATTTTTGAATATAAAAAAACTTGATATAAACATCATAAATGGGGTTATCTCTTTAGTGCCGCGATATTGGAATTTAATTAGCATGATTTAATAGGTCTTATAGCTTTATTTAGAATTATTGATCTAGAGAAAGTAACCCAGGTTGAAATTGTGGCACTAAATGAATGGTTTAAGGTTATATTTGATGATAAGTCCGTTTTAATCGATGTGGTACCCCCAAATAGAGAAAAATGGAGTGCCCATTTTGATTGGGATGATGTTATTCGCATTTGTTTTAAGATTGGTGATCTCTTCACTAGTGATGAATTATACATATTTACTAATACCCGCCCAGAAAGCTATTTAATTCCAATTGAAGCAAATGGGGGTTTAGAACTTTGGAATGAGATAGTTAGCAGAGGTCTTTTCGATGCTGGACTTGCAATTAAGATGGTAAGCAAGACTGAAGGGCTTTTCTGTTGGCCACCTGATGAATAATTGTAATATTATTAGCATATAAAATTATTTTACAAGAAAATAGCATTATTTGAACAACATTTATTAGTTTTTTAGAAGAAAATGAATTAAAAAGTATAAATAGTTAAAATTTATTATCTAAACTTCAAAAAACCTTCTAATAACAAATAAATGAGAATTTGATATTAGTTAAGTATAACATCCATTCAATATCGGTAAAAATAACAATAACTTAAACTTTAATATTATTAGTTTTATCAAGTTTTATCAACCTCTTCTTCATATCATGGTCTTTTTTGATAATAATCTGCATCAAGATTTGGGTATAATTTTTTTTTCCTCCCATCCTTTTTTATATGGATTAATCCCAGCTCGATTAATTTTTTAACATGATAATGAATAGTTTTATGGTCAACTTCCATTTCTTTAGTTATAAGACTATTCCAAATACCAGGTTTTTCTTCAATTCTTTGTAAAATTTCTAACGTTAACTTGCTTTTTTCTAATTCAATATCAATATTTGAAATGGGATTTTTCTGATAATAGGGAAAGTATGCTAAAAAATTCCCAATTCTCTTTTTTCCTATGATTTTATAAGTTTCCAATATATCCAAGTGCCAGACCAGATTTCCTGGAGCTAACTCTGTTTCTCTCAATAATTCATTAAAGTGTATGCCGGGTTGCTTTAATATTATATCGATGATTTTATTTCGATTTTGATTCTCTAATACATCTTCCAAGGATAATCGATGGACTCCTGTTTCTACTGGGGTTATTCTCTCTTTAATCATTCTTATATAATCCTTTTTTGATATAATGATGACTAATGCCAAGAATCCCGCAATTATTATTAGAATCCACCATAAGTTTTCCAAGAGAGGTGACTCCTTTAATTCAAATATGGTGATGTAATAATCTGTATTCTCCTGAAGATCTATCAAGGACCCTTGCAAGAAATCTGCCGAAGTATCCCCCCCATTAGCATTTAATAGATTTATTGTGGGTTGTTCTTGTGAAATTTCATTTGTTGATAATAGATGCCAAGAATCGAATTCAGTCTCATAGACCGCGATGGAATATGTGCCTTCTGGATTCAATCCATATAAAGAACTTTTATTGAATAGGAAAATCGAATCATCAATACTAGAATTGGCTCTAAATCGGTAAACAATTCCATAAATCCATTCATTATTAACATTTTCCGGCAGTTTGGGAGAATTATTAGAAGTAAATTTGTCATAATCCGTTTTAGCATTTACATCCAGCGAAAGGGATTTTGTATTTTCAATTTGCAAGGTAATTTCCTTGTTTTTAATTCCCTCTTCATATTCAATATTTATTTCCAATTCAACGGTTGAAGATATTGTAAATTTTCTATTATTAGAAAATTGATAAGAAGCGGACTGTCCCGGTTTCACTACATCTTTATAAGCATTTCCTTTCGGATTTTTCTTTTTAGGGGAATTACCAGAATCATCATTACTCGAAAGAACATATCCCAATGTGAAAGAACATTGAATAATGATGAATGTAATTAAGAGAATGCATAAAATTGTAGTCTTATATCTTCTCATTTTCTTCAAATTTTGAAATGTAAGTGAATTATTTTCTTATTCAACAAATTTAGGGTTCCACTTTAAAATTTCTATACTATTATGATGAAAAATTCAATATTTTGTATCAATATAGTTATCATTATAAATAAAAAAAAAATTTAAGATTTATTTTCGCCTTTTGATAAATACGACGATTAATGCTATTGCAACAACAGCAGCTAAAACAGAGCCAATGATGATAGCGGTATAGTTGATTTCAGGAACTAACAATGTCCATGTTGAAAAATGATCCGTATTAGCAACCATGTACCCATCTTGTTCTTGTGTCTGAACGGGAACCCATTCTCCTGAACTCTCATCATAATAGGCCCAGGTGGCTCCTTTGTTTTCATCATTAGCTTTCATTTTCAATTGTGCGCTAAAATTGCCTTGACATTCAATCTGAGCAACAAAACCTTCTTGATATCTATGGCGCTCTCTATTTCTCACTTGAACAGTACTTCCATTCATGAGACCTAATTCCTTTTGCTCTTCTGTACAAGTCATCGTCATGGTCATGTCCTTATCATTATTCGATTGAACGTTGACTTCAAAATCCTTGTCTCCTATAGCTTGAGCATCACAATTGATGTTGACGTTCATGTTATTTGATGAATTAATCGTGATTCGTGTTCTTTCTTGAAACTGATAAGTAGTTCGTAACCCTGCCTGAACGCGTTCCCGAACAGTATTTCCAGCAACATTCTTGGTTTTAGTTGCACTTCCTTGAGTTGTTCCATCACTAGAATTTCCATCACCATATTTGGTTAAATCTTCCGCTGCTACGAAAATTAATGCACTACTTAACATCGAAATTACAAGAAATAACACTAAGGCGCTTACCAACGTCTTTTTAATTTTATACATTTTTTTAACCTTTTTTATTATTAAATTGAGTTACTAAATTAGAATAAAATCTATTTAAAGCCGTTTGAGGTATAAATGTTCCCGATAAAATCTGTATAAAAGTAATTGATGGTGATATGTATCCGTCCTTGAAAGGTTAAATTTGGAAATCAATAATCCTTGGGGCTCTAATCAAATATACATTATTTACTATTATCCTAAATAGAATAGTAAAAAATAAAATAAGGGAACAAAAATGAGCAAGGTGGGCATTGCAACTCTTCCCCTCCATAAATCTAAAGCTCCGCGATGGCTTTTAACTCGAATGGTAATGCTTGGGAAACCTATCTTTAAAATTGTACATGATATGGAAGGGCCCGATGGAATTATTAATAGATTATCTGATACGTATTGGTTTCAAGGATTAGCGTGCATTTTAGGCTTTGATTGGCATTCAAGTGGATGTACTACGGTATTAGGCGGTATATTAAAGCAAATCATTACACCTGAGGAATATGGGCTTATTGTGGCTGGAGGAAAAGGAAAATATTCAAAAAAGGTTCACGAACATTTAACCGATGGAGCAAAAGTTCTTGACTATTCTCCCGATAATGTCGAAAAGTTTACTGAGCTTAGCAGGTTAGTGGCTAAAATTGACAATACTGCCATCCAAGATGGCTTTAAGCTCTATCATCACATGATGATACTCTCTGAGCATCAGTGGGGAATCATCCAACAAGGCCTTGACCCTACTATAAAACAAGCGAGAAGATATCATTGGCATTCGGAAGGCCTCAAGAATTTCTTGAATAATCCTCACTCAAGTATCCACACCCAAATCATAAAACCAAAAGTATTAGATATGGCCAGTACAAATAGTCAAGAAAGCAGGAAAATCTCTTTAGATTTAATAGCAGAAGGATCAAATCGCATCAAGCGATATTTGCTCAAATTAAAAGACAATAATCAGAAAACCATTGATGATTTTATAAATCCAAAGAACACCGTGATGTCGAAAAGAATTCCACATTTGGAAATGCCCGTCCCGTTTACCCTAAAATGGGAAACTCTTGATATGGCTAGAAATTTAGCTTTAAATGATTATACCAATTTACTAAAAGTGAAAGGGATAGGACCTGGAACGATTAGAGCTTTAGCACTCATTTCTGAATTTATTTGGGGTACTTCTCCTAGCTGGAGGGATCCCGCTAAATATAGTTTTGCTCACGGAGGAAAGGATGGCATTCCATATCCGGTCCACCTTAAAAGAATGGAACGTAATGCATCATTATTAGAAGAAGCAATCGATCGCGCAAGGTTAGGAGATAAGGAAAAATTGAACGCTCTCAAAAGATTACACATGTTTAAAAATAATAATGTAATCTAAACAGCAATTTTGATGATCTTCTTTTCTAATTCGTTCACGATCTTTCTTAATTTTTATGAATTTAAAAATCTAAAACCATGCTTAATTAAAATTAAACAAAGCTTTTTAATCAATAAAATACCTCATTCATAAAAATATAGCTCATGGGACTTTATTAAACATGCGCATCATAAAACTTAGGAACAAGCGTTACTCGGGAACTGTCATTCTCGGATTATTAATGATTTTATTACCATTAGGTTTATTATATTATCAAGATAATGCGTTTAAAGAACATATAACAATAACTTTTAATGATCCATCAGGAGTGAAGCTGGTTGGAACGTATTATCCTGGAACTCGCAATTTGGGGATAATCCTATCGCATGGATATGCAGGAGATCAAATGACCATGAAGGGTATAGTTCGGGAGTTCCTACGATTAGGATTTCACGTATTTACTTATGATTTTGAAGGTCATGGAAGATCCTCGGGTGCAATGGAAATATTTTATACTACTTCAGATCGATTAGCAAGAGAAGTTCTAGCAGGAAAAGAAGCATTCAAAGATATGTCTGGATTGGATGATTCTGAGATTATTTTATTCGGTTATAGTATGGGGGCACGAGCAACCTTGCAATCTACATTTTTAGATGAGAATAATGTGAAAATGCTAATTTTATTAGGTTGTTATATTATTTTAGATTCAAGTACTCATCCTAACACGCAGGGATTTATTAATGACTCAAAATTGAATTGGGTAGAAGCTCTTTCGAGTACCCATCCTAAAAGTGACATTTTATTAATCACGGGAGAAAAAGATGATCTCTCCACCCCATATCGGAATGAACTTTTACTACAGAAGTTAGGAGGGGAGTCGCAAACTAAATTTACACGAAAATTGATAGTGATTAATGGGTTAATTCATCCTTATGAACCATATTCACCACAAGTATTAAACCAGATCATTGATTGGGTCATAGAAAGACTAGAATTGAATAATACTCCTCCAAATCAAATAAATTCCATGACAGTTAGAAAAGTAGCCTGGACCTTGAGTTTGCTTGGGATGTACATCCTAATTATGGGAGGGCTTTTCATTCGTTCAAGTTCTAAGGAGAAAAAAATCGGCTCGAAATTTGCTTTCTATTTTGATCAAGAATTTAGTCAAGGGGTTCAGATTAACAACCTAAAAAAATTTATAACTTGGAAATTCATTCTTTGGCTATTAGCTGTACCCTTTATCCTGGGAACTCAAATAATTCTCTTACTCTTGCCTTTAAATGTGCATTATTTTCCTCTCTGGGGAGTTACTTCCATTGGAATTTACAGTATAATAATGATTCTCCTTTATTTAAAAGGCAAAATGCCGGGAACAATTGGAAAGCTGCAAATTATAAGTAAAACAAGGGAAAATAAAATGAATAGTTTTAAAGCTCTTGTCTTGATCGTTTTTTTGATTTTAATTAGTACACTTCTTGCCAATTCGGGTATATTTTATATATATCCGTTGAATGACCGATTTATTTGGTTAATTATTTTCACGGGACTCATAATTCCCGGTTTTTACATCCATCATCTTGAACTCAACAGTCTTCAAAATTTATCGGATAAAGATCATAAAAAAAAGCAAGCAGTGGTTTTTATTTTCCTTGAATTCATACCTTTTATAATGTATGTTGCGTGGTTAGCCAGCATTCACGGGATGATCATATTATCCATTGTTTTTCTGGGTGGGTATTTAATTCATAAAATCGGAAAAACACCTGTTATAACCGTACTTTTTCAAGCATTTTTGATAAATTATCTCTTGCTCCCCCAAGGAGCATTGTATCCAAATATTTTTTCATCCCTCTTTTAAACGATAAATTAAAATATCTTAGAAAACAGATCTACCCTCTCTGCCAAACCATTTCACCTTCTCTGAATTATAGACAAGAAATAACAACAAAAGGTAAATCTATTCTACGGGTTCATCGGGTTGTTTTTTATATTTATCCAATGACGTTTTCAATTTATTACCCAATGTTTTGATGCCCGAATCTAACTTTTTACCAACTTCCATGAGTCTCATTTCTGCTATGGATGGTTCTCCATTTTCCCTTGTAAAGAATGCTCCGATGTATTTGAGAACTTGCTGAAAGGTGTATTTATCAGTGAGAAGATCTCGCACGCGATTAGAGGCAAAAAAGGCGATAATAAATGAAAACAAAACTATAAATGATACCAGCAAGTAAGTTCGATGATATATCGTACTAAATTTAGCTTGAAAAGGAAAAATGTCATTAATAATGGGCAAGGGAGCGACAAAAAAAGAATCAAGCGTGACCATGTGATAGCCTAGGGCAAGGCCCATGATGATGAGAATGGCCCCCCGTTCTCCTAATAGGTTTCTTAACCGATCTGTAAAATATAATCTCGTTTGAAAGGTAATAGGATTTTCATTAGATTTCATTCTTTCTGGAGAACTTGCAATGCGTCTTGTCATGGATTGTACTATATATAATATAGTTATAAACATCATGATGATATCTATTAGAAAGGAGGTTGTAGACGTGCTTAATGTGGAAAAACTCATGAGCAGATGATAGAAAATAAGAATGTTATAAAACCCAATCGTGGTTGTAAAATTCATGATCCCAGGATTCGTTTCTTGCTTTCTTGGAGCTTGATAGAAGAGATCCAAGGTAACTATCATTACAATTAATCCTAAAATGCCAATTATTAGATTTCCGATGGAGAACCGAAATATTAGATAAACATAAAAGGGAATGGAAACTACAGCAACGACTTTGAGCAAAAATCCAAAGAATATATGGTCCTTGGGGGCACCTAGTGTAATTACTTTTTTAGGAAAACTAGTAAAAAAATATATGGTTATAAAAAAGAAAGTTACAGAAGTAATTCCCACCCACATTAAAAAATAGATTAGCTTAATCAACTGAAAAATGAAATTATCATACATCCAACTGATAAAGAAAAATAGCAGTAAATAGAATATAATAATGAAGATGGGTATCAAATAATATAAGAGAAGATTTTTCAAGCGTCCCACCACAAAACCTGAAGTTATCATGGCAAAAGATAGGAAAAGCTCGAACATTAGGCAAAAAATAACAAAATCCAACCCAAATATGAGATTAAAGCTATATAATATTCCCACAATGGTATTTAAAAGCATTACACTAAAAATAATGATCGTAAAAGGTAAATACGTCCGCTTCCTTAATTTTGCTATACCTCCAAAAAGATAATTTTTAAGGAAAAGGACCAAAACTCGCTCTATGTAAGACATTTTTTATACATATATATTTTTTTTTTAGAACTTTATAAGAAGATCTATTTTTACTTCAATTTATTTCTTACTTCTCCTTTTTTAGCATGAAATAAAGCTAATTTTGAAATTTTCTCTAGGGGGGTTGTCCTTTCCTTTTTTAAAGGTCCAATGAATTAAATTATATTGATAATTAAAAATACTTTTTTTAGCCTCTCTTTTCTTGAAATGATTTTACAAGAGAATAAAGGGAGATGAGAATTATTATCCGATATTTTATTCTTCCTTAGGAGAATGGCTCAAAATTAAAAATTTGTGAAGAATCATGCTGGGAGGTTTTTTTTAAAATAAATGAAATTAAAAGTTAGAGAAATAGAGTATAAATTTAAAATGCGTCATGTGTTTTAAAAATTCATAAATAATCTTTCCAAGCTAAGAGAAAAGCTTCTCTCATTGGTAAAAACCCGACCTCTGATACTATAGAATCATAAAACTCTGGCTTAGTCGTATCAAAGGCGGTATATTGAACAGTTAAAAGGGGATTTCCCTCCTTATCCTTGAATTTTGAATCTCGTCCGTAATATGATGTTAAATCTATACCTAAATGATTGTGTAAAATTTTTTCCTCAACTTTTCTATGTTCCAACTTTACTAAACCGCCCAATAACGTTTTCCTCGCATATTTATAGGTAGATCCTAAAAAATACACGGGAAGATCCTTTGTTTTGGCCAGAGTAGCGATCATTCGGGTACCTGTTTTATTTAATACTACACCATCTGCAGATACGGCATCAATTCCGAACATGAACATTCCTATTCTTCGAAATTCATGTCCAAACTGGCTTAAATTTATCAATTTAACAGGAATTCCCGCTTCTAATAATTCATAGGCCGTTAAAACACCTTGTTGTTCTGGTTCGGTTTTGTCCACGACCACTTGTTGAATATAATCTTTAGCTTCAATTAATGCGCGCACTACTATACTTGAATGACAATGAGAACCTATAATCAATTTTTCAATTCCATAAGTTTCCACTCTATCGATAATTCGTGTTTTAAAATGGCTCGCAATTTGATCCACAGATAGTTTATAATTATTCCTATGAAATTCAATTTCCTTTCCGAGTGCCTTTTTCGCTTCTTCTACAGAAGTACATTTGTCAATGTCTAATCGTTTTAAGATAAAATATGCCGTATTTAAAGGAACCTGGCTTGTCTGTCTTACAGAGAGGAGAAAATCTATAACACAATTTATGTTTTTTTTAAACTTATCAATTTCATTATCGGGAAGATTACATTCCTCAATATATTTTGATAGTCCATCTAATAAACCCTGTGCATTACCCGTGGCACCTTGATATTTTCGATTTTCTGGTATCATGAAATTCTTGATTTGGTTTCCAATTTGCTCCACATATTGAGGAAATGGTTCTGATGCACAAAATTTCTCGTTAATGTCAAGCCAAGATTCTTTGAATTCAGTAGATTTCATTTAGTATCATCATCAACATTTCTAATTTACACGATATAATTATTCTTACCTTAAAATTTTTTAGTTAATATTTTGAAGAAAATTATCTTAAAAGAGTTTATAAACAAAAAGAATCTTGAAGGGAATTCTTTAGTTAAAAAGAAATTGCCATGTCTAAGTCTCATAAATTCTATTATTCTCTATCTTAACATTATTACCCTTAAAAACATAATATTCATGCATGAATTTAAAAGCCTTAATTGCATGACTAATTCGGTTCGTAAGCGGAAGCGAATATTTAACAGCTTTTTCTAAAACATATTCATATACCCATCGAGATCCAAACACGCAAATGATGCAAGGTTTTTGCAATTCACGTGATAACTTGCTCAGCTGGCGCAAATGAGGAGTTATCGATAAGGACCATTTTTTGAGGGGTAATTCCGGTACTGAAAAAATAAATATCAGCGCATCCACGTTTTTATCGTGCATTACAATATTTAAAGAGGGAATTAACGTGCTGAATTGAGAAGGACCTAAATCTACTGGATTTTTTACTGAAACCCAATTAGGAGCCACTTTTTTCATTTCCTCCATGGAATAAGATTCTAATTGTGCCAATTCTAGGCCCTCTTGTTCAATTAAATCACAAGTCAAGATACCCAAACTTCCCGAGCCCGTGATGATTGCGATGTTTTTTCCCTTCGGTAAGGGTTGAAGAGCAAAGGCGTTAGCAATTTCAAACATTTCGTAAAAATTACTTATTCTGAAAACCCCCTTGATTTGATGGAGGAGTGCATCATAGATATGATCATCTCCCGCTAAGGAACCCGTGTGGCTTTTTATTGCATTCGCCCCGATTTGACTTCTTCCGTTTTTTAAAACAAGAATGGGTTTTCTAACTTTCTTCAAGACAGATTTAAATTGCTCTCCTCTTTTCACCCCTTCGAGGTATAAGGTAATTACTTTTGTGTCGGGATCTTGTTCGAGATATTCAATCATATCAATCTCATCGATATCTATTTTATTTCCTAATGTTATCGCTTTTGACAGACCAATTTTCTCACTACACGCCCAATCTATAAAGATGTTGCCTAACACGCCTGATTGGGCTATAATCGATATGTACCCTCTTATCAATTTCTCAACTTCTAATTCCGTTGTGGTAAAATTGTTAATAAAGTTGGTGATACCAACGCAATTGGGCCCAATTATCCTCACTCCAGAATCATGAGCAATAGAAGCAATTTCTTCTTGAAGGACTATATATTTTGGAATTCCCGTTTCCGCAAATCCGGCAGTTTCTATTATTACTCCCTTGACGCCCTTCTTAACGCAATCTTGCACGGCGGTAAGTACGCTATCATTCGCTACTAAAATTATTGCCAGTTCTATCTCATCGGGAATGTCATTGATATTCTTGTAGGCTTTATGCCCCATTATTTGTTCCTTCGAAAGACTGACAGGATAAGCTTTAAAATTAGATTCCAATAGATACTTGGTGGTAGCATACCCAAATTTAAGTCTCTCTGAAGCCCCTATTATGGCTATCGATTTAGGATTAAAAAAATACTCCAATGTTGTCATGGTATCTGATGAATTTTAATAAGGTTTAAAATTTTAAATGTTAAGCATAAAATGAAAGGAATATTCCTAAATTTTTTGATCCCATTGTCCCTTATTTATATAGTCCACGAAAAAACCACGAATTTTTAATACTTTTACTGGAAATAATATTGAAATGTAAAATATGAAATGAATTATAGTGTAATGAGAACTTTTTAAATATGACCGCAACGGATGAATGTCATGAAGTGAGCATAATATGTCCCATTTGTAAGCAGAATAAATCCCTATCTATCCCCTCTTCAATTATTGATGAAGCAAAGAGTCTGGCGACTCTCTCTATTCCTAAAAACTTGGTATGTGAACATCATTTTCAAGCTTTTATTGATAAAAACTTTAAAGTGAGAGGATATCAAAAGGTCGATTTTGAATTCATTCCTCAAGAATTCAACCAATCTCTCGCCTCTAAAGGAAAAGAAAAAAAAAACGTGAAGAAAAAACAAGGAAGAGATGATAATGAACTATTTAAGTATCTAAAATTGGATGGAAACGTGGTAGAGTTTAATCCAAAATTAAGCAAAAATGTGAAAAAAGAATTAAAAAATCAAAATTCCGACTCGTTAAAAAAAACAGATAAGACGGTAGAACAGAAACTGGAAGAAAGAACATTAGAAGAAATTTATGAAGACTTTTGGGAGTTTATTGAAGATGATAATGGAACTTTCCGAGAATTTATCAAGAAGGATGATAGAAGAAAGCAATTAAAAAAAAATTTCTAATTAGTTGGATTTAATTTTCACAATTAGAATTCTCGATATTAAGGTAAAATTAAAAAAAAATAATAGAACGCTTTCTTTAAATCTTAATTTTGATATTATATTTGTCTAATAAAAGGCCAATTCCTATCTCAAATAGCACTGGGAATATTCCTACAAGGAAGAGGGTAAAAGGTGGAAAAGCTAGTAATAATGGTCTGAAATTATCTACCATTATCCCCACGTAAAGATCCACCAAAAATGCTAGGATGAACAATACCAGCAAATTTTTCCCCATGGCCGTGAGAACCGGGATTTTAAAACCAATCCGATCAAAAAGATAAAATATTGATACCATGAATCCAGACACCGCAATTGCAAAAATAGCTAAAGAAGTGGTCACATCGTGATGTTCCGCAGGTTGTATCCAATCAACACAATAAAATAGGATCATGGCAATAGTAGATGCGGGTAATACTTTTTGCCTGAATCCTATTTCAAGATTATCAGCATCGCGTATCCATTGGGAAAAACAAGTAGCAATGATTGCAATTGCCGCATGATTTAAGGAATTGAAGGGAAATGGTATCGTACCTTCGGGATATCCCGTCGTAATGAATCTATCAAAAAACGGTGATGCATACAAGATAGAATGAAGAATCAGGATAGCAATGCCAAGATACATTCTCCTCCCCGAAGTTTTTATTAAATAGGTGGCTAAATAAGCTGCAAACGTGCCTATTGCAAGATTCGCAAGGGTTCCGTTATAGACAACGTTCTTTATCCAACTCGTTCCCCCTTCCAAAAGATCCCCGCCAATAAGACCATCATCTAAAAAAGCTAATAAATATAAAATAGCAACACGGATGATGCCGTGTTTCCAAGCTGCTTTCACGCCCTTTTTTTCCATTCTACCTTGAAATGCCAAATACCCGCCAAATCCAAGAAGAAACATGAATATCTGTTGACCTATGTCGATTACTGTAATTAGCGGGGGATAATAATTCGCATATTTAAACCCGTGATTTAATAATGGGGGTCCGATAATTCCTACTCCATTATCTCCAGATAGAGGCCAGGTAATCACGGAAATAACCAAAAGGATGATTACCAGTCCTCTAAATTGGTCAAGCCATTCATAATGAACATGATACTTTTCCCTCGGTTGGGATTCCTCTTCTTTTTTCTCTTCTTCTGACATTTTATTCACTTTTCTGTATTTTTTCTTTTATTGGAATTTTCTATATTTATAAAAATAGAATTAAATCTAGATTTGCCTCTTGTTATATATAAATCTTTTTACATGGAGAAATTGCTTTTGGATTGATGGGAGTTTTTCGAGTATTTCTCTGAAAAAGGAGAGTAATCGGCCTTATTTTCTTCTCATTTAGATGGAACTTTTCATGAAAGATGCTGAAATTATAAAGAATTAAAGTATTTCATGGAAATTTGCTTTGTAAACAAATTTTCATGTTTTTTAAATATGAGCTTTAAAGAAATTTACGATATCAGAAACCATTTCTTCTTTATCCTCTTCATAAGGCAAAAAATGGCCCGAATTCTCATAATATTTGATTTGCTTCTGCTCGGAGGATACTTTCTTGTAAATCACGTCTGAATTATCTTCGGGAATGTTTGTATCCAATCTTCCTTGACATATTAAGATGGGTTGAGTGATTTTTTGGAGATTATTGCGTACATGTTTCATTAATTTCAATTCCGAATGGATCGCATTTAAAACAATTTTATTATATCGTTTATCCAATTCCTTTAAAACGGGATCATTTGCGATAGAGGGATTAGCATCCCCGATCTCCTCATTATTAGGAACAAATTTCGTTAACTTTTTCAATATAGGTATCAGCCACTTAATCATCCCTTTCACATGAACAGGTCCACATATTGGAGCTAGTGCTTTTACTTCGGGATGATGGATCGCTGTCCATAAAGTCATGGTGCCTCCTAAACTAAACCCGCTCACGAATAAACTCTTACTTTCCAAAGTGGATACTAATTTAATCTGTCTATCTATTTCAGCCACCCATTCTTTCCAATCAGAATGCTCATATAAATATTCATAATTCCTTCCAAATCCTGGCAATAGAGGTGCTATCACGTGAAATCCCGCTCTTGCTAACCCTTCTCCAACCAAACGCACATCATGAGGAGATAACGGATACCCGTGAAGTAAAATAACGTGATGTGGTCCGGAACCCAATTCAAAAGAAGCAATTGAATCCTCAATAGTTTTACTTTCCATTTTTAATTCTTCCGCTAATTTAATTGAAAAGGTTCTCTTTTATAAAAATCTAAACCATAAAATGACTTCTTGATCCTTTCAAAATGATCCTTTCTTGCTTTGCTAGTTTTCCTTATTATTTATTTATTTTGATTCCTCACACTTCTTTTTTAGCGCTATATTCCTCCAAATACAAATCTAAAAATCTATTATCAAATTAGGAAGCTAAATTTTGTAAAAAAAATCATGAATCTGATTAAAATGAGATAAAGAAAATTTAAAATTCAAAATAACATTTTTCAAAATATTACTAAAAATTTATTAAAATCATAAAAATTGGGAAAAAAGAAAATATGTCGTATAAATTAGCTGATGAAAAAGACCTTATGGCTTTAGAAGGGATTGTAGGAAAGCAGTACGCCACCAATAACAAGGCAATCACTGCTTCTTATCTTGCTAAATCCGTCATGGGCTTGGAGAGTCAAATTCCCGATATCGTCGTCCGTCCCAAATACACGGAAGAAATCCGAAAAATATTATTGTATTGTTCCGATGAAAAAATTGCGGTTTCTCCCGTCTCAGGAGGCCTTTCTGGAGGTTTTTCGTGTCCAACCATCAAACCTGCAGGTGTATTGCTGGATTTAGGACGAATGGATAGAATCATAGAAATCGATGAAAAAAACCGCTTCGCAATTATCGAACCTGGAGTCACCAATGGACAGTTATGGGCTTACATGCACAAAAATCACTCCGATTGGGCTCCTCCCATTGCAGATGGTGCTCCACCCGCTGCAACTGTCATGGGGGATGCGATTGATAGAGGATTTTCCCTTTATACTTCGAGTGTGGGTCCTCAGGGAGATAATTTCATGTGCGCGGAAATTGTATTCCCCAACGGAGATATCGTGAGAACCGGTTCTTGGGCACTTCCCGGAGCTAAACCCTTTTATAAGTATGGATTAGGTCCTGATATGTGGTCCTTCCTGATGGGAAGCCAAGGTGCATTGGGTGTAGTAACAAAAGCAGCTGTGAAGATTTATCCTCATCCTGATGCAAAAACGGTCATTGCGTGGGGAATGTCTAATCCTTATGATATGCAAGACGTGACCCTTGAGATCGGAATGAAAGAATTTGGGGTAGCTCATAACACCGTCATGGTACAAGGGGGAAATTATCCTCTGGTCATGACAAGATGGCCGAAAGATAAAATTCCTCATGACTATGAATTTTTCAAGGAAATCGGAATTCCAGAATGGTGGATGAATTGGGAATGCTGGGCTCAATCCCAAAAAGAATTAGATGCTGTAGTCGAGACGATAAATAATCATTGCGCAGATTTCGCAAAAAATAGAGCAAAGGATGGACAAGCCATGAAACCTTGGGAATTACATCCCAAACAAATTGAAAGCCGCTTGAAAAAGCCAAATAAGATTGCCATTCCCTACTCGTTCTGGGAAGCTGGATTCTTATTCATAACATGGTATACTCCTTGGAACGAATGTGCTCATTTTGCAGAAATGTATAATGCAGCAATGGAAAAATATGGATTCCCTCCCGTGATGTGGATTGCCAGCATTGAAAGATGCCGGCAGGCCATTTGCATGCCAATCATCTGTTTTGACTCAAATTTCTGCAACTTAGAATGTTCAGAAAGAGGTTCTAAAACAGAAGATTTTGAGAGAGTTCAGGAAATGAACCAGGAAACCACGGAATATGGATTAGAGCAAGGATGGTTGAATTATCGTCCCGATCCTTACATTCACGCGCCTTTAACCTACAGCAGAGCGGCGATGTACTGGAAATATTT
>CAYLZE010000010.1:71890-79898 GCA_964388035.1 uncultured archaeon
ATGGCAAAAACTGGAATGCAAAGGTTAGAAGAACTTAAACCGCAAATTTTTAAATGCATCCACTGTAAAGCTTGTAGATTTGCTTATTCAGGAGAACCTAGCCGTGAAGGAATTGGTGAATATACAGGTAAGCAAAAAACGGTTCTTTATGAGGGAATGGTAGACTCTTGTCCTGCTGGTATTGAGTATGGATGGGAAGCATTTTGGAATGCAGGAAAAGTTTGGATTGCTCGTTCCATTTTAAATGGAGATTTAGAATTTTCGGATGAAGTTCGAGATGTGATCATGCCGTGTATTACTTGCGGCCAATGTTCTGCTCAATGCGAGAATAAAATACCGACGGTGGATATTATTGAATCCTTGAGAGCAGCTTGTTTAGAAGCAGGCATTCCCTTGATTGATAAACATGAATTAGTAGATAAGCTCGTCAAGCAATTAAATAATCCTTATGGTGGAAAAGCGGATGAACGATTTAAATGGGCTAAAGATGCTGGTCTTGGAAAGTATGTAGATAATAAGGATGCTAAAATAGGCTATTTTGTTGGTTGTACCGCATCGTATCGCCAAGTAGAAGTGGCTATCGCAACTGCAAAATTATTCGAGCAATTAGGGATGAATTTTACGCTGGTCGGAGATGAGGTATGTTGTGGAAGTCCATTTTTCAGGATTGGGGCTGTCGAGACCGCTCAAGAATTAATGAACAAGAATCTTGAGGCCTTTAAAGGATTGGATATGGTATATTTTTCTTGCGCGGGATGCTACCGAACCATCACTATTGATTATCCAAAATGGATGCCTGCAGGAGAGGAACTTCCCTTTAAAACTCAACATGCCTTCGAATTAGTAGCAAGATTAATCCAGCAAGATAAAATTAAGTTCAAGCCTAATAAAGAACTCAAAGGGAAGGTTGTCACTTATCATGATCCGTGCCATACCGGTCGACATTTTGGAATAGATTTTGAACAAGAACTTATCAAGCAGAGCAAGAATTTAATGTTTGATATGAGAAAAATCAATCAGAAGATTGATGAATGGTTCGAAATCCCCCGAATAATTCTTAGAAAACTCCAAGAAGATGTGGGTATCGTTTTTAAGGAAATGTATCGAATAAAGATGAATTCCATGTGTTGCGGAGCGGGTGGTGGGGTTAGAGCTGGTTATCCCGATTTCTCATTAAAGACCTCCAGTCTTAGATGCGACGAAGCGAATGCTGTAGGCGCAGATATTCTCACGACTGAATGTCCTTTCTGCTGGCGTAATTTAACCGATGCGAACGAGCTCTACGGACATGGAATGAAGGTCATGGGTGTACTTCAAATGATTACGGAATATGGACTTTTAGATACAATCAAAAAACCCACGAATGACGACTTTCTAACTCCATCGATAAGAGAAATGGAAGAACCTCCCAAGAAAAAATAAGTATTTCTAAATTTTTAACTAATATTTTTTTATTTTTTACTTATTATCTTCTTTTATTTCTTTGATTAGGCTTTATTGGGCTATTCAAATTTAGTGAATTCCGCGCAAGATTAAATCCTCTTTGCATTTAAATATTAACGAATTTTTCACCAATGGCGCTTAATGTCCTAAAAGGTTTAAGAGCATGTATCAGTAATGAAGAGAAATGGAAAATTTTTAATAGTTTCAAGTTCTTATTTCTTTATACAGCAAGAGTTTTACGCAAAGTGAATAAAATGCCTCAAAAACTGACCAATTCTGAAAGAACCATATTTTTGGGGGGATTTTCTTCTTTAAAACTTTTGCGAAATTCGTTACTCTTATTATTATTATAAAAACCTCCTTTTGAGTTAGGAGTGTGATTTTCCATTCCTATTCGGGGGAGGAATTTAGACATTAAATCAAAATAGGTTAGGTACATTAAAAATGACGGAAAAAAAAGAAATTAGCGTTTCAAAAATGATGGATGTGATTCGAGGAGAATTGATTCTGCCTGAGAAGGCATATTTCTTCGACACCACTCTGAGAGATGGAGAGCAGACGCCGGGGATTAGCTTCACGAATGAAGAAAAAATTTCCATTGCCCAAGCATTGAATGATTTGGGCATTGATATCATAGAAGCAGGATTTCCCGTCGTTTCTGAAGGAGATTTTGATGCTTGTAAGGAAATCTCCAAACTGGGATTAAATTCAGAGATTATGGGCTTAGCTCGATGCAATAAATTAGATATTGATAAAGTTATCGAAGCAGACATGGATAGTATCCATGTTTTCATTGCTACTTCTGATTTACACATTAAAGAAAAATTACAGATGACTCGGGAAGAGGTGTTAGAACATATTGAAAAAATGGTATCTTATGCTAAAGAGCATTACTCCGTCGTGTTGTTTTCTGCAGAAGATGCTACCCGATCTGACTTAGATTATCTTCTTCAAGCCAATACTAAGGCAGTGCAATGTGGAGCCACGCGTATTAATATTCCCGATACGGTAGGAACCATAACACCGCGAGCATTTGGACATATTATCAGAAAAAATTACGAAATACTTCCGAAAAATGTCCGAATTGCCGTACATTGTCATAATGATTTTGGGCTGGCAGTGGCTAATACGATCGCAGGTTTTGAAAATGGGGCATCAGAAGCACAAACCACCATAATGGGCTTGGGGGAGCGTGCGGGTAATGCTTCTTTTGAAGAAACAGCAATGTCATTATATGCTCTTTATGGATTACCAATGAATATAAATACGCGAAAAATTTTTCCTACAGCAAAGTTGATCGAAAGCTTTTGTGGGGGCAAAATAAAAATCGGAAGGCTCCAACCTTTAATCGGTCAGAATGCATTTGCTCATGAATCGGGAATTCATGCACATGCGATGATCAAGAATGCACGTTCCTATGAACCGCTTTCTCCTGAATTAATTGGCATTAAAAGATCGGATTCCATGGCTGAAATCGTAAAGCAATCCATTAAGCTCGGAAAGCATACGGGAGGGCATGCCCTCAAGGCTAAACTAAGTGATTTGGGGGTTAGTGCTTCTAATGGACAATTCAATAGAATCATGGAGAATGTGAAGCGTTTTGGTGATAAAGGACATGAAGTATCAGAAGAAGACTTTTTGGCAATTGTAAAAGATGTAATGGGGGAATTACCCGAAGAAGAGCAACTTGTTCAGTTAGTAGAATTAACTGTCTTGACAGGCTCAGTGACTCCTACCTCCACCGTGAAGTTAAAAATTAAAAATAATGGAGAATTCATGGAAAAAATAGGTTCTTCCATAGGAGTGGGGCCGGTGGATGCTTCAGTTAGGGCTATTGTCAATTGTTTTCAACCCATGAGCAAGGTAAAACTTCTAGAATATAATATTGATGCGGTTACCGGAGGAACAGAAGCTTTAGGACATGTATCCATAGAACTCATGGACTTGGAGAGCAATCTTATCGTTAAAGCGAGTGCCACACATGAGGATATTGTAATGTCCTCTGTATTAGCGCTATTAAAAGGTTTGAACCGTATAATGAAACAAAAAATCAGTTGAATTCTTTATTTCATGAAATCTTCTACATAATTATATGCTACTTCGAGAGTTTTTAAATCGGGTAAAAATGTGAATCTCACATGATTTTTTCCATAGTTTCCAAATCCAGAGCCATATACGGTACAAACACCTGTTTTTTTGAGAAGATCAATAACAAATTCTTTATCATTTTTCCATTGTGGAAATTCTTCAAATTCTATCTTAGGGAATAGATAAAAAGTACCATCGGCATTTATACAATGAACACCTTCTATTTGCCGTAACCGTTTGTAAGAATAATCTCTTCTTATTTTTAATTTTTTCACCATTTCCTCCGTGTGAGGGCCGGGATTTTTCAATGCTTCAATAGCGGCATATTGGGCATTTGAATTGGCACATAATCTTGATCGTGCTATTTTTTCAATACCCTCTTTTAATTCAATTAGTTTACCTTGTGGATCATGAAAATACATGTATCCTAATCTCCATCCCGTTGCCATGTGAGCTTTTGAAAATCCATTTAATCCGATAATAGGAATATCTTTTGACAAGGTGGCAGGACAAGTATATTGCTTTTCAAAAATGATTTGATCATAAATCTCGTCAGATAATACGGGTAAATCATATTCTCCTGCTATATCAAGGATCTCTCGAACTTTTTTCGGATCATATAATACCCCCGTGGGATTATTGGGGGAACTTATTAGGATAGCTTGAGTTTTAGGGGTAATCTTTTTTCTCAAATCCTCAACATTGGGGGCCCAGTCATATTCCTCATCTAACTGATATTCTATAGGTTTTCCGTCAAAAAACCGAGAATAATTAATGTATAAGGGATAGCTCGGGCCCGGTATCAATATTTCATTATTATTTTCCATTAATCCCGCGAGAAGAAAATAAATGCCCTCAGTAACTCCCGAAGTTATAAGAACATCATCAGGTTGTAAATTAATGGAGTTTTTATTATTTTCATACCGGCAAACTTCTTCTCTAAGCTCTCGCACGCCCAAACTATCCACGTAATAATTCTGACCGGAAATTGTAGACTCAGCTAGCGCTTGAGAGATATATTTGGGAGTATCAAAATCATATTTTGCCGGGTCGCCAATATTTAAATTGATGATCTCTTTCCCGCTTTTTTGAACCTCATCAGCGACAAGTGCTACATCCCGTATTGCGTATTCTAAATCCTTGACTCTCCTCGAAACCATAAAAATTCAATATATTTTTAGTAATTAAAAAACTTGTTGTATTTATAAAAGAATATTATAAAATTAAATAAGCTTATTATTGTTATGATTAATGAATTTTATTTACAAAAAATTATATTTCTGTATTAGTATTAGAATCATAAGCCCATAAAATTTAAAATAATCTCGGGAGTATTTTACATCCTTGACTATAATTGAAGGAAAAACAGCATTTCCATATTTAACCGTTTTTAAGAAAGAGCCATTTGAATCGTATGCATTGATAAAAAGCAGTAACATTAATGATTTTTATATCAGTAATATCAATCAACTCATGGCTTTTTATGATCAAATGGGAAAGACGTTATTTTCTTTTCAAAATCTTAACTTAGAAAATATATACTGGTTTTTATTGTTAAGAAAATACTTAAAAAAAACCGATCCTATCAATAACGAGCAAATTTATAATTTCATAAAAAAATGCGAGATTATTAGGGATAATACCATCGGATTCAAAATGAATCCTAATTCTGACCATTTACCTGATATTTGGACCACCTATTATGCACTTATGATTATGCTTTTTTTAGGTAAGTTAGATGAATATTTATTTTCTCACGGATTGGAATCATCCATTTCCTTCATTAAAGACTTTATTTTCATGCATGGAAAAGGAACTCGATTTTATCATTGTTTAGATGATCAATGTGAAATCGAGAAAAAAATTTCTCCTGCCAAAACGTTATATTTCGTTATAGAAATATTCTCCTTATTAGATATAGAGATTAGAGCCAATAGAGAAAAGTTTCGTCCATATTTAGGAATTCGTAAAAAAGATCCCTCCCTTGTTTTTAAACTGGCTTGTTTATTATTTCTGGGTTTAGAGAAAGAAGTTAAAGAAAAAGAACTTCAGTATTTATATCAATTCCAGAGAAAGAATGGGGGATTTAGCTTTAAAGATGGTATGGGAAATACTAATGCAACATTCTGGATCGTGTGGGTATTGCATAATTATAATTGGGTAATGGACTATGATCCTTCGAGTATTTATTCGTTTAGCATTAATCGATTAAAAATGCTATTGGATCGAAAAGATATAGAATGGAAATTAGCAGATTTAACTGAAATTTCAAAATTAACGATCCTCCTCTCAATTATATGGAAAAAGTTTATAGAAGAAATAGAACGTGTCATTTTTACAGAATTAGAAAGAAAAAAGTATATCGATTTAAGTAGTATTCAAGCTATTTTTGGATTAGATGAATCCATCCACGAGGTCATTTCCTACATCAATTTGAACTATAATTTTAGCCTTAAAATTTTAACCATGAAAAACGAGTTTCATAATTACTTGAATAATCTTGAATCTCGGAAACAATTGTTGGCAACGACGATATATGAGGAAATGGAAGAAAGTAGTGTAATCTGCCTTTCAGACATATTAAAGAAGTATAATATGAAATTTCGATCGGATCAATTAAAAATTAAAGATCTGGAGAATCTAATTAAGGAAATGATTTCTTATCATTTTTTTGAAGGAATGATAAGAAAAAAAAGAAATCTTTTGAGGAAAAATAAATACTATTTCTATCTGGATGAAATCCCTGAAAATATCATTGTTTCTGATACTCATATTAAGGCAGAATTGCTTTTTCAAGAAAAGCTTAAGTTAAAAGAAATTAAAAATGATATCTATAATATCACCTTAAGTTTAAAAAATGCAACGAATCAAATTAAAGAAGAAATTGAGAGTTACTTGCTAATGGATGAGGTAAATTATGCCAAAAAAAGGTTAAATTTTATAACTAGAACAACCCTATTGGAAGCTGATTTCTTGAATGAAAATATTGAAAACTCATTTAATGAAGAATTGTATTATCTCAATATCCAAGCCGTGTTAGCCGCAGAAATTGCCCGTTGGAATGATTTATACTCTGTTTTAAGCAAGAAATTAAATGAAACTGAAAAATATTTAAAAGAAAAAATAAAGGAAAAAGAAGAAGTAAAGAATTATGAACTTATCTTAGATAAATTAGAAGAAAAAGTATTTGATGCGGGAGAAGTATTTAATAAAAGGATTAAGATGTTCCGATCCTTTCTAAGAGACTTATTAGAAAAAGAATACGACGATGAGACATATGATATGATGCTTAAAGAATTTGAAGAATTAAAAGCTAGTGTTATTTATTTTGATGAAAAAATTCATTTCATTTCTCAAAAAATCACCACTCAAGAAGATACAATCAAAAGAAAACATAAACAAGTCATCCAAAATTGGATTGGGATTCAAGAAGAGTTAAATCAAGTATTTAATTATTATGCTGGTGGTTTTTCTTTTTTTAAGGATACCATGGAAACCGTCGCAAGGATTAGAAAGGAATTAGAACAAGAGCTTTCCATCATCAGTGAAAAAGCCCGTGATAAAATCAAGAATAACGAATTTAAAGAGGCTTTTGAGATCGTTCAAAAAGAATCCGATTTAATATTAAAGGAAAAATCAGAAAAAATCAAGGAGTTAAAGGGTGATGTTAGAAAAGAAATTAAAGAAAAACAAAAATTGAACTTTCTTTATCGCCACTTGCAAGAACGGCTCAATAAATTGGAGGAAGAAAGCATTAAAATCGCTGGTGAACAAGTCCAACAACTGCGAAATAAAATAGTGGAAGTGCGAAATCGAGCTAAAATTGATGATTTTGAGAATTTTGCCTCCGAAAAAATAGTAGAATTGAAAACTAACTTGAACAATTTCAAACTTAAATTAAATGATCCTGATAAAATAAAAAATCTCGAGATCAAGGAAATAAATAAAAAAATTGATGGTTTGCAAAGCGATTTTGTAACTATTGATAAAATATATTTAAATAAGTTGGAAAAAGGAAGAAGTTTAATAAGTAATTTTGATGAAAAATTAAAGGTTACCTTGATCCAATGGGAAAAATTTAAGATTTATTTTGAGAATGAACTCTCTTTCCTGAGAGATGAATTAATGGATAAAATTATTACTTATAAAATAAAAGACCTTTCTGATAAGAATAATTCTAATAATATTAAAATTAAAGAACTAAAGAAAGAAACAAGTCTCTCATGTAACATTTTAATTGAGAAAATAAAGGTATTAATTGAATCCTCAAGAGTAGAAGGAAAATTATTTGAGGACGAAAAGTGTTTATTAATATTCACGGAAGATTATTATAAAAATAGAGAAATCCGCTATTTTGTAGATAATAAATTATTAAAAGAAAATCAAGAGAAAATCGGCAAAATATTAGCATTATATGATTCTGCGGTAAGAAAGGGTACCTTAAATGTCAATCTCCTCGAAATTCAAAATAGGATTA
>CAYLZE010000010.1:79908-93664 GCA_964388035.1 uncultured archaeon
GACTTAGAGAATTTTGATCAGCCCATTAAAAAGCAATTTGAAGAAAAAATACGGTTTCTTGAAATTGACTTAGGAAGCAGAAAGGAATATGTTCAAACTAAAGACCATTTCGAATCTTCAGTACAAAATATAAAACAAGCTTTAGAACAAATCAAAAAAGATACTTCCCTATTTAAAAAAGTTCAGAATTTGATCTTAAATTTTGCTGAAGAATTAAAATTGGATTTAAATAAAAACTATTCCATCATTTTAGAAGAAATTGAGACTTCCAAATCGTACGTGAAAATTAAAGATCATTTTGAACGTTTTAAAACCGAATTTGAACAATCCTTAACGAACATTGATAAAAAAATCGAAGGGGAAATTACGATAATATTGGAAAAAAGCGAAGAAGCAAAAAAGTTATCTTCGGAGCTCCAAGAATTAAAAGTTAAGTTTAAAAATCAAGTACTGCAAGAATATGAAATAACCCAAGAAAAACTTGATAAAAAGATCGAGCTTTTGAAGAACGATTTATTGCAAGGAAACCTATTAGCTCTCATCAACGATTCCAAAATTCATTTAAGCCAGTTGCTGGGCACCCTTCAAAGAAGGGTCGAGGATAATATTGAAATAAAAGAATTTAAGAGAGCGCAAGATATCGTACAAAAAAGGATAAAAAATGTTAATCTCGACTTAAAAAATATTCAAAAAAGGATTAAGAACAAAGTGAAGGAATACAGTAAACAGTCAGTTGGATTTAAATCAAAAAACAAGTATATTTTAGAGAATTTCGATCAATTTCTCATTGAATATGATGCGATATTAGTTGAAAAAGTAAAAACCCTAGAAAGAAACATCTTAAAAGATTATGTTCTAATGACAATACATGCCGTATCAAATCAATATTTAACCATCGGATTTCTAAATCATGAGCTTAAAATAAAAAAGCAAAATATTCAAGATCATCTACTCTATTTGATAAGCACGGAACAGTTACAAGGTAAGTATGATCCCCGATTAGGACTTTATTATGAAAATCCCGAGGTATTGCGAAATTTAAATGAAAATGAACTCGAGGTGATAAAAAAAATGAACTTCCGGGTGTACATGTTTCTAAATAGATTAAAGAACTTCACCTCACAATATTATTCCATCATTGCTTTCTTTGCGAGCACTCTTACCATTTCTTATTACCTCTTTACATTATCTGGTGGTAATCCCCTGGCAATTTTCATACCACTCTCCATTTTGGTAATTCTTTTAAGTTACATGTTTTTCAAGAAAAGGAGAGAAAAAATTTAGCGGAAAAATCCTTGGAACACGCTTGCCTCTAAATAAAATCAATTATTTATGCTTTCTAACATGAAAAATAGAATTTTTAAATCCAAAATCGACACGCTAATAAAAAGAATCCCCTCTCTTGGCAAATTATTAACTACCTTATTTGGAGCACAAGAAGTATTCATGCTGGAATTCTTGAGGATATTAGAATCAAAACTAAAGATAAATTCAATTTCGATTTTAAATAAGTATCTTTTTAAAGGTAGATGGGGGGAAAAGTTATACCGTTAAACATGAACATAAATCTGGATGTAGGATTTCTCCCTTCTCAAGAAATCTTGGCAATCCTTAAAAGGTCTAATGTAACGGGAATCTCTCAATGCTATTGCAGGACTACTCAACGTAAATATGATAAGCCCAATTGTGAATTTCCGATAAATACATGTATTCATATAGGATTTGGTAAATTTCTTCAAGAAATTCCATATAAATCGGAAAATTTAAAAAAGGTCTCAAAACAAGAAATTGAAGAACTCCTTATAAAATGTGATGAGTTAGGGTTAGTGCATCAGCTTATCTTCTATCCAAATCCGGAATTTTACTACGTGATTTGTAAATGCTGTCCTTGCTGTTGCGTGGTTTTAAATCGTTATCTTCAATTCGGCTCTCCACAAATGATAAAAAGTGATTTTCTTGCTATAACTGATTCCAATTCTTGTATAGATTGTGGAGAATGTGAACCATGGTGTTATTTTGGAGCAAGAAAAATTGTGAACGGAAAGCTTACTCATGATCCACTCTATTGTTTTGGATGTGGAATATGCATATCCAAGTGTCCTAATAAAGCAATTTCCTTAATTAAAAAAGCAGAGTGAATTAATCCTTTTACCTTCTTTCTGGGAGTTTAGTTAAAAGTTCTTCAACCTCTTTTTTAAATTTCATTCTAGGACTGATGATCTTTAAAAATTTATGGGGCGGTTTTTGGGTATCATCTGCAACCCAATGGTTTTTTCCTGGTTCTTTATCTAATATTAATCGATATCCGTTGACCTCTTCAAAATACTGATCACAACCCCGAATTGCGTAATAGGATGTTAACAGATCCCAGCTAAAATTTCCCTTGTGATGAGGAGTGAGATATAAGTCATAACATTTACGAACGGGATTAGATGAGGGTGTTTTATACAAAGTTTTCCCATTAAGAAATTCATCTCCGTGCGTCTGTACAATTATTTGGGTTGGCCAAAAATGAATTACATTTCTTGCGGCTTTCCAATCCATTCTCCAATTAAGTCTTTCCATATCTTGAGGAAATCGACCCCATCCCATTGTTACAAGCTTCTTTACTTTTTTTTTAATTAATACCTTTCCCGATAAGGAACTAATTTCATCTGGTCCCGAGTCTAATAAATCACTTAATACCGAGAGTAATCCTACCGCAATGATGATCACCGAATTATCCACAGAATTGCTCAATAACCGACGATATAGAGAGACAGCATCCCACAAGTTTGGAATATCAACATTCTTCAAATTATAATGTTCTACCAATTTCTCGGGGTAATAATTTCGCTCAGAAGTAGCAATAATTTTTTTCTGATGTTCCCTATATTCCTTAAATCTCGTTCCATTTTTAAAATCCTCTTTCATTAGATAACCTATTGGAAGCTCAGCTCTGTGATAATACTTATTTATGGCAAAGGCACATTTTAGGGAAGAATCTAAGGGAACGTCGCATATAACCCCGAGAAGATTTGCCTCTCCATTATCCATTAAAGCGTGAACAATAGCAAGGGCCCCAGCATCATCACAATCTAAATCCATGTCCGTGTCATAAATCACGGAAATTGTACTAGAATTATGAGAATTCATGTTCATTATACTCCTCTCAATTAAATTCTAAATTTATAGTAAGAATTATATTAGTTCTCGTTTAAAAATTTAGAATTTATTTTAAAGGTTTGCAGATTAAAGGAGGAACTTTATTTCTCTTTTTAAATTAATTCTCGCTCTTTCTTCATATAATGCTTGGAACTTTTCTGTCTTAAAAATATTACTTGAATCTAAAAATTTCATCAAAAGATTCTTTCTTTCCCGTTTGAATATTGATTCTGGAATTTCGACATATTCCAATTCGATTTTTCTTCGATAATGCTGATAATGTTTCCAAGTTTCCCCCAATATAGCTAAATCACAATCTATCATTATTTTATGATCTTGATCATCGGGAAAAGGTATTTTAAAGGGGTCGCGAGTGATGAGAATTAATTGCTTGATCCTTTCCACGCTTTCTTCCTTTAAGTTAAGTGATTTCAAGCATGATTCTGCAATCTTAGCGCTTTTCAGCTCATTATCAGTTCGTTTTGGATCATATATAATATCATGGAACCAAAGAGCAAACTTTACATGATCCTTTTCGATTATATTTAGTTTGAATAAGCTAGCTTTTAAAAGCGTGTATTCAATATGACTTAAGTTATGATATTTTCTTCCTGGTTCATTATAATGAACCAATAAAAATTTAAAGGTACGTAATATGGGTTTTTTCTCATCACAATATCTCGACGCTAATTGTTCCCATGGTTTTTTTAATCTTCTCATGGATTAGAAATTAAAATACTTTATATTATTTTTTTGTGGGTATGATAGAAAAAGATACCTCCATAGACGAGAGAAAATTGGATTTATTCTAAATCCTTAATTAAGCAGAGCGTGTCATCTTTTTGTTTTTCTAAATATCCCAAATAACAAACTTGATTTAAGTGTATGAAAAATTTTTTCTCATCAATCCCCTCCTGTTCAGCAATTTCTTTTAATTTTTGTAATTTAATTTTGCCCCCTGCGGAATAGGTTTTTGTTAAGTTTATCAAGCTTTTTAAGTTTTTATTCAGGGATCTTTTAACATGGCGTTTCTCCTGTTGTTTTTTCTTCTTTCCTTTCAGAGTTAGCACTTTTTTTGTTAAATGGGGTTTAGAAATATGCGCAACATCAGAAAAAAAAGTTACTCCATATTCTTTGAATTTTTTATATTGTTCGCTTTGTGCGAAATTATCCATTTCCTCTATAATTTCTTCTATTGATCGATTGGCTAATAGTTCCTTTTCTTTTTCCTTCCGCTCATTGAAATCTTGAATAATATCCCATTCTGATCTCGGCTTAAGTTGTCTTTTAAAATTTATCTTCTCTCGAGATTCAACTGTTTTTAGCTCTAAAAATTCTTCATTTGATAATATTGATTTCATGGAATCTTCTTTTGTGCAAGCCACTTTATAGAAAGGTACATCCACGGTGTTTTTTGTGATTAATATATAACATCTTCCGGGAGCATGTCTTCCTGTTCTTCCTCGTCTTTGAATGGTTCGTATTTCTGAGGGAATGGGTTCATAAAAAATAATAGCATCCACGTTAGGAATATCTAATCCTTCCTCTGCCACGCTAGTGGCAATAATTATATTAATTTCTCCCGTTCTAAACTTTTCCATGATCTCCTCTTGTTCTCCCTGAGAAAAACCTCTATCCTCTACTTTAGAAGCCTGTCCTATGAATTTTTCAATTTTAATATCGAGAGGTAAAATTGATTTCAAATTTTTCTTTAAAATGGTTGCCATTTGGCGATACTGTGTGAAAACAATCAATTTTTTATTATTATACCCTTCTAATTCGTTCTGAATTATGGAGGTTACTAAAGTAACTTTGGGATGGAGTGAATCTTCATACCTTTCCTGTTCAAAATATGAGGAAATTAATTTAAAATGCTCTGACGCGACGATTCTCTTGGCAGCAATATTTTCATTATCCGCTTTAAAGATGAGTTTATCCAAGAAGGTTTTAAAGAGTTTAATATCTTGCGTTTCTAATAAATCCTTTCCATGTAATAGAGAGATACAGCTAGAACAGTAGGAATAAATGGAGTGGATATTAAGCTTATTTTCTGTCACGATATCAATTATGCGCGGAGAAGTATAATAAAGCGTGTTCTCAAGCATATCTTTCCCCATATCTTTGTCCATTATATCTTCAAATTTTAAGGATATGGTTAAATCCTCGGCTAATCGTAAAAAGTCAATTTTAGAATAATATTTTTTATGAGGATTGATCAAATTACGTTGAATGAAAAATCTCAGAAAATTTTGAAATAGGGAATCCCAAATGACACTCAGTTCTACATACTCCATGGGCAAATGAGTATACTCTAAAAAGATCTCAATATCATTCAGATATTGCTTTACATCAAGATCCTCCCGGGATTTGAAAATAACTTTCTCAATAAATAGATTATCACAAATTTGTTGAATGCATTCTTGATCCTTCCCAGGAGAAGCAGTTAATGCTAAAATGAGAGGATCCGAACAAGATTTAAGATATTCCTTGGAAAGATCCGTATAAGCATAATTACCTCGTGTTCTGTGAGCTTCATCCACGATCATTAGGGAAGTAGTGGATAGGTAATACCGCCCTCTAAAGATATCATTTTTTATAACTTGAGGGGTGGATACAATGATTTTCGATTCCCCAAACAAAGAGATCCTTTTCTCAGGACTAATTTTTCCTGTCAAGGAAACAATATCCGTTTCCTTTATAGAAAGATATTTTTTACAAGATCGTTCATGTTGTGCAACTAAAGGTCTCGTGGGAGCAAGGATTAGGACTTTTCCCTCAGGGTATTTTTTCAATACACGTGCAATAAGTAATATGGCTATAATTGTTTTTCCTAATCCTGTAGGCAATACTACTAAGGAATTTTTATCATAAATTTCGTTTAAAATATTAATCTGATACTCTCTAAATAAAATAGAATCTTTTTTTAAGAAGAAATCGTTGTAATATTCGAGCTTTTTATTTGACATTAGTTTTTTAAAAGGTGCTTTATGTAATAAAAATCGGGAGTGTATAGAATTATCAATTAATAAAAGGTTTTTATTCCCTTTTTAACTTGAGTTTGAGAATTGTTAATCCAAGAACATGCCGTATTATAACCCAACATGTCATCATGGAATGCTTATCAATCATTACTAAATAGTGATTAAAAAAAAAAAACCATGATCTTGAAAGTCCATTTTTTATTAGGATTTCAAACTGATCATGGAATATGATAATGCATCCAAATGAACTAAACCTTATTGAATTATAAGTTTTGAGCTTTCCAATCCTAATGGAAATCGTAGATTCTATTATAAATTATTATCTCTATTTTTAATTAAGAAAAATATGATGCTAAGAAAGAGGCGGAGAATGGTCACTATTAATCAACCGGAACAGGTAAAAATTCTATTTCCTTCTTCCCGATAATGCGTTTTATGAGTCCCTCCTTTTCCAATTGTTTTAGCGTCAAGCATACGTATCCTCTTGCCATGCTTTTAATGCGTTGACTTCCCTCGGGATAAAGATTTTTTATTATTTCAGAAGGTGCGATCCCGTGGTTAGAATTATGTTGTACGAGCTCTAAAATTTCTTCAGTCCTAGCCCGTCGATGGTCCAAAATTTCTTTAATTCTCTCTTTAGGATTCGATACAGGGCTACCATGGGAGGGTAAAATGAGTTTTAGATTGGGTAATTCTTGTAATTCTTTTACGCTTTTAATATAATCATCAATATTAGAGTCTGGAGGTCCTAACCACGTTGTTATTGACCTTAACACGTTATCTCCCGAAAAAAGTATGCCATCTTGATTGTTATATAAAGAGATGTGGCCAAAACAATGCCCTGGAGAGGGAAATATCTCCCATTCTTGTCCATTTATGGAAATTGTTGTATTCTCTTCAATGATTTCATCTGGATTTGCAACCATGCGTATGCCAAAGAATTTCTGATACATGTAATGAGTAATTTTACGGGTAAACCAATGTTTAAACCGATTTGTTCGGTTTGGGGCATATAAATGATCTTCAAAATAATTGGAATCATAATAATTCGCAAACGTATTTTTATTAGCTATCACTTCTGCGGTTGTTCTGGTTAAAATGATCCTAACGTTTAATAATTCTCGAATAAGTGCCAGTCCTGAAACATGGTCTCCATGGGGGTGAGAAGGCAAAATCCGTGAAAGATTGAACTCCTTTCCTTGTTCCTTGTATACTTTTTCTATTTTTCTAATTTCTTGTACCAAATATCTTACTGTTTTTTCATCCCCATACCCTGCATCGTAGATAAGACCATCAATGCCAGCAATAATAAAAATATTTTCGGGGGGACGTTGGATTCCTAAAAATTTACCCCTTTCTACTATAGAAAAAATATCCGGATAAACTTCTTTCATTTTTTCGATGTCCTTTCAAAGAATTCTCTATTTTAAATTAACCTTGTAAAAAATATAAAATTTAGGATTCTTTCTTCGAATTAAAACCGCCAATATGATTGAAAGTTAGTCGACACGCAAAATATGCCAAAAGTGTCCCAGCTATCTCATCGATGATATAATGTTGTTTAACAAAGAGCGTGGATAATATTACCCCAAATGCAATAAAAGTACTGATAATTGCTATTATCTTGTAAAATGTAGTCGAATGCACTTTATAATTTCTATACCAAGTATAAGCCATGCTAACCGAAATGGATGCGTGGAAGCTTGGAAAACAATTGAAAGAGGTATCAAAACGGTAATATGAATACATCAATTGCGCCCAGTAATTACCGGAATATGAGCTTTCTTCTGCAAAAAGTTGCACCCTCCACCAGTAAGTCGATACCGGAAAAATGATATAAATAATCAATGAAATCACCCCAATAAAGATCAATGCCCAAGCGAGGGGATATCCTTTCTCTGGAGAGATAAAAACAAAATAAAAAAAAGTATAGATAATCATGACTACAACTAAATAAACGTAAAAGATTGCCATCGCTGGAACGAAGGGGATGAGATCATCTAAATCTCCAAAAATAAAATCTAAACGATAGCCTGTCCCTTCGGGATATAAGTTGCCTGTCCAAGTATATCCTATTTCCATTATTAATACAATAAAGACACCCACAATAAGGATCAGATCTAAAATTATGAATGCCAATTTCCTCGACCAATTCGAGGCTTTCTCTTTAAAAAATACCTTCTCTAAGTATAGTTGTAATTTATCTACAATTTTTATAAAAAATGCCATGAGTTAATCATTTAAAAGGAAATTCAATTAATTTTATATAAGAAAATTGTTAGAAATTAATCTTGATAATAATCTAATAATTTTTTTGGAAAAAATAAAATTCTACCATTAAGATTTAAATCAAAATCCTATTTAAATAAAGCATTTTCATAATTAATATTTAAACGAATTCTATTTCTAATGCTGGAATGGAAATTAAGCCCTTAAAATTCAAGCCAATCATAAAGTTAGGAAATAAATCTAAACCGGGGTTCATTCGAGATTAACTTTTAAGAAAAAATAGTTTGGTTATTCTTGCTTCAGTCATGAAGATTCTAAGGAGTCTTTTCAGATTCTTCACACCCTCACTATTTATTAGGGAATAAATTATTATGTAGAAATATTGAATGGGGAAGAATATCAAGAATACTTAAAATTGTATAAACAATTAATGAAAAAATGGGACGATTTTAGTAAAAAAAAGAAAACCTGAAAGCAAAATAAATAAAGGTGAAAAATTATTTGCTGCATTTCATATTATTCTTCCCATCAAAGAAATTCAAGAAGCGCGATTCAATAGAATGTGGAAAAAAGAGTGAGCGAGGAATGATGATGCCATTTTATATAAGAAAATTAGTAGAAAATGGATATTTTTTTAAAACCAAGATTTCCCTCAGGCACCCTGGATTTTTGTTTTTTGGTTGGTGTAGAGATCCTACGCCGGTATTTTATCTTTTTCCTTTTTTAGTTTATGACCTTCTTATTAGGTTCGCCTGAGGGAAATCGCCTTTTGCATGGCGAGATCTTGATCCTGCAATAAAATTCTAGACTCAAAATAATCCCGAGTAAAATTGAAAAAAACTTCTAAGTTATTCTCATTTTTATAACTTTACACGAAATTAAGAAAAAAAGAAAAAAAAGTGTATAATTTTTTCCCGATAAGTGCTTTTAGCTGACTTTCTTAGCGGGTTTTAAGAATATGCTGATTTTATGCAAAATATTTAATCGCCAAAAGAATGTCTTCCCTAGTAACCTTCTTTCTCTTGCTGTGTTTTGTTAAATTAAGAGCCGTTTTTGTTATTTTTTCTGCTGAACGGGTCAGCCAATCAATTAACTCATCCACAGCATCTCTGGCAACGATAATCGCACCATTATGCTTCATGAGTCTGCGGATTGGACTCCATGAAATATATTCGGACATTTTTAATACTTCCTCCACTAATTTTTTTATTCTTTTTTTACTAATTATTTTTTATTAAAATTGCTTATTAAGTTAAGTATTGTGTTTCATATATTTAAAGATTTTGGTTGTATCATGAAAATTGAGAGAACAAAGTGAAAAAAATTTAACGACAAAAATCGAATCTTAGAAAAGGATCGATATGGTGCAAGTTAACACTTTTTCATCAAATTGCCCATTATTTTAAGATTTGGCATTTTTTTAACGAATCTCTTGGAAATTCTTCTCTAATTCATTATCCAAGATAAACTCTCAAAAGAAAAAGGAGATTTTGTAAAATTGTGAGATGCTGAAATCAAGATTTTTATAGCATTTCGAACTAAAGAAAAAATTTTTTTCTTTTAAAAATTATTGCTTCAAAAGATAAAATAAAAGCATGACTAGTGATTAAAATCTTCATATTTCAAAACTTGGAAGACTTCCGTTGAATATTTGTTTCCTTTTTACCCTAAAGTTCTCGGAAGAGAAAACGAAAAAATGTGGATCGACTTACTCTGAAGGTTAGCTTCAAAATTTATCTGTTTTATTTTTGTATTTTTATAATTCTTCGCAGTTAACTTTGAAATAGATAATAAATTTATGGTATAACAAATTTATCTTGGTGAAAGATTATTATTATTAACCTCATTTGGCTGGTAAACATACGAAAAATGCTAAATAAACTAAATTCACTATTTGAAAGCGATACTATAAAGCCTTCCTACTTGCCAGCTCATATAATTTTGGCTCTTTTCATTTTTAATGATTATGAAGATGGATTGGGTAGATATCGATTAAAGAAAGAATTAGCGTTAGGTGCTGGCACGGCTAGAACTTTAATTAAAAGATTAGCTGAAAATACTAATTTTATTAAAGTGAATAGCGGAGAAAACAAAAGAAAAGGGCATGTCTTAACGAAAGAAGGATTCACTTTTTTAAATAATATAAAAAAAAAGATTCCGATCATAGAAAATGGAGACACGTCGGTGCTGAAAGATATAATTATTAATTCAGAGGACAATCCAATCTATTTTTGTTTAGTAATCAATGCTGCAGATAAGCTTTCTACAGGAATAGAGCAGAGAGATGCAGCTATTAAGATTGGAGGTCTCGGAGCGACTTGTTTGATATATGATGGATACATTCTCTTATTCCCTTCTCAATCCTTCCCACCTGTTCCAAGAAATGAATTAAAAGTAGACAAAAAAATTATGAATTATTTTTTGGCAAGAATGAAAAAGAATGGTATCACGCTACACAAAAATGATGTGATTTTGGTGGGATTGGCAGCTGATCCTAAAAAAGCTCGATTAGCTACTCTTAACTCCGCTCTCACGTTAATATAATATAAAAGGTGTCATCATGAAATTTGAAAGAGATATTAAATTCTTTTTAACTCAAGAAATCTTTGAGCAATTGAAAGCATGTGTAAACAATGCTCGACCAAATGAAGCCTGTGGTTTCATTTTTGGTAAGGTCGAGGAAATAAATAAGGATGGTGACTTTGAATATCATTATATCGCACAAAAATTTTATTGCATTGAATCTACGGAAAAATCCCCGGTAGCATTTTTGATTTCAAATACGGAAAAACTCAATGAAGTTTTCCTGGAAGCGTCTAAAGAGCATGCTCTTCAATTGGTTAGCATCTTTCATTCTCATCCTGGAGGGGCACATCCAAGTGGAGTGGATGCCAATAACATGCAGTTCTTGAACGAACAACCCATTAAAGCCTTCAAATCCCAGATCTGGACGATCATGGATGCATCAAACTATAATCTAAATGGCTTCATTTTTTTAAATGATAAGTTACTCCAAATAGACGTCTCTTTATAATTTATCTTAACGTGAATCGATAAATTACTTGAAATTCTTACCAGAAATGCACATGAGGCCAAATGCATTTTTTATCAATCTACTCGTAATAACATCAAAAGAATGCATCTAATTCGTACTAAAACTTATCTCTAAACAAGTTAAAAATGTACCTTAAGATACACGACGGAAAAATAGTAAGAGAAAAAGGATAATTATTGAATTTGGATATATCCATTCTTATCAATAGTGCAAATCTGAATGTTATACCCCGAGGCGGCGTCTCTTTCTTTTGCCGCAGAGATAGCAGTTTTTATTAATTCAATTCCACCTTCTTTACTCATGTTAGGCTTCCAATCTGCTTCCATGACACCTAATACGAAAGGAGATCCCGAACCATAGGATATATACTTCTCATCTTCATAGAACGTGCCTAATAAATCGACACCATACAATTTCCCTTGGCTTTCCTGTAGAGAGTAACCTCCTATTATCATCATGGAAAGAAAAAAGGATCTTCCGCTAAAGAGAATGTTCCTTAATACATTTGCCATGTACTTAGGCTCCGGAACATGCCCTCTCTCTACCTCTCTCAACTTAGAAATTGCTCTTAACTGATTGATTACGTATTGACAATCGGCAACGCCCCCTGATATCGTAGCTCCGGTAAAGTTATTAATTTCAAAGAGTTTTTGAGCGGTTTTTGTTGCTACGGTATACCCGGCGGTCGCTTGAGATTCTGTTCCTATCACCACACCATCAGCAACTTTAATCCCCACGGTGGTGGTCATGGATTCAATGACATGATTTAAGGATTTCTGATCCACTTTTAATATTTTATCTATATTCTCCATCCTAATCATTCAATTTATATTGAAAATTAATTTCGATTTAATATTATATCCTCTAATGAAAATTCCTATTTTTAGTTTTCCTTAATAAATTATACATGACGCTCACTTTTTTTGTTAATAAAATTTTAAAGATATCCTTTCTTAACTAATATATCTAACTAAAGTTTATTTTAGCGTGAAAAAAAGTGGCTCGCAGTCAAGGAAGAGGCCGAAGGAAATACACCGGAAAAAAATACAAGTCTTTCCGAAAAAAACGAAAGCGTGAACTGGCACGTCCTCCCATTGAAACTACCATTGGAGAGGAAAAGAAGAAAAATCAAAGGACCTGGGGAGGAAATAATAAATTGAAATTATTTTCGACCAATTTCATCAATATTACGGACCCCCACACGAATAAAACCACTAAGGTCAAAATTACGGGATTTGAGGAAAACCGGGCCTCTAAGGATCTAAATAGACGGCACGTGATAACCAAGGGAGCTATTGTTGCTACAGAATTAGGAAAGGCGAGAGTTGTTTCAAGACCCGGTCAGGATGGACAACTCAATGGTATTTTAGTGTAATCCGAAAAGAAAAACAGCTCAAAAGTTCATTCTCCTTTTTAATCCAATTTCTAAAACTTTTGAATAAAATAAAAATTTATTAACATGGTACATTCTCTAGTTAAAAAAAGGAGATAATGATAATGTTCACTTCACTAACTTGGTTATTTGTTCTACCTTTTTCCCTTTTTAGCATCTATAAATATTATCGAGTAAGGGTAAAAGAGGATCTTAAAGGGGTAAAATTGTATCAACCTTTAACTACAATACTTTCACTAATAGCCTGTGTATTATCTTTCTTCTCGGACTATTCCGTTCCGCTTTATACACTCTGGATTATTATCGGCATGACATTAGCTCTCATTGCTGACTTCTTGAATATAGATATGACTGACATGAAAGTGGTGATTAGAGGATTAATCATATTCTTTCTGGCGTATTTAGTCTACACGATCGCAACATTTATATTCACAGGGTTTACTCTATTGATGTTGATTCCGATCATCGTCATGGGCGTGGTTTTTCTCGTGGTCTTTCTCTTGGTAAAAAATGGGCTCCCTTCCATTGTAGAAAAAGGGGCAATGGGCGTTTATGGGCTATTAATCGCAATGATGGTTGCTTCAGCCATATCTACTTTTTTCTCCCAAAATTTCTCATTGCTTGCTTCCATTCTCCTCACGGTGGGATTTACTTTCTTACTTCTCGGTGATTATGAATTTGCCCTTTCAAGCTATTGGAAAGATCTTCACTTTCCTTATGGTCCAATCCTCTATTCCGGAGGTCAATTATTAGTTGCAATTGCCCTATTCTACGTGATGATTTAAACTTGAGAAAATAGCTAAATACTAACCTGACAAGGAGAATTAGCGAAATAAATAATTAAATTTACAATTTTTTATTCTTGTATTTTTATATTCTTAACTGTCGCATTTTTCCCGCTTATTATTTCCGTATTTTTACTTTCGCAATGCCGGCATTGAAATAACTGAAGCC